>SLQY01000067.1 GCA_007131235.1 Wenzhouxiangella sp.
CGGCAGTCGGCGTGAACCAGTTGGTGCACGGGGCTGTTCTTCTGGTTCAGAAACAGGTTGCGCTGCAGCCAGTCCAGGTAGGTTTTCGACAGGTCGACGCTGGTCGTGCTTGTCGCCCCGCCCATGGCGGCATGCACGGTGGCCGCACCGGTGTAGCAGAACAGGTTGAGGAAGCGTTTGCCAGCGGCATTGCTGCCGATCCATTGGCGCACCGGGCGATGATCCAGGAACAGGCCGCTGTCGAGATAGTCGGTCAGGTTGACCCAAAGTCGGCACGGGCCTTCACGGACTTCCAGCATCTGGCCGGACTCGCCCTGGCGAGTGTACTGTTCGCGCCCGCGTTGACGCCTGCGAACCTTGAACACCAGCCGACGCGGGTCGATGTCCAGGGCTGCCGGCAACGCCGACAGTGCAGCGCGCAGCCGGGCTTGGGCGCGGGCCGGGTCGACCGATGCTGGTGCCTGGTATTCCTGCACATGCAGCCAGTCGCCTTCCGGGGTGCCGTAGATATCCACGGCCAGCGCGTACTCTGGCATGTCGGCATCGTACATGCGGTAGCAGGTAATGCCTTCGCGCTGCAGCCACTTCTTCATCTGACGCTGGTTCTTGTGCAGGCGGTTGACGAAATCGATCGCCGGGTCGGAACGCTCGCCCTGGTCATGGGTGCTGATCTCGAAGCTTTCCAGGCGGCATTCGATCGGGCCGTTGTAAAGCTGCCAGCTCTTGTCGGGCTTGAGACCGATCTGGCAGCCAGCGCCGTTGACAATGACTGCACGCCAGCCGCCGAAATGACGCTTGAGCGTATCGCCCAGGCGCAGGTACAGCGGCACCAGTTCGTGGCTGTCGGCCAGGCGCTCGCCGTAGGGCGGGTTGGTGGCCACCAGGCCTGGCCGGTCCGGGTCAGTGGGGCGGGCCTCGGCCAGGTCGGCCCTGGTGATCTCGATCAGGCCGGCAAGCCCGGCCTGGCGGACATTGTCCCGGGCTCGCTGCACGGCCTCGGCGTCATTGTCGTAACCGTGGATGGGTGGCAGGTGTTTCAGCCCCGCTTCCTGGCGCTCCAGGGCTTGGTCGACCAGGTCTTTCCAGGCACTGGCGTCGTGGCCGGGCCAATGCAGGAAGCCGAAGCGGGTTCGCATCAGGCCGGGGGCCGAGTCGCTGGCCAGCCAGGCGGCTTCGATCAACAGCGTGCCCGAGCCGCACATGGGGTCGACAAGGCCGCCGCCCCGGGCGGCCAGCGTGGGCCAGTCGGCGCGCATCAGGACGCTGGCGGCCAGGTTTTCCTTCAGCGGCGCAATATGACCGTGGTCGCGGTAGCCACGCCGGTGCAGGCTGTCGCCGGACAAGTCCAGGGCCACCGTGACCTGGTCGCGCAGCATGTGGACGTTGATGCGGATATCCGGGGTCTTGATATCAACCGAGGGCCGCGCGCCGGTCTGCGTTCGAAACTGGTCGACGATGGCATCCTTGACCCGCTGGGAGGCAAAGCGGCTGTGGGTGATCTGGGCCTTGATGCCGGTAAAGTCCACCGCCAGGCTGGCGTCTGCCTGGATGTGATCCTGCCAGTCAATGGTGCTTACCCCGGCATAGAGCGCGTCGTCGTCAGCGGCTTCGAACCGGGCCAGGGGCATCAGCACGCGGTTGGCCAGCCGAGACCACAGGCAGGCCCGGTAGGCGTCGGGAAGTTCGCCGCTGAAGCTGGCACCTCCGCGGGTCGGACGGACGGCGTCAAGGCCAAGGTCGGTGAGCTCGACGGCCAGCAGGTCTTCCAGCCCGCGTGGGGCGGTCACGAAGAATTCGATCATGTCACCAGTATGGCGCAATCAGTCCACCTCGATGCGACCGACCGTGCTGTCCAGCAGGTGTTCGTCATCGCTGGACCAGGGTTGGCCGTGGCGGGCCAGTGTTTCTGCGAGCAGTTCATCGAGTTGGGGGAGCCAGTCGAGCAGGTGTTGGCGGAAGCTGGCGGTTGCTGGTGTCAGCAGGCGTTGTCGTCGTCTGACCAGGTGCCAGCGTACCGGGACCGGGAAGTGCGGCAGCCTGACCAGCCTTAGCAGGCCGGATTCCAGTTCCAGCAGTACCGCTTTCAGGGAGATTACGGCCAGGCCGTGGCCGCCCATGACCGCCTGCTTGATGGCTTCGTTGCTACCCAGTTCCAGGGCGGGTCTGAGCTCGGCGCCAAAGCGAGCGAGCCATTCGGCGGTCCATTGCCGGGTGCCGGAGCCGGGCTCGCGGACCAGGAAACGTTCGCCGCTGACCGCCTCCAGGGTCAGGTCCGGACGTTTCACCCAGGGGTGGTCGGGGTGGGCGATCATCACCAGCGGGTTGCGGCCAAGAGCCTCGCTGATCAGTTCCTTGTCGCCTGGCGGGCGGGTCATCAGGTAAGCATCGTCCAGGCCATCGGCCAGCCGGGCGAGCAGGCGTTCGCGCGGCACGATGGTCAAGGTGGCCTGGATGCCGGGATGGGCCTGCTGAAACCGGCCGAGCAGATTCGGCAGCAAATATTCGGCGGTGGAGACGGCGGCGATGCTCAGGCGGCCCCGCTCCACGCCTTGGCGCGCCGCCAGGCGCTGCTCGAGCAGGCGCAGTTCGTCGTCGATGCGACGGGCGGCTTCCAGGGTGTCATGACCGGCAGCGGTCAGGCGCAGGCGGCGGCCGATGACTTCATGCAGCGGTGTGCCCAGGGTTTCGGCCAGTTGACCGAGTTGGATGGAAATGGTCGGCGCGGTCAGGTGCAGTTGCTGGGCCGCGCCGGCAATAGAACCGGTGTCGGCCACCACCTTGAGGATATTGAGCTGATGCAGGGTCAGGCGCATGGTGGCAAATAGTTAGATAAAAATCAAAGTCTATACTTATTCGATTTTACTATTATTTACTTCCATCGCGGAATATCTTGGTCTGGTCCACCCACGTCGACCACCAACTCAAGGAGAAGATCATGGATATGGCTGTGAATACTCGCAATCTTGCCCTGCAGCATGCACTGGTGCCGGTTCGCCAGGCGCGCCCGGTGGCGCTGGCAACCGGTGATGGCATCGGCCCGGAGATCAGCGAGGCCGTTTGTCGGGTGCTGGATGCAGTGTCCGCCGAGGTGCGCTTTGTGCCGGTGAGTATTGGCGAACAAAGCTACCGCCAGGGGGCCAGTTCTGGTATTCCGGACGAAGCCTGGCAGGCGATTCGCAGCCACCGGGTGTTGTTGAAGGGCCCGATCACCACGCCCCAGGGCGGCGGCTACAAGAGCGTTAACGTGACCTTGCGCAAGGCGCTGGGTCTGTTCGCCAACGTGCGCCCGTGCCGGGCCTGGCATCCCTGGATCCATACCCGTCATCCGGACATGGATGTGCTGATCGTGCGCGAGAACGAGGAGGACACCTACGCCGGCATCGAGCATCGCCAGACCGCCGAGGTGACCCAATGTTTGAAGCTGATCTCGGCCCCTGGCAGCGAGCGGGTGATTCGCTATGCCTTCGAGCTTGCCCGCGGCCAGGGTCGTCGCCGGGTGCATTGCTTTACCAAGGACAACATCATGAAGCTGACCGATGGCCTGTTCCACGACAGCTTCGACCGCATCGCCAGGGACTACCCGGATATCGAGGCAAAGCATCTGATCGTCGATATCGGCACGGCCCTGCTGGCTGACCGGCCCGAGCAATTTGATGTCATCGTTTGCCCGAATCTGTACGGCGACATCATTTCCGATGTGGCCGCCCAGATTAGTGGCTCGGTTGGCCTGGGCGGCTCGGCCAACATCGGCGATGGTTTTGCCATGTTCGAGGCCGTGCACGGCTCGGCGCCGGACATCGCCGGCATGGACGTGGCCAATCCGTCCGGCCTGTTGCTGGCCGCGGTCCAGATGCTGCACTACCTCGGCGACCACGCCAGTGCCCGCCGAATCCACGCCGCCTGGCGCGCAGCCCTGGCTGACGGCCTGCATACGGCAGACATTTATCGGCCCGGACACAGCCAGGATCTGCTTGGCACGCGTGATTTCACGACGGCGGTCATCGAGCGGTTGCGACCGGCAGCGCTGGCTGAAATCGATGACACCCGACTGGCCTGGGCTGATCTGCCAACCGACTGGCCGCATTACAGCCGCAAGCCGAACAAGGAGCTGACCGGTGTAGATGTGTTCATCGACTACGACAAGTTTGGACGTGATCCCATCCGCCTGGGCCGGCGCGTCGAAGCGCTGACCGAGAGCAGCGAGCTGTCGTTGACCCTGATCACCAATCGCGGTGTGCGCGTCTATCCGCAAGGGTTGCCGGAAACGCGCTGCACCGACCACTGGCGCTGCCGCTTTCGTTCATTCCATGATCAGCCGGTCGCGCACCGGGTGATCATCGATCTGCTGGCGCGCTTCGAGGCCGACGGCCTGGATGTGATCAAGACCGAAAACCTCCACTGTTTTGATGGCAAGCCGGGGTTTTCGCAGGGCCAGGGCGAATAGCCAGCCGCCACGGCGGAGGGCGAAGTCGGTCAATCCCGGCCCCCTGGGCCGGGATTGCCGTTTTGAGTTCATTCAGCAGCCGACCGATACGGTCTGTCGGGAGGTTTTTGATCCGCCAATGACGGTGATGGTCACCGATGGCCTGGGGCAGCCCGTGCCCGGTGAGTGTACCGTTTTGTTGAGTGAATACACCAACGTGCTGGGCTGGAATCCCTTGGACTTTGACGATGATCCGGTCACGGTAGACGGCCTGGCCGAGTTTGTGGACGTCAGGCTGAATCGAACCGGCGAAGCAGCGCGCCTGCAAGCGGTGGCTGCCGGCCATTCGCCCACGGTGGGGGCGATCAGCGCGCCTTTTGATGGCTTGCCCGGCCCGATGGTCAAGGCCGACCATGAAGGCAGCGATGATGACGGGCCGTTCTTTGCCGGCCTGCCGCAGCGACTCTGGGTGGCCGTTTATGACGACTGCACCAACCATGCGCCGATCGGCACCGAGGGTGTCGTGGTTATCCATGCCGGTCCGGAGGGTGCCAGTCTGAGTGGCAATGCCGGGGTGGTCGATGAGTGGGGCGCAATCGAGCTCAATCAGCTGGTCTTCGACCAGCCGGGTGAGTACGTGCTGGATCTGGAAATTGGCGGCGTTCGCCTGGAAAGCCTCAGCAACCCGATCACGGTCTTTTCAGACCAGGTTTTCAGCGACCGCTTTCAAGCACCCTGAGTCTGATCCGCGCGCAAGCGGTCGTTCAGGCCGCTTCCGCTTTGGTTTCGGTGTGACTGGGAGCCAGCGCCGCCTTGTCCAGGATCAGGTCGGCGGCCTTTTCGGCAATCATGATGGTCGGGGCGTTGGTGTTGCCGCCGACCAGGGTGGGCATGATCGAGGCGTCGATCACGCGCAAACCATCGATCCCCCGCACTTTCAGTTCCGGGTCGACCACGGCGTGGGGGTCCGAGCCCATGCGGCAGGTGCCGACCGGGTGGTAGATGGTTTCGGCCTTGGTGCGGATGAACTCGATCAGGCCATCGCGGCTGGTGATGTCGTTGCCGGGAAAGATTTCATGGCCGCGAAAGGGTTTGAAAGCCGGCTGCATCAGCACTTCGCGCGACAGGCGGACGCATTCCAGCATCATCTCCAGATCCTCGGCCGCGCTCAGGTAGTTTGGATGAATGGCGATGGGCTGGCGCGGATTGTCCGAGCGCAGGGCCAGGTAGCCGCGGCTTTCCGGGCGCAGTGCGCAGGCGTGCAGGGTGTAGCCGTCACCGGGCAGTCGATTGCGGCCGTGGTCGTCGAGCAGCGCTGGAACAAAGTGCATCTGGACATCGGGTCGGTCGGCTCGGCCCCGTCCTGAAACCAGGAAGCCGCCGCCCTCGGCTATATTCGAGGTGCCTTCGCCCTCGTGATGCAGGAAATAGCGCAAACCCACCCGAATCTCGTTGAGCTGGTCATAGGTGATCGGTTGCGAGCAGCGCGTCAGGGTGCAAACATCGAGGTGGTCTTGCAGATTGCGGCCAACCTCGCTGAGCTCGTGGCGGACGCTGATTCCAACGCTTTCCAGCATGGGTGCCGGTCCAATTCCAGACAGCATCAGCAAGTGCGGCGAGTTGATTGCCCCTGCGGCCAGCAGGACTTCGCGCTCGGCCATGACCGTCTGGCTCAAGCCGCGGCGCCGAAAACGGACCCCGCCCACCCGGTCACTGCCGGTAAAGACCAGGTTCATGGTCAGGGCGCCAGTCAACACGGTGAGATTGGGCCGGGACCTGGCCGGACGCAGGTAGCCGACCGCGGTCGAGCAGCGCCTGCCGTTGCGCTGGGTGACCTGGTACAGGCCGAAACCACGCTGGGTGGGACCGTTGAAATCGCGATTGCGGGCAAATCCGGCCTGCTCGGCTGCCTGGATGAAGACCTCGCTCAGCGGATTGGCATAGTGAAGGTCCTCGACACTCAAGGGTCCACCGATACCGTGCAACGCCGTTTCGCCGCGTGACTGGTTCTCGGAGCGACGGAAATAGGGCAGGACCTCGTCCCAGCTCCAGCCCGGGTTGCCGAGGGCGGCCCAGTCGTCGTAGTCGCTGCGGTGGCCACGCGAGTAGCACATCGCGTTGATCGAACTGGACCCGCCCAGCACCCGACCGCGTGGCCAGTACAGGCGGCGGTTGTTCAGCGCCGGCTCGGGCTCGGTGTAGTAGTTCCAGTTAAGCGACTTGAAGTTGACCAGCTTGGCCAATCCAGCCGGCATGTGGATGAACGGATTCCAGTCCCGCGGACCAGCCTCCAGCAGAAGCACACGAATAGAGGGATCTGCACTGAGCCGGTTGGCCAGCGCACAGCCAGCCGAGCCGGCACCGACAATGATGTAATCGTAACTGCGGGGCATTACCGGGTCACCTCCGTGTAGCAAAGAGTTTATCTCATCATCGACATTAGCCCGGTGAATTAGAGCTGGGGACCTACTGGTCGATCGCTGAACACATTTGCTGGCGTTTGCCGTATTGCTGTTGTCCGGCGTTTGTCGCACAAGCCAATCAACATCAGCGAGATACCTGAAGATGAAGAAATTTTCCGCGCTCTGTAATGCCCTGACAGCTTTGGGCTTTTCACTCTTGCTGGCGGCAGCGCCCGCGCTGGCCCGGGAAAACGTGGTCCTGGTGCTGGATGCATCGGGTTCGATGTGGGGCCAGATCGACGGTCGCTCCAAGGTCGAGATCGGTCGCGAGGCGGTTGGTCATCTGCTCGACAACTGGAATGCAGAGCACGGCCTCGGGCTGATGGCTTATGGTCACAATCGTCGCGGCGATTGCGCCGACATTGAATTGCTGATCGCCCCGGGGCCGCCGGATATCGCTTCGTTTCGACGGACGGTCAATGGTTTGAACGCGCGCGGTATGACGCCGCTGTCAGCGGCGGTGCAGCGGGCGGCCGAGGCGTTGAAGAGTTCGGAGCAGAAGGCCACCGTCATCCTGGTTTCCGACGGCGAGGAGAACTGCGGACTGGACCCGTGCCAGATTGGCAAGCAACTGGCTGCCGAAGGGATTGACTTCACTGCGCATGTCATTGGCTTTGACCTCAATGATGCGACGCGGGAGGCCGGCTTGCGCTGCCTGGCCGAGAACACCGGCGGCCTTTACTTCCGCGCCGATGACGCCGCCAGCTTGAGCCAGTCACTGGGTGCGCTGGCGGCGCTGGCCACAGCACCCGTTCGCCCCGGTGGTACGGCCGAGCTCGATGCGCCTGCCAGCGCGGTCGAGGCCGGCTTGCTGACGCTGCGCTACCGCGGTCCGGCCGCGCGTGGCGATTACATTGCCCTGGTCAATGCCGATGGCTTCGAGCGGGCTCATGCCTGGGTGCGCCCGGGCGAAGAGACGGGCGAGCTCTCTATCCGGCTGCCGGCGGGGGCAGGAAACCACGTTCTACGCTACGTGGGCGTGCTGAATGATCCTTCAACACTGGCCGAGCAACCGCTGGAGCTGGTGCCGGCAGAAGCGCTGATCGACGCGCCTGAAAGCGTGATGCAGGGCAGTGTGGTGGTGGTGCGAGTACGCGGTCCGGTCGGTGATGGCAACCACTGGATTGCCATTGCGCCGGCCGGGGCAGCGATCGGTGAGTACCTGCGCTGGGAGTTGCTCAGCGCTGCCGAGCAGTCGCTGGAACTCCTGGCGCCGTCGGAGCCGGGCGAGTATGAAGTCCGCTTCGTGCTCGACGGCGCCGATGTGCCGCTGGTGGCGCGACCCTTGCGGGTTTCGCCGGCCGAGATTCTGATCTCGGGACCTGTGCAGGTGCAGGCTGGTGATCGCTTCAGCGTGCGCGCGGTCGGGCCCAAGCACAACGAGTTCTGGATCACCATCGTCGAAGCAGAGGCAGGCGAGGGCGAGTTTCGCAGCTGGTCGATGCTGGAGGTTGGTCGGGACGACTACGAACTGACCGCGCCCAATGCACCGGGGCAGTACGAATTGCGTTACCAACTGGTCAACCCGCTGCGGGTAATGGCACGCCAGCCCATCCAGGTCCTGCCCGCAACGGTGAGTTGGGATGGACCCGGCAGCGTTCGCGCCGGCGAGCACTTTCTGTTTACCGTCAAGGGTCCGATCGGTGAGGGCAGCTACTTGACCCTGGTGCCGGCCGGCAGCCCCCCGGGCCACTACGAAGCCTGGCAATGGACCCAGGCCAGCGCCGAGTACCAATGGCTGGCACCGGAACAAGCGGGCGCCTGGGAGTTGCGTTACATGCTGGGTGATGGGTCGGTGCTGGCCGGCACGCCGGTACGGGTCGTCGATCCCTGATGGTTCATGATCCGGCTACGAGTGGCAACGAATGGCCAGCACCGGCCGCGTGGCTGGCAGGTACCTGTCCCGCTGTCTGGAAAGCGCCATTACAGTCGATGCAAATGGCTGATGCCTTCGAATCCGTTCAAGGCTTGCTCCAGGCCTCGAGTCAGTGCGATCAGCTTGAACTTCTCGCCCATTTCCCCCGGCAGGGTCAGTCGTTTCAGCTCCGCTGACAGGCCCAGGCGGTCGCGCTCGTCGCTGGCTTGCTGGAGCTGGTCGTGGATGCCGATGCCGAGCAGGAAGCCAGCCTGGCTGGTAAAACCGGCGACTTCCAGCCCGCTGTCGAAGCCGGCATCGGCAGCGAGACTGAAATCGACAAAAGCGGATATGTCGGTCAGCCCTGGCCAGACAAAAGGGTCGAAATGGGCCCGGTGCCGATAGTGGCAGACCAGGGTGCCCGCACGGCGGTCGGGGTGGTAGTACTCGCGGCGCGGGTAGCCGTAGTCGATAAACAGTGCCAGGCCCCGGCGCAGGGGTTCGGTGACGGTGCGCAGCCAGCCGGGCAGGTCAAGGCAGATTTCGCTCTGGTAGCCGGGGGGCAGGCAGCCCGGCAGTTGCGCCCGCAGTTCGCCGACTGCCTGGTCCAGCCGTGGCGGTGCCGGGCGCTGGGTCCAGGTCAGGCGCTGGCCGGTGAAGTCGACGCAGCGCTCGAGTACCTTGTCCTGGTCCACTTCGAAACAGCTGACCGGCAGCGCGTCGATCACTTCGTTGGCCAGGATGACTCCGTCGAAACCGGCTTCAGGCGGCTGGCTCAACCATTCGACCCGCGCGCCTAGCCAGGCCGGCAGCTCGGCAATGCGCTCGGCTTGAACCTGGCGCAGCGAGGCACTGGTGTCGAGAATGAGGTACCGGGCCGGCGGGTGGTCAAGTGCGGCAAGCAGATCCCGGGCCAGTGCGCCGGATCCCGCACCCAGTTCCAGCAAGGTCCAGCCAGCGCCGATCTCGCTGCCAACCTGGTCAAACTGTCGGGCCAGGGCCTTGGCGAACAGCCCGCCTTGCTCCGGTGCGGTGACAAAATCGCCCGACGGGCCGAACTTGTGCAGGCCGTTGACGTAGTAGCCCAAACCTGGCTCATACAGCGCCATGCGCATGTAGTCGGCAAAGCCCATCGGTCCGTCCGTTACGATGTTGTTGACAATCCTGTTGCACAATTCGCCGCTCAACTCCAGCAGCTCTGGCGGCGGCGCCGGCAGCGACAACGAAGGATCGGGAAATGACATCAGTAGACGACAGGGACAGACGAGTCGCGATTGTAACCGGGGGAGCGCGACGTATCGGCGCGGCCATCGTCAAGAGCCTGCATGCACGCGACCTGGATATCTGCCTGCATTACCGGGGCTCGGAACAGGCGGCCCAGACCCTGGCCGAGGAGCTCGAAGCAGTCCGGCCAGGCTCGGTCTGCCTGGTCCAGGCCGAGCTGGCCGACGAGGCGGCACCGGGAGCCATCATCCAGGCGGCACTGGATACCTTTGGGCGTATCGACGTACTCATCAACAATGCTTCTGCCTTCTATCCCACGCCGATCGGCGAAGCGACGGCCGCAAACTGGGATGAGTTGATGGCCAGCAACCTCCGGGCACCGTTTTTCCTGTCGCAGAAGGCGGCACCGCACCTGAGCCGGCGCGGCGGGGCCATCGTCAACCTGGTCGACATTCACGCCCTGGTGCCGATGCAGCGCCACGCGGTTTACTGCCAGGCCAAGGCCGGACTGGTGATGCAGACCCGTTCGCTGGCCAAGGAGCTGGCACCCTCGATCAGGGTCAACGGCGTGGCACCGGGGGCGATCCTGTGGCCGGAGAATGAAGATTCGCCAGAGGCCGCAGCCGCCATTCTCGACCGCATCCCGCTGGGCCACCAGGGCCGCCCGGAAGACATTGCCGCTGCGGTGACGTTTTTCGCCCTGGATGCGCCGTACGTGACTGGCCAGATTCTGGCGGTGGACGGCGGCAGAATGTTGAATATGTGACGCAAGGCGTTTCGCCTTGCGGTTAACGGATTCCGGTTTGCGGTTTCCGGTTCACCACCGTACTTTCCGTTTCCCTCTCTACTCACCGGCTACTTCAGTAGCCGACTCACCTCGCGGAATTTTGGATGCGCGGCATCACGCATCATCTCGAACAGCGCCATCTCGACGTTCGAGATGACGACGCCGGCCTGGCTCATGCGCTGAAAGGCGATGTCGCGGTTGAAGACCGAGCGCGACGAGACGGCATCGCCGATCAGGTGCACCTGGTAATCCCGGCGCTTCAGCTCGGCGGCGGTCTGCCAGACGCAGACATGGGCTTCGATACCGCACAAGAGCACCTGGTGCCGACCGGTGGCTTCGATCGCTTGCATGAGATCCTGATCACCACAGCATCCGAAGCTGGATTTCGGCAGGGCCTGTTCACCGTCCAGTACGTCGATCAGCTCCGGTACGGTGGGTCCCAGCTTGTCGGGCAGCTGCTCTGCCCATACCACCGGCAGGCCGAGCAGTCGGCAGCCCTCGATCAGGATGCGCTGCTGCCGAATCATCGCCTCGGACTCGTGCATCAACCGCGCCAGCTTGCCCTGAACATCAACAATCAGGAGCAGGCTGTCATAAATGCTGGCATGTTGATCAGACATGATTTTGATTCCTTTCAGAAGCTTTGGAACCACCGAAGACACCGAAGGCACCGAATGAAAAGTTCTTTTGCCTTGTCGGTGACTTCGGTGTTTTCGGTGGCTCCATCGTGTTTTCCAAGTGCTCAGGCCATAACGTCCAGGGTCCGGTCGCCGCGAAAATTGAGCCAGTGGTCGGCGAAGGTTCGACCGGTGGCGGGGTGCTTGAGGTCGGGTGCGATGTCGGCCAAGGGTTTGAGGACGTGGGCGTATTTCAGGATTTCATCGCGCGGCAGCGCCAGGCCGTCAAAGTCGCCGACATGGTCGCCATAGAGCAGGATATCGACATCCAGCGAGCGATCGGAGAACTTGGGCAGACTGCGGTCGCGACCGTGACGGTCTTCGAGCTCGGTCAGCCAGGCTTTCAGTTCACCCACCTCCAGGTCGGTGCGGATACGGGCTGCGGCATTGAGGAAATCCTCGCCGCTGAATCCCACCGCCGGCGAGCGATAGATGGGTGAGATCTCAATCTGGCCAAAGCGGGCACTCAGCTCGGCAATTCCTGAACGCATGTTGCTCTCGGCGTTCTGATTGCTGCCCAGGCCCAGGTAGGCGTCAATCATGTTGCACTCCACAGTTCAATCGGTTCGCTGACCGCGCTCGATCAGGATACCGACCGAGCGCGACCCGCGCACGGCACCGGGTTTGTCCAGACGCAGACGCAACCACTGTACCGGAAATTCCGCCAGGATGATTTCAGCACAGCGCTCGGCCAGGGTTTCGACCAGGCCGAATTCACTTTTCTCGACGAAGCCGATCAGGCGCTTGGCCACAGACTTGTAGTCCAGGGCATCCTCGATGAGGTCGGTGGCGGCAGCGCGGCGCACATCCGTATTCATTTCGATATTGAGCCGCACGGTCTGACGAATTTCGCGCTCCCAGTCGTAGATGCCGATAACGGTGTCGATGTCGAGGTCGGTAATAAAGACGATATCCATGAGATCAGGGAAACGATTGAAGGTTAAAGGACAGGCGGCCGATGACCATGCAGTCAGGACCGGGCGTTTCTTGATGACCGACTACCGACTGCCGCTTGCCCGGGTGCACGCAGCTCCTCCAGGGGCCAGCGGGGGCGGACGGCGATATGGCCGTCGTCCTTGCCCTCGCTGATGCGGTGCCAGCCGGCGTGGGCGATCATGGCACCGTTGTCGGTGCAGAGTTCTGGACGCGGATAGTACACCTGGCCGGGCAGGGCGGTGTCGAGGGCCTGTCTCAGGCGCTGGTTGGCGCTGACACCGCCGGCAATCACCAGTTGATCAAGGCGTGTTTCGCGAAGGGCGCGCCGGCACTTGACCACCAGCGTATCCACCACCGCGCGCTCGAAGCCGGCCGCGATGTCGGCACGGTCGTCCGGGGTCGTGCGCGCAATCAGTTGCCGGGTATGGGTCTTGAGACCGGAAAAACTGAAGTCCAGACCGGGCCGGTTGACCATCGGGCGTGGAAAATCGAATCGATCAGAATTGCCACGCTCGGCCAGGCGAGCCACTTCGGGGCCACCGGGAAAACCCAGGCCGAGCAATCGCGCGGTTTTGTCGAAGGCCTCTCCAGCCGCATCGTCCAGGGTTTCGCCGAGCAGCCGGTAGCGTCCGACTGCGCTGACCTCGATCAGCATGGTGTGGCCTCCCGAAACCAGCAGGGCGACGAACGGAAAGCGCGGTGGGCGCGGCTCCAGCAGTGGTGAGAGCAGATGGCCTTCCATGTGATGCACCGCTATTGCCGGGCGAGCGGCTGCCTGGGCCAGGCCGACCGCGACTGACGCGCCGACCAACAGCGCGCCGGCCAGCCCGGGGCCGGCCGTGTAGGCCACCCCTGACAGCTCGGCAGGGCGCAGAGCAGCCCGGTCCAGCACTTCCCGGATCATGCCCGGCAGCTTGCGAACGTGGTCGCGCGAAGCCAGCTCGGGCACGACGCCACCGTAGGCCGCGTGGTCAGCCTGGGTGTAGACGAGTTCGGCCACAATGCCCTGATCCGGGTGAAACACGGCCACGCCGGTCTCGTCGCATGATGTTTCGATACCAAGGATGCTTTGCATGGTGGAAAGAATACGGGTTATAATGGGCGACTTTCCACTAAATAAATGGATCGGGAAATAATGCCCAGCGTCAAGGTCAAGGAAAACGAGCCGTTCGAGTACGCTCTGCGTCGCTTCAAACGCTCTTGTGAAAAAGCCGGTGTGGTCGCCGAAGCACGCCGTCGCGAGTTCTTCGAAAAGCCCACCCAGGAGCGCAAGCGCAAGAAGGCCGCTGCGGTCAAGCGCCACCTGCGCAAGCTGTCTCGTGAGCGCGTCAATCGCCGCAGATTGTACTAAAAACCCCCGCATGCTGCGGGCGCGCTGTCGTTCATCCTGAGCCAGCCGCTTGCCAGATACCGCTGACATGTCGCTGAAAAATCGGATTTCCGAAGACGTCAAGCAGGCCATGCGGGCCGGCGACAAGCTGCGTCTGACCACCCTGCGCATGGTCACCGCTGCGATCAAGCAGCGCGAGGTCGATGAACGTATCGAGCTCGATGACAGCGCGGTGCTGGCCATCGTTGAGAAAATGATCAAGCAGCGCCGGGAATCGGCTACGCAGTATCGGGCCGGCCAACGGCCCGAACTGGCCGAGGCCGAGGAGGCGGAAATCGACCTGCTGGCAGCCTACCTGCCCGAGCCGCTGAGCGATGCGGCACTCGACGAGATCATTGATCAGGCCGTGGCCGAAGTCGGTGCTGCCGACATGGCAGCCATGGGCTCGGTGATGGGGCTGATCAAGGCCCGCGTTCAGGGTCGTGCAGACATGCGCGAGGTATCGGCACGCGTTCGCAGCAGGCTATCGGCCTGATCTCGGCCGCTCCCGGACCCTGATCGTTGCCCGGTCGAATTCCCGATGACTTCATCGACAGTCTGCTCGAACGGATCGATATAGTCGATGTCATTGGCAGCAGGCTCGATCTGAAGCCCTCGGGGCGAGGCGAGTTCAAGGCGCTTTGCCCCTTCCACAACGAAAAAAGCCCCTCTTTTACAGTCAGTTCTGACAAGCAGTTCTATCACTGTTTCGGCTGCCAGGCGCATGGCACTGCGGTTGGTTTCCTGATGGAATATGACGGCCTGGAGTTTCCGGTCGCCATCGAAGAGCTGGCGCGTCTGGCCGGGCTCGAAGTCCCACGCGAGGCCGGGGCAACGGTAGCGCGCAAGCATGATCGTCTCTTTGAAGCGCTGACCGCTGCCCAGGCCTGGTTTCGACGCCAACTTGGTGCCAGCCAGGCGGCACGCGAATACCTCAAGAACCGTGGCTTCGACAAGCCCACGGTCGATGAATTCGGGATTGGCTTTGCACCCGATGCCTGGCACGCCCTGGCCGATCATTTGTCCAAGGCCGGCTTTGCTGCCGCCGAGCTGGAGCAGGCCGGTC
>SLQY01000028.1 GCA_007131235.1 Wenzhouxiangella sp.
GTGGCGTCGACGCCGAGACGCAGGCCCAGCAGGGGCCATTCGAGCAGCACTTCACTGCCGTCCAGCCAGGGCCAGATCAGCACCAGGGCAGACCACGGGGCCACCCTCACGGCCAGTGGCCTGGTCACGGGTGAGACCAGGATGAAGCCAACCAGCACCAGCGGCAGCAGTAGAGCAATCACGGCGCTCACGGGAAATACTCCGTTACGATTCCGGTGACCCAGTTCAAGGGGCTGAGCGGGAAGCCTGCCAAGAGACCGACGGCCAGTGAAAACAGAGCGGTGGTAATACTTGAACCTACCATGGCTGCCGTCTCCAGGCGGCTGACCTGGACTTCGGCTGGCCACTGTCGGGGCGGATCATGCAGCCAGATGCGCTTGAGCAGGGGCAGGAAGTAGGCGGCGTTGAGCAATGTCGAAGTCACCAGCACGATAATGACCCAGGGTTGACCCGCGGCGACTGCTCCGGCGCCCAGGTACCATTTGCTGATGAAGCCGGCCACCGGCGGCAGGCCGATCATACCCAGTGCGCCAATGGTGAAGCAGGCGCTAGTCCAGGGCAGGCGGCGGCCGATGCCGTCGAGCTGGCTGATCTTCTTCACACCCAGGAAGTTGGCAAATATGCCGGCACAGAAAAACAGGGTGATCTTCATCAGTCCCTGGTGGACCAGGTGAACGAGGCCACCGATGGTAGCCACGGGACCGCCTATGGCAACGCCGAGAATAATGTAGGACACCTGGCTTACCGTGGAGAAGGCAAGGCGCTTCTTGATATCGGTCTGGAACAGCGCCAGGGCTGAACCGTAGATGATCGTGAAGGCTGCGGCAATGGCCAGGGGCAAGCCCAGGCCCAGTTCGCTGACCAGCGCCGGACCATATACATCTTCGATCACGCGGACCAGGCCGAAGGCGCCAGCCTTTACCACGGCGACCGCGTGCAGCAGGGCGCTGACCGGTGCCGGGGCAACCATGGCCTTGGGTAGCCAGGCATGCAGCGGGAACAGTGCTGCCTTTACCCCCATGCCGATGACCAGCAGCAGGAAGATGATGCGCAAACTCCAGTCCTGGTCCAGGCCCAGCTCGCTGATCGTGCCGCCGGCGATGAAATCCTGTCCGCCAGCCAGCCCGTAGAGCCAGACCAGGCCGATCAGGAAAACAGCGCTGCCGGTCAGCGTGTAGCGAAGATAGGTGCGACCGCTGGCGATGGCGGCAGCGGTGCCAGTGTGAACCACCAGCGGCCAGGTGGTCAGCGTCAGCAATTCGTAAAAGATGAAAAAGGTGACCAGGTTGCCGGCCATGGCAATGCCCATGGTGGAAGCTACGCACAGACTGAAAAAGCCAAAAAACCGGGCCCGGTTTGGTGCATGTTCGAGGTAGGCAATGGCATAGATCGTCGTGACCAGCCAGAGCAGCGCCGAAAGCGTGGCGAACAGCATGCTCAAAGCGTCTGCGCGCAAGACCAGGTCAAGCTCCGGCAACAGCGAGATCCGAAACTCGGGCGTATGGCCAGCCATTACCAGGAGCCCGATCAGGGCGATCAGCATCAACTTCAGCACGGCCGCGGCCAGGTTCAGCCAGGTGCGCAGTCGCTGGCGACGCTCTCCCGCCACAAAGATCGCCAGTCCAGCCACGGCCGAAACCAGCACCGTGACCAGCGGCAACCAGAACAGCAACAAAGGGATCATGGCGCGATCACGCCTGGCCACGCCGATGCCAACATGGTCAGGATCGGGGCGGAGGCAAAGCCCAGGCCAATCGCTGCCAGGGCCAGCAGCAGACCGGCCAGGCTGGCACGGCTCGGCGGCTCGCGCAGGCGCGAGCTATGACCATGGCTGCGTGGATGAAAGCAGGTCAGGGCGAGAATACGGAACAAGTAGGCTGCGGCGAGCAGGCCGCCCAGGGCAATCAGTGCCATCCAGCCCCAGGCGCCCTGTTCCCAGGCGGCCTGGAGAAACAGCCATTTGCCAATAAAGCCCCCGCTGGGAGGCAGGCCCATCAGGCTGACCGAGGCCAGCGCCAGGGTGAATACATCCAGCGGCAGGCGCTGATCCAGGCCGGCCAGGCGACGCAGGCGGTCGGTTCCCAGGCTGGCCAGGATGTTGCCGGCGGCAACGAACAGGGCCGCTTTCGCCAGCCCGTGCGAGACCAGGTGAAATCCAGCCGCCTGCCAGGCCAGCAGACTGGCAAGCGGGAAGATCAACATCAAGTAGCCAAGCTGGGCAACGGTGGAGTAGGCGATGACCATTTTCAGGCGTTTCTGTACCAGCGCCAGGGCTGACCCATAGAGAATGGCGCCAGCGCCGAGCAGACCCAGGAACAGCTCCAGCGCTGGCATGGGCCAACCCTCGGCGGTCCAGAACCACAATCGCCAGACAATGTAGATCGACACTTTGACAACAATGGCCGAGAGCAGGGCGCTGACCGGTCCCGGCGCGTTGCCGTGGGCGGCTGGAAGCCAGGCATGAAGCGGAAAGATCGCTGCCTTGACCAGCAGCCCGGTGATCATCAGCACCATTGCGGTTGCCGGCAACAGGCCGGGCTCGAGCAGGTTGCCGGCCTCGTATAAATCGAGTGTGCCGATCTCGGCATAGATCAGGCCAACACCCAGCAGGTAGAGCAAGGACGCCATCAAGGCCAATAGCAGGTAGCGCATCGCCGCCTGCAGGGCGGCTGGACGATTGCTGGTGGCAATCAGGCCGATGCCGGCCAGGGTGACCAGTTCGAGGGTCACGTAAAGATTGAACAGGTCGGCCGACAGCAACAGCGCGTGGATACCGGCGGCCAGCAACAGCCACAGCGGCCAGAAGCGCAAGCCTGCCGGGGTAGCTGGTGGAAACCGCGTCAATGCTTGCAGGCCGACAAAGACGAGCAGAAAAGCGTTCAACCACAGCAGCAGCAGGCTTAGCGCGTCAACCCGCCAGACAATGCCGAGCGGCAGCGCGTGGCCGGCCACGGCCATTTGAACGGCTTGTTGCTGCCAGACGACAGCCGTGATCGGCAGCAGCAGCACGGGAAGTGGCACCACGACAAGCAGCACAAGCGCGGTTCGCCATTGGCGCGGCACCAGTAACAAGAGGCAAGCGCCGAGCAGTGGCAGGAACACCAATCCGGCCAGGGCGGCCTCAGTCATCGCCACCCTCGTTGTTGTGCAAGCTGGCCTGACCGGTGAGCTGGTAGAGGCGGACCATCAGGGCCAGGGCGAAGGCCGTGGCCGAAACGGCGATGACAATGCCGGTCAGGACCAGGGCCTGGGGCAGGGCGTCCGGTTTTCCGTCCAGCGGGCCGCTGGCGGCCACCATGAGGATAAAGATGGCATTGCCCATGATATTGATGGCAAACAGCTTGCGCAGCAAATGGCCGGCAATGATCAGCCCATAGACGCCAATGCCGAACAGCAGCGCGGCGACGATGACAAACAGCACTGCCGAACTCATGGCCGCTCCCGGCGCAGGCCACTGGCCCCGGCAAACAGCAGGACCAGGGTGAGCGCAATCGAAATCATCATCGCAGCCTCGATCAGGTACACGGCCCACAGCCCGGGCAGCGCCAGCAAAGGCGCACCGGTCAACATCATGGCCAAGCCAATGACGCTGAAAACCAGCAGCCCGAGGACCAGTGGCAAAGCGGTAGCCAGCGGCATGCCGGAAGCAGGCTGCAGGCGACCCGCCAGGATCAACAGCACGCCGCCGGCGGCCAGCACAGCGCCGGCCTGGAATGCGCCACCGGGTTCATGGCTGCCGGCAAGCAAGAGATGGACCGAGACCAAAATAGTAAGCGGTACGATGATCGCCAGCAGGGCTCCGACCAGCGGCAAGTCACCGCGCGGTGGTGCAGGCGCCTGTTCCTGGTCGCGAAAAACGGCCAGTGCAGCCAGGAAGGCGGCCAGCAGGACGGCGACTTCGAGCAGTGTATCGAGGTTTCTGAACACCAGCAAAACCCCGGTGATCGGGTTGCTCAGGCCAGTCTCGGCCAGGTTGTCCATGACTGCCACGCCGGCCCGGCCAGGCTCTCGATCCACGCTGACTGCGCCAAGACCGATGACCGCTACCAGGCTGGCGGCGAGCAAGGCGATGGGCAAGGCCAGACGCGATCGTGCCCGCTTTGGCTCGGCGGGTTGATCGGGATGCAACTGGACCAGGCGCCGCAGAGCCACCAGCATCAGGGCACCCGTGACACCGGCACCGATGGCCGCTTCGGCCAGGGCCAGGTCCGGCGCCCCCATTCGCGCCCAGGCCAGCGCCATGGTCAAACCGAAGACCACGAACATGACGATGCCGCGAAACAGCGAGCGGCCGCTGATGGCTTGCCAGGCCAGCGCGACCAGTCCCAGACCGATCAGGGAGTCGACTGCCAGGTTCATGCCGATCCAGTCCGGGACGATGTGGCACTGTGATCGCGACAGGCGTGGCGAGCAATCAGGTGGGCTGACACGGTCGCTGCAAGCAAGCCAAGCAGCCAGATGGTGCCGAGCAGGGCGGCAACCTGCCAGTCGCAGGCCAGCAGGCCCAGACCCGCGCAAACCAGCAACAGTCCGAGGTTGTCCGCCTTGGTCAGCGCATGCAGGCGACAGTGGACATCGGGAAATCGCAGCAATCCGACGGTGCCGGCCAGGTAAAACAAGGCACCCAGGACGAGCAGGCTGGTGGCGATCCATTCAACCAGGCTGGTGTCACCCATACTCATGGCTCATCGTCTCCCGCGCCGATATCGCGCGGCATGCCAAAGAAAGCCAGCGAAATGACGGCCGCCAGCATGACGAAAAGCAGCGCGACATTGCGCATCGCCGGCTCGCTCATCCATTCGGCCAGGATCAGCAGCACGGCAACGGTGGTTGACCCGAACAACAGGGCTGAGGACATCCGGTCAGCCGGGGTCGGCCCGCGTGCTACGCGCACCAGCCCGGCTGCCAGGTTGAGCAGCAGAAAGACAACAAGCCCGGGGAGCAACCAACTAATCATCGATCGAGCGAAAACAGCCAGGTGATCCAGGCTTCCAGCCGGAATACCGAGTCCATGGCATCGGGAGTGAGGCCGTGAACCTCAAGCATTTCCCCGCTGTCATCGAGATCAGCGCTCAGCGTGCCCGGTAACAGGCTGACCGTGCTGACCATCAGGGTTCTGGGCTGACCGGCGGGCAGCGCCATTCGGTAGCTGGTAAAGCCCGGCTGAATAGGCAGCTTCGGGTGAAAGGCCCGCCAGGCGACGTCAATCCCTCCCTTCAGCGACTCCCACAGGAAAAAGCCGGCAAACGCCAGCAGGCGATGGGGCTTCCAGGGGTGCGGTTGGCCGCTGGCCAGCCAGGCGCCAATCGCGGCTCCGGCCAGCGCGGCGATGAGTCCTGCCCAAAGCTGCGCCAGGCCGTTGAGCATGATCCACAGCAGCAACAAGACAATAAAGATCTGCAGCGCCCATGCCCAACGCTGACGCCGGCTGGCGTTGCTAGTGTCACGATTTCCACGCATCACGCTCTATCCTACCTGCTGTTTGTCATGCAAGGGGTTTTGGCTTGTGTAAGATGGCGCGTCATAACTCCCACTTCAGAGCCAAACCCAGACCAACCATGCGAAAAATCTGCGCCCTCCTGCTCGTGCTGGCCTTTGCGCCGCCTGCCCTGGCGACGCCCTTGGAGACCGGCTACCGCTCACCATCCCAATCGATCATTGACCTGGTCGATATGGCGCCGCCGGTCGAGGTCATCCCTTCTCCAGACGGCAGGCACTTGCTGATGCTGGAGCGCCCACCGCTTCCGATGCTGGCTGAACTGGCCGCACCTGAGCTGCGCCTTGCAGGCATTCGCTTCAATCCGGACAACCTTGCGCCATCCATGCCCCGGTACTTCGCCAGCGCCAGCTTGCGAAACCTGCTCGGTGACGCTATCGATATCGCGGGCCTGCCCCAACCATTGCGAATTCTTGACCTGGCCTGGTCACCGAACGGTGAAAGCATCGCATGGCTACAGTTGGAGAGCGACGGCGTCGAGCTCTGGCGGATCGATTTGCCCGAGCGTCGCGCCATGGCCTGGGGCGGGCATCGCGTGCACGCTGCCTGGGGCCGTTTCGGTGGCGGTGACATTGGTTGGTTGCCCGACAGCAGTGCGGTGATTTTCCGACGCATTCCTGATCAGCGCAGCGCTCCGCCTGAACGTGATCCGTTACCGGCAGGGCCAATCGTGACCGAAACGCGCGGACGCATGGCACCGACCCGTACTTTCCAGGATCTGCTGGGCGATATTCACGATGAGGCAGTCTTCAACCATCACTTCACCACCCGCCTGGTCAGGGTTGACCTGGATGGCACCCTCACGCCGTTGACAGCACCATCGGTGGTGGCCAGCTTCAGCATCTCTCCAGACGGCAAGCATGTGCTCTACACCCGCCTGAGGCAGCCATATTCCTACGCGGTTCCGGTCAGTCGTTTTGGTCACGAATTGTTGGTCATCGACGGCAATGGCGAAATCGTCTACGAGCTTGCCGACAATCCGCTGGCCGATGACTTGCCGCTGGCTTTCGATGCTGTCATTCCGGGTCCGCGCGGCGCGCGCTGGCGGGGTGATGCCGATGCCACCCTGACCTGGACCCGGGCCGCGGACGACGGTGATCCAGGCGTGGAAGCCGAGGTGCGCGATCAGCTGTTTCAGCTGTCGGCACCGTTCGATGGTGAGCCCGAGCTTTTGCTGAACTCGCCTTACCGAATCGTATGGACCCTGGCCGGTGACGGCGAAACCGCGCTGGTCTGGCAGCGCTGGTGGGAGAATCGCAGCGAGCGCATGACGCGTGTTGCGCCCGATCAACCGGGATCGGCCATTGCAACGCTGTGGGAGCGCAACTGGGAAGATCGCTATGGCGATCCGGGTAGACCCATGATGCAGACCGATACGCGTGGCCAGTCTCGCCTGCTCATGGATGGAGCGGCGATATTCCTGGCCGGGCAGGGTGGCTCACCCGAGGGCGATCGCCCCTTCGTGGATCGGCTCGACCTGGACTCCGGCGAGACCGAGCGGCTGTGGCGTTCGCAAGCACCCTGGTTCGAGCGGCCGCTGGCCTTCATGGATAGCCGCGGTCGTGAACTGCTAACCCAGCGCGAATCTGTCGGCGAGCCACCGGACTTTTTTCTCCGTAACCTCGATCAGGACCGAGATCCGGACCAGGATCAGAACGATCTTCGGCGAATCACGCATACCGAACATCCGTTGCCGGAATTGCGCGACATCCAGCGCGAGTTGATCACATTCGATCGCCAGGATGGCGTAACGCTTTCGGCCACCTTGTTGCTGCCGCCGGGCTACGACAGCGAGCGCGATGGCCCGCTGCCGACGGTGATGTGGGCCTACCCTCGTGAGTTCCTCAGCGCGGATGCGGCCGGCCAGCTTGCCGACTCACCTTATCGTTTCAATCGCTTGAGTTACTGGAACGCCGAGTTCCTGGTGACCCTGGGATACGCGGTATTCAACAATGTCACCATGCCCGTTATCGGCGCCGAAGGAATCGAGCCCAACGATCGCTTTATCGAGGAGATCACACTCAATGCCGAGGCTGCCATCGCCGCAGGCGTAGCGCGCGGAGTGACCGATCCGGACCGAGTGGCCGTGGGTGGCCACTCCTACGGTGCCTTCATGACGGCCAGCCTGCTCGCTCATACCGACCTCTTTCGAACGGGCATCGCCCGCAGCGGTGCCTACAATCGAAGCCTCACCCCCTTTGGTTTTCAGCGCGAACAGCGCACCTTGTGGGATGACACCGATCTTTACATACGGGTATCACCATTTTTCCATGCCCATCGGATCAGCGCGCCAGTGCTTATCATTCATGGGTCGGAAGACAACAACTCCGGCACTTTTCCGATGCAGAGTGAACGCCTGTACCAGGCGATTCGCGGCCTTGGCGGCACGGCGCGACTGGTCATGTTACCGCTGGAGTCACATGGCTACCGGGCCCGGGAATCAGTGCTGCACATGCTCTACGAGACGATCGGCTGGCTGGATGAGCACCTCGCCGCCAGCAGCGACTGAAGCGACCGCCTGATTCGAGCGAGCTTGCCCCGGTGTCTGCCTACCTGACCATCCTGGCCTTGATTGCCGTCGGTTACCTGATGGCCAGGGCCAGGCTGTTTCCGGCGGCCGCGCCGGAGGTGCTCAACCGGGTCGTGCTCTATCTCTGCCTGCCGGCATTGATCCTGATCCATGTGCCCACGCTTGAGCCATCCTGGTCGCTGTTGCCACTGGTGCTGATTCCATGGCTGTTGCTGGCAGTCACGATAGCGGTCGTTCTGCCATTGTCACGCCTGCTGGCTCTGCCACGCGAAGTCACCGCTGCGCTGCTGGTCCTCATTCCCCTGGGCAATACCTCGTTTCTTGGATTTCCGCTGATCGATGCCTTGCTGGGACCGGAATTCATTCGCCTGGCCGTGGTTTACGACCAGTTCGGATCTTTCCTGATTGTCTGTACCCACGTGTTGTTCGTGATCGGATGGTACGGGGAAGGAGATAACCCGTCGATCCGGGTCATGGCCCGGCGCATCGTCGGCTTTCCGCCGTTCCTGGCCCTGATCCTTGCGTTGGCGCTGGGCAATGCCTGGCTGCCCGAGTGGGGTGAAGTGCTGGTGCATCGATTTGCCGACATGCTGCTGCCCCTGGTAACGCTTGCCATTGGCATGAGCCTGAAGCTGCGCCTGGTGCCGGACTACCGGCTGGGCCTGGTCATCGGGCTGGTTGGGAAGCTGCTGGTATTGCCTGCGCTGGCCCTGGGGCTGGCCTGGCTGTTTCGTGCCGACGCGGGTGTGGCCACGGTTGCCGTGCTGGAGTCAGCCATGCCGCCCATGATCACGGCGGCTGCACTCCTGGCCAGCGCACGCCTGGCACCGGCCCTGGGCTCGGCCCTGGTTGCCTGGGGCGTCCTGCTTTCAGCGGCCACGGTGCCGGCCTGGTTCTGGCTGTGCACCGTGCTGTTCGGTCCAGTATGAAGGAGGCCAGGCCATGAGTCAGCTAAGCAGTCCTGTCAATGACGCAACCAACCTGCTGCTGCACGCCTTCGATGACTACAACGCCAGTTTCTCCGATATCACCCGGCGTGGCCGGCGCCGTTTCGAGTCGGGTGACCGGGCTGGCATGCGGGCCGATGTCGTGGCCCGTATCGAGCTTTATGATCGGCGCATCGACGAGCTGATCGGTCGCCTTGACGAACGCCTTGCCGGTCGTTTGTTTTCGCGCTCGGTGTGGAAGGAAATTCGTGCATCTTTCGACCAGCGGGTGGCGGGCAAGCTCGACGCCGAGCTTTACAAGACCTGGTTCAATACCGTCAGCCGGCGGCTTTTCAAGACCCGCGGCGTGGATGCCAGGATCGAGTTCGTTGCCCTGGACATCGAGCCGACCGATCGCATCACTCATCCTGTCTCGCGCCATGTCTACGCGGTCGGCAACAGCCTGGCCGATACCTTTCGGCGGCTCCTCGATGACTTTCCCTTTGCGGTGACCTACGCCGATATCGATGCTGATGCCGAACGCCTTGCCCGCCGCCTGCAATCCGAGATGGCCCGTGTAGACGAGACCGCGGTCAACAACATCGAGTTGCTGACCACGGTGTTCTACCGTGAGGGGCGAGCCTACCTGGTTGGACGAGCATTTGCCCGCGATCGTTACTTGCCCTGTGTCATTGCGCTGGTCATGGAAAACGGCACCCTGCGCGCCGACGCATTGCTGTGTCGTCGCCTTCAGGTCAGCATCCTGTTCGGCTTTACCTTCAGCTACTTTCTGGCCGACTTGCCGACGGTTGGCGATACCGTGGTTTTTCTTCGAACCCTGCTGCCGGACAAGCCTGTCGACGAGCTTTACACCGTGCTCGGCCGCACCAAGCAGGGCAAGACAGACCGCTACCGCGCTTTCTTCCGTCACCTGGAGCTGACCGGGGACGAAGCGATGGTCAAGGCGGAAGGCAAGCCGGGTATGGTAATGCAGGTCTTTACGCTGCCTTCCTACCCGCTGGTATTCAAGCTGCTGCGCGACCGCTTTGACCCGGCCAAGACCATACGCCGCGAACAGGTGATCGAGCGCTACCACATGGTCTATCAGCACGATCGCGTCGGGCGGCTCATCGATGCGCAGGAGTTCAAGGATCTGCGTTTTCCCCGTGATCGTTTTTCGCCGTCGCTGCGCGATGAGTTGCTTGAGGGTTGCAGTCGCCTGGTTCACCTGGACGATGACAGCCTGGTCATCAAGCACTGCTGGGTCGAGCGCCGCGTCCGCCCACTCAATCTTTACCTCGACGAGGTGGATGAGGGACTGGCTCGCCAGGCTGTACTGGACATGGGTCAGGCGCTCAAGGATCTGGCCCGGTCCAACATCTTTGCCGGTGACCTGTTGCCGAAGAATTTCGGTGTGACTCGCTCAGGCCGCGTCGTTTTCTACGACTATGACGAACTCATGCTGCTGACCGAATGCTGTTTCCGACGTATGCCGAGGTCAACGGATTATGTTGATATCTACAGTCCCGAGCCCTGGTATTCGGTCGCCGACAACGATGTCTTTCCCGAAGAGTTTCCGCGTTTCATGGGCTTGCCCAAACCGCTGATGAAGGTGTTCAGCGAAGCTCACGGCGAACTGTTCGACGCCGACTGGTGGCTGGGTCTGCAGAAGCGCATTCGCTCGGGTGAAGCCATGGATGTGCCACCGTACAATGATGAGGCGCGCCTCGGGAAGAGGTGAGAGGGAAGTCCTTCAAATCGTTCTCGGTGTCAGGGCCAATCAGGCCGGATGCACCGTCCCGCAACGCTCACAGGTGCGATTTTCCAAGCTGTCCCTGAACCGACCAATCACCGGCGGGAAATCCTCTTCGATGTTTCCAAGCCGAAAATATTCCTCGTAAAGCTTGTGATGGCAATTCGGGCAAAACCACATGAGCCCGTCCTGTTCGTCTTCCAGGCGCCGTCGTTCGATCACCAGGCCGACGGTATTTTCCAGGCGTTGCGGTGAGTGTGGAACGCGCGGTGGCAGATAGAAGATTTCTCCTGCGCGAATCCGTACATCACGAGGTCCTTCAGCTTCCATCAGCTTCAGGATCATGTCACCTTCGATCTGGAAAAAGAACTCCGGGCCTTCATCGTAGTGATAGTCGCTGCGCTGGTTCGGGCCACCGACGACCATGACGATGAAATCCTCGTCGTAAATGCATTTGTTGCCCACCGGCGGCTTGAGCAGGTGCCGGTTCTTGTCGATCCAGTGCTGGAAATTGATCGGTGGCAGCATGATGTTCTGTCTCCCGGTAGTGTCAGCGCACCATTGTCGCGGTCTAGCTGTCGTCCAGGCAAGCGATGCACTTGAACTCGACTGCGATGGGTGTGGGCAGGGCATTGATTTCCACGGTCGTTCGGCATGGGGCCGAGGCGGAGAAATACTCGGCGTAGACCTGGTTGAAGCGCCCGAAATCGCCGGCCATGTCGGTCAGGAAGACCGTGATGTCGACCAGTTGGTCGCGGCTCGCACCGGAGGCTGCGAGCACGGCGTCCAGATTGGCAACCAGCTGACGGGTCTGGCGTTCGATGTCGTGACCAAGCAGTTTGCCGTCGGCGTCCATGACGTTGCCAGGTACCTCGTTGGTTCCCGGTACGCGCGGTCCAAGGCCGGACAGAAACAGCAGGTTCCCCACCCGGCGCGCATGCGGGTACGCACCGACGGGACGGGGCGCCTGGGGCGCGTCTATGGTTGTGGTCATGGCGAGCAAACGGTCAGCGGACTCAACCCGTATTGTAGCCCTAGCGCTCTTCGAAGCGATCGAAATGGACCCCGTCTTCGTTGGCGGTAACCGCGTCACTGGCCATCGTTTCCGATCCGTCTGGTGCCCTGGCCCTGGTCTCGGCCTGGTTGACGATGCGACCCAGCAGCACATCATCGTCCCTGACCGTGTATTCCATGGGGCCGCACTCAATGATGGCATTCGGTGCCAGCTGGTCCTGCTCGCAAGCCACCTGACCGCCTAGCATTGGGTCGTTGAGAATGATTTCATCAAGCGTGACGTTGCCGGTGTTCTCCAGGCTGAAGCGATAAACCAGCGTGTCCCCGGCGGCGACAAATGCACTCGGCGAGACCTGCTTGATCAGGCGGATGGCAGGCGCTGCGGTCTCGACCTGGATCACACTGACGGCCTCGGCCTGCAGCGGCTTGCCCGCACTCACGGTAGGGTCAGGCGCCGTCACGCTGGCCTGGCGAGCGATAGGCTGCCCGGCGTCTATGTCGGCCTGGCTGATGGTCAATACGCTGGTGCAGGTACTGGATTCACCTTCGGCCAGGCTCAAGGGTGGCTGCTGGTCGCAGACCAGGGCGGGCTCAAAGCTGTCGGTCAGATCGATTTCGTCGAGACTGGTGTTGCCGGTATTGCTGATATGGACGACATATTCGATCGCATCGCCGGCAGCGACCGGGCCGGTCACAGCAGCGCCGTCGTTCGTGGCCTCGATAGCGATGGCAAGGCCGGGGATCAATTCCGGGCTGTCACAGCTTTCGGGCAGGGTAAAGTCCTCGACGATGCCGCTGAGGTTGGCCGATGAGCCTCCATCGCTGGCGTTGACGCCGACCCCGCGGCGGGCAAAGGCTTCCCATATTTCGCACTGGTTGGCGCCATCATGGGCGATCTGGTCTGCCAGCAGCATGGCATCCCGACTGGTGACGAAGGTCGGACCGCAGGGCTGCAGCTTGAGGCTGTCGACGACCAGTTGCATCAGGATGTTGTTGCCACCGCTGCCCGTATGGAAATTCGCATCGAAGCCGTAGCGGTTGACCAGGTTCCAGTACAGGTCCCAGATAATGGTGTTGTAGACCGTACCCACGCCGTGTGGAACCGACACACCGCCCGGACCGGCGGTTCGCACTCGGTCGTAGGTCAGTGGGTTGATCGTCATATCGCGGATATAGGGGGCCGGGCGGATGGTGGCGCCCGGGATGTTTTCCTGGAAGATCAGGTAACTGCCGATGCCGCGAGGCTGATCCTCGGTGTCGCTGGGCTTGGCCGTGATCCACAGCCCGAGAAAATCGCTCCAGCCTTCACCGGCCTGCTCGTTGCCGAACAGGCAGGAAGAGGTGCTTGGGCCGCCGGTCAGCCGTATCGACAGCCCGTGACCGTACTCGTGGGCGATGACCCCGGCATCGAGATCGCTGTCGCGGTTCAGAGGCTGGCCTCCTTGGCGCAACAGAGTGCCTTGCGTTGCCTCGTCCAGCAGGTTGACGATGCTGTCGCCGTTCTGGTTTCCGAGCATGGCAACCGGGATGTTGACTGCGCCGCCCGCGCTTCCGGGCGCCATGGTGATGGTGCCGTTGGCACCGTCATTGTTGATCACGATGACCGCGCTGGCCCCGGCCTGCTGGGCGTTGAGCGCCTTGAGGCCGAATTCGCAGGAGCCGCGGCGAACCAGTGCAATGTTGCCTGGGGTAAAACCGCTCAGGGTCTCGCAGCCCTGGTCCGGAACGGTCGACGCATCACTGACCAGTTCCAGTATGCCGGTGGTGCCGGGATCACCGATCGGCTGGCCCCAGGAGGTGGTTGCTATGGCCCAGGTGCCGGCGCTGGGCGCGGGCTCGGCAATGATGAGTTCGGCCGGGTTGCCTGACCCTGCGGTCCAGACGTACATCTGCATCCGTGGCGGTAAACCGTCCGGCGGGGTCGAGAAATTGGCATTGTTGGTGCCGCTGCCATCCTGGGCGTCAGCCAGGACCGGGTCACCTCCTTGTCCACCGCGTCCGAAATTGTTGACCTGGAAATTGCCGGCTGGCTCGTCGAAGCCGTAGTGCCAGAGCACGTCATGCAGCAGGTTGTTCCAGTAAAACAGGTTGGTAATGGCAAATTCCTCGTACTGCGGCGGCTGCTGGCTGGCGAGGTCTATCGGGAAATCGAACAGGAGCTGGGCTCCGCCGTCGGGACGACGGCCCCCACTGTTGTTGGCTGCCGTGTCTTCCTGCGCCCAGACGTTGTTGCCGCGGGTGTCGGTGTACTGGTTGGTGCCGGTGTCGTGCCAGCCCAGGGGTGAGGCCTCCGGGTCGGCCGGGTTCATGACCAGGGAGTCGTCGCCTTCGCCCGGATGTTCCAGCGGTTCGGCAAATACCCGGTAGCCCACCTCCTGGGTCCAGTTGACGGCTTTGAGGATCTCACCGCTGTGCGCATCGACAAAGGCATTGAACCAGTCCGGCCTGCCACGCTCATCGACAGCCAGGTCCCATACCAGGCGCAGTTGATCCTGGAATTCCAGCCAGGCCAGGGACACCGGGATATCGCTGTCGGCCATACTGCCGCCTCTGAACACGAAAGTCTCGGCATCGGTGCTGCGAGCCAATTGCACGCTGTCATCGAAGTCCAGGCGCCGAACACGGGCATAGGCCTGCAGGGCCTCGGCTGGAGACAGCGTGGGCTGGCGGGCAGCGGTGCGGGCCTGAGCGTTGGATGCAAAGCGGCTGTTGACGCTCCAGATTCGGCCACCCGGCCCGATGTTGACGTTGGCCAGGCCCAGCGCCACGGGCAATCCGTCGATGCGCTGGCGCAGCCAGACGTGTTCGACGCCGTTGTGGCGGGTGCGATAGTGGTCGGTGACCTCTGTGTCGCTGATATCGATACTGTCAAGGCCCAGGCTTTGGGCCCGCTCAGCCAGCGCAAAGCGGGCTATCTCGGGGCTGGCAAGGGCTGAGGAAACCGGGCCAAGCGCAAGCATCGCCACGGTAAGGCAAATCGCTGTCTTCATTCTTTCTCCCTGCTGGTGCCGTGCAGCAATCGCCGCCGGTATTGGCTTA
>SLQY01000059.1 GCA_007131235.1 Wenzhouxiangella sp.
CCATGCGGCAACGGTTGCTGGCGCGCTGTTCGCCCGCTGGCCAGCCCGGCCCTGGTCGGGCTGCTCCGGCCGCGCATCGTCATTCCCCCAGACTTTGAGCAGCGCTGGAGCTCGCGCCAGCGCGAGCTGGTGCTGGCCCATGAGCGTGCCCATGCCAAGCGCGGTGACCCGTGGGCCAATGTGTTCGCCGCGCTGTTATGGGCCATGTTCTGGTTCCACCCGCTGTGCTGGCTGGCCCTGAAGCGCTTTCGCGCCGACCAGGAAATCGCCTGCGATGCGCGCGTACTGCACGAGCATCCTCACTGGCCACGCAGCTACGCCGAAGCCCTGTTGGTGCCAGTGGCTGCCAGCGCAAGCACGGCCTGCCGCTGGTCCAGTCAACACACACTCAAAGAGAGAATAACCATGCTCAACCGACACAATTCCCTGCCCCGTCGCCGAGCGCTTGGCCTGACTGCCGTCGGTATCGTCGCCGCCGGCCTGGCCGGCCTGGTCTGGAGCGCGGGCACGGTGGAACAGGCGGAAAACGCGCCGCGCTATTTCACTGTCGTCTCCCAGGTCCGGGTCGACGAGGATGACCGACTCTACGAGCACCACTACCAGATCGCCGGGCGGCCCGGCCAGACGTTTGGCATGGACAGCGAGGTCGGTCGGCACGGCGAGCTGTCGCAGTCATTTACCTTTCAGGAACTCGACGACGGGCTGATCGATCTGCGCATGACGCTGAGCATGGCCGGCGATACCGTGGCAACCCCGCGCCTGATCTTCCCGCTGGATCACGAGGAACCTGCCGCGATCGCAACCACCGACCGCCAGGGCCTCAATTTCCGCCTGGAAATCCATGCCAGCAGCCAGCGTCCGCCGAAGTAGTGGCGTCGTATCGCCGAAACCAAAATAGTGCTGGCATCGAGAGATGCTGGCGACATCGAAAAAGAGTCGATCCTGAAAGACAGAAACCACCGAACACACCGAAAGCACCGAACCCACTCACTACCCTTTCGGTGTCTTCGGTGGTTGCAAGGTTTTGTCTTTCCCGATCCATGGCCTGAAGTCGAGGCGTTCACGGATCGGCTATCGGAAACGCCGAATCTGACAATGGCCTGAAAAATAATTGCGGACAGCTCGCGAGTTCTGCGCTAGATTGGAGGAGTAGCTTCGGATAACAGGATTGCATCGCATGCACGACCGATTCAGCTGGGTTTCGGCTGGCCTTCTGGCCATTGGCATGATCGTGGCGGCCGTGGTTTTGGGATCGGCCATCCGCGATTTCCGAATCAGCGATCGCTATGTCGAGGTCAAGGGGTTTGCCGAGCGCGAAGTGCTGGCCGACCTGGCGATCTGGCCGATCCAGTATCAGCTCGCCGGCAATTCCCTGGAAGATATTCGCCAGGCCATGGATGCCGCCGACGAAGCGGTCATCGCCTATCTCAAGCTGAGAGGGTTTGGCGATGAAGAGCTCAGTCGCACGCCGCCGCGCATCAACGACCAGTGGATTTATGCCAGCGGCCCGCAGCGGCCGGACAATCGCTACACGGCCGAGCGCGGCATCACCCTGCGTACAACCCGGGTAGAGGCCACGCGAGCCGCGCTGGAAGACGCGGCCGAGCTGATCAGCCAGGGCGTGGTACTGACTCCGGGCTGGGGCCATTCTGCGCAGTTCCTGTTTACCGGGCTGGAGGCGATCAAGCCGGAAATGATTGCCGAAGCCACGGCCGATGCGCGCCAGGCCGCGGCCCAGTTTGCCGCCGACTCGGAAGCCCGGGTCGGCGCCATCCGCTCTGCCCGCCAGGGTTTTTTCTCGATCAACGAGCGCGACTCGTCAACCCCTGAAGTCAAAGTGGTCCGCGTTGTGACCACCATCGAGTACATCCTCGACTAACGCCCTGCCCCCCGCCGTCAGACCGGCTTGAACACCATCAGCCAGAAGATGACGATAACTGCGATAAAGGCCGGCCAGCCCAGGGCATACCACCAACGCATCAGGCGACGAATCCCGGCATCAGCTGTCCTGCCCTCGGCAGCCAGTGCGGCAGCCCGGCGAGCGACACGCAGCTGGATGAACACTACCGGGATCCAGCAGCAAGCAATCAATACATACAGCAGCAGGCTGAGCCAGATCCAGGTACTGCCAAGTGAAAAACCCAGCAGATAAATGATCCAGAAGCCCGTCAGTGGCTGAATAATGATGGCAGGAAGAGTAAACAGCCAGTCAGCCATCACCACGTTGCGAGACACTACGGCCATGGCGCGGATGTCTCCGCTGACATCCGCCCGCCACATGAAAAAAGCCGTGCCCAGGCCGGTGCCAAATAGCAGGGTGGCCGACATGATGTGGATCAGCTTCAGAAGCAGGTATTCGTTCATCAGCGTCGATTCTCCAGCACCATGACGACCAGGATCAGCACGATCAATCCGAGATTTTTGACCAGGCCACCGGTCAGTTCCAGCCACTGCTCAGGTGCCAGCATGCCCAGGCCCAGCGTGTATCCGATCACGCTCAACAGCATCAGGGTGAGCACCATCGGCAGCCATCGTCTGAGCGCCAGCGCCACGGCCAGGACCAGGTTCAACACCGAGGTCGCCAGGACCAGTCCGGCCTGGTAGCTTTCGGCCACGCCCATCCGGTCGAGGACCGGACCGTAGTCAGCCGGATCAGCCAGAAATCCGCTGATCGCCGAAACCAGCCAGATCACGATCAGCGCAAGCCAGGCCATGGGAACCAGCGGATACAGGCGCGCCTGCCAGCGGTCCTGGACAAAACTGGCCGACTGGTCCAGCCCGGCGATCACCGACCGAGGCTGGACGCCAAGACCCACGAACGACGTCGCGGCATTGCCGTTGCTGACATTGCCCCGGGCCAGCATCTGGCCCATGGTGCGCCCCAGCGGTCCGGCCCGCACCCAATCGCCCAGGGTGTTGGCAAGGCGCACCAGCGGCATCGGCGTCCGGATCACTCGCCACGGCGCGGGAATCTTGAGCCAGCGCCGGGTGGCCAACAAAAAATCTCGCAGGGTCACTACTTCCGGTCCGACCGCATCGATGACCAGCGGCTCGGGTTTTGCGAGCGACAATCCACTGACCACCATCTCGGCCAGGTCCTCCAGCCACAGCGGCTGGATTTTCTGACTGCCGTCGCCGGGCAGCAACAGCGCGCCCGGTAACGCCGCCATGGCCCGCAACATCGACGTCCCGCCGTAGGAGCCGCGCAGGGAAACGACCACCGACGGTCGGATCACCAAAGCTTGCAGGTCTTGCATTGCCAACAGCGACTGGTCCAGCCGATGCTTGGAGGCGATGAACTCGCCATCCTCAGGATGGCCCAGGGCGGAAATCTGGACGTAGCGCCGGATACCTCGCGCTGCGCAAGCCCGGGCCAGGGCCTGCGGCATTTGACAATGGATGCGATCGAAGTCCCCGCGGCGGTCCTCGCGCAAGATCCCGGCAGCATTGACCACCGCGTCGACCTGGTCCAGCAGCGGCAACCAGTCGTCATCGGCCAGCATCCGGCCCAGATCAGTGCGCCGGTAGTGCAGGCGCTCACTGGCCGGAAGGTTTTTCGCGCTTCGCGCGCAAGCCGTGACCGCGTGCCCTTCGGCCAGCAGGCGCTCGACGATCGCTGAGCCTATGAAGCCGGCTGCACCGGTGACGAGAACGTTCATATCATCATAGGTTCAAGGTTCAAGGGGCTAGGGGCTAGGGGAGACAGGAAACCCATTTGTTCACTGTCCTGGCTTTCCGCAGCACTTCTTGTACTTTTTCCCGCTGCCGCAGGGACAGGGCGCGTTTCGACCCACTTTGCTCGAGCGGACATGTGCTTTTGCTGGACGGCGCGGCGATGCCCGGCGCAGTTCAATGCCCAAGTCAATGTACTCGGCGATGACATCAGGAATGTCGCCATGCAGCCCGGCGGCCATCTCCTCAAGCGACAGGGATTGATGGTGGTCGATCAGTTCCGAGTGCAGCTCAATGGCCAGGTCCTTCGAGGCAAAGAACCCAAAGGTCATGAAGAACTGGCCAAGCGTGTTCTTCCGCTCAGTATCGTCACCCACGGCGTCCAACCAGACCTGCTCCAGTTCCACCTGAGCCCTGGAGACTCCTTCACACCATTGCCCGAACCGAGACCCTGCCTCGAGGTTGGCCATGGGGTCGGGATCGGGGATGCAATCAGAGGGCAGCGGGTCGCCGTCCTCCGCATGGACCTGGCTTGCCACCCAGTTCAGCAGCGCCATGATGGCATCGACTGTCTGTTCGGCCTCCTCATCGCTGGAGAAACTGACATCTCCCAGAATTTGCGGCAGCCAGACCGATGGCGGCACGACACTCGGCGCACAAAGCACGGCAAACAGGAAGCCGGCCAAGGTCGGGAATGTTGGCGCACCCTGGTCGGCGTGGCGCTCGGCAAAGGCCTCTAGACGTTGCTGCAGACCAGGGTCGTAGGCCTGCGATGAGTCCGAACCTTGCAGACTACCGGCCAAATGATGTTCGATTTGCTGGATATCGAGTGCCTCCAGGCGCCGCTGGTACTCCTTGAGGTCAAAATCGGACTGCTTGCTCAGGACCTCCGCCATGATCTGGTCCAGGACTCCAGCCATCGCAAACAGCGCGCGGCCCCGCTCCAGCCCGGCACCTGTCAGGCGTTGCAGCGTCGTCGCCACTACGTCGGGATCCGCACCGGCAATCTGCGACTCGAGGGCCGAGAGGATGGCGGCACGAGACTGCGTCTCATTCGAGTCAAAAAAACCGTGTTCCTCGATCCACTCGCTCACCGCCTCAAGACGAGTCATTTCGTCAGTTTGGAGCCAACGTTGCGGATCAGGGGCTTGATTGGGGTCATATTTCATTGAGACTAACCATTCGGCCTGGACACACTCCGGTTGGCTTAACCCGGCTGCGCGCCAAACTGGTCCCGCCGGCCAATGCGAAGCCCACTTGTCGAGCTCGCCGGATTCTGCAGCTATCTGGCAGTGGTCTCCGTCAGGTCCAGACATCCTGCATTGCATCAATAGCGCCGTCAAGCGGCCTGGATTCACGGTCCTCTCGTCGCAACGACTCCTGCACCATCAGCCAAATCGCAGTGCCCTGAAATGATCTGGCGACGAATACCGTTAAGCGGGTTAAAGCCGCATTGTGCCTGAGCGCCTGAAGTTTCGGCCCGTGCACCTTAGATCCTTGACCCTTGACCCTTGACCCTTGATCCTTGTTCCTTCAACCCGAAAACACCAGCTCCCCTTCCGCTGCGTCAACGTGAATCGTGTCCCCGGGCCCGAACTCGGCAGCCAGGATGCGCTGGGCCAAGCCATTTTCCAGCTTCTGCTGGATGGCGCGCTTGAGCGGTCTTGCACCGTAGACCGGGTCGAAGCCGACGTTGCCTAGCAGGTCCAGGGCCCGGTCGGTGATATCCAGGCCCATATCGCGGTCGGCCAGGCGTTTTCTCAAGCCCTCGATCTGGATCGAGGCAATGGCCCGGATCTGCTTGCGGTCGAGCGGGTGGAAGACAACGATTTCGTCGACCCGGTTGATGAACTCGGGCCGGAAGTGGTGGCCGACGACTTCCATCACGGCTGACTTCATGGTGTCGTAGCCCTGGCCCTGCAGTTCCTGGATGCGATCCGAGCCCAGGTTGGAAGTCATCACGATGACCGTATTGCGAAAGTCCACGGTGCGACCGTGACCGTCGGTCAGGCGGCCGTCGTCGAGCACCTGCAGCAGGATATTGAACACTTCCGGATGGGCTTTTTCGACTTCGTCGAGCAGGATGACCGAGTACGGGCGGCGGCGCACGGTTTCGGTGAGATAGCCGCCCTCTTCATAGCCAACGTAGCCCGGCGGCGCACCAATCAGGCGGGCCACGGCGTGCTTTTCCATGAATTCCGACATGTCGATGCGGATCATGGCATCTTCGGTATCGAACAGGAAGTTGGCCAGCGACTTGCATAGCTCGGTCTTGCCGACGCCGGTGGGCCCCAAAAACAGGAAGGAGCCGTTCGGGCGGTTAGGGTCGGCAAGGCCGGCGCGCGAGCGGCGAATGGCATCAGCCACGGCTTTCACGGCCTCATCCTGGCCAATCACCCGCTCATGCAAGGCATCTTCCATGCGCAAAAGCTTGTCGCGCTCACCTTCGAGCATTTTCGAGACCGGAATGCCGGTCCATCGGCTGACCACCTCGGCGATTTCCTCCTCGGTCACCTTGTTCCTGAGGAGCTGAAAGTGGCCGGTGGTTTCGGCCGATTCGGCCTCTCCCAGCTTCTTCTCCAGTTCCGGAATGCGACCATGTTGGATTTCGGCCATGCGCGACAGGTCCTGGGCGCGGCGGGCATTTTCAAGTTCGGCCCGGGCCCGTTCCAGCTCTTCCTTGATATGGGTTGCGTCCTGGACCGAGGCTTTTTCGGTCTTCCACACTTCGTCCAGGTCGGCAAACTCGCGCTCCAGTTCATTGATTTCTGATTCGAGATCGGCCAGGCGCTTCTTCGACGCATCGTCGGTCTCTTTTTTCAACGCCTCGCGCTGGATCTTGAGCTGGATAAGGCGCCGCTCCAACCGGTCCATGGCCTCGGGCTTCGAGTCGATTTCCATCCGAATGCGGCTGGCCGCCTCGTCCATCAGGTCGATCGCCTTGTCCGGCAGGTTGCGATCGGTGATGTAGCGATGCGACAGGGTGGCCGCGGCCACCAACGCCGGGTCAGTGATATCGACGCCGTGGTGGACCTCGTAGCGCTCCTGCAGGCCTCTCAAGATGGCAATGGTGTCTTCGACGCTGGGCTCGCCGACCAGCACTTTCTGAAAACGACGCTCAAGCGCTGCGTCCTTTTCGATGTTCTCGCGGTACTCGTTGAGCGTAGTGGCGCCCACGCAGTGCAGCTCGCCGCGCGACAGCGCGGGCTTGAGCATGTTGCCGGCATCCATCGCACCCTCAGCCTTGCCTGCACCGACCATGGTGTGGATTTCGTCGATGAACAGGATGATCTGACCTTCCTGTTTCTTCAAATCGTTAAGCACGGCCTTCAGGCGCTCTTCAAATTCGCCGCGGTACTTGGCCCCGGCAATCAGGGCTCCCAAGTCCAGCGACAGCACGCGCTTGTTCTTCAGGCCCTCGGGCACTTCACCATTGATGATGCGCTGGGCCAGGCCTTCGACGATCGCAGTCTTGCCCACGCCCGGCTCGCCGATCAACACCGGGTTGTTCTTGGTCCGACGCTGCAGGACCTGGATGCAGCGGCGAATTTCTTCGTCGCGGCCGATCACCGGGTCGAGGCGTGATTGTTCGGCCTTTTCGGTCAGATCGATCGTGTATTTTTTCAGCGCCTCGCGGCTGTCCTCGGCATTCGGGTCGTCCACCTTCTCGCCACCGCGCACCACATCGATCGCATCTTCGACCGCCTTCCTGGTGACACCGGCACGATGCAGGATCTCGCTGACGCCCAGCTTGGCATCGAGCGCCGCCAGGACGAACAGCTCGGAAGCGATATAGGCATCACCCCGGTCGCGCGCGATCTTGTCGGTCAGGTTGAGCACCCGGCCAGAATCGTTGGACAAGTTGATCTGCCCGGCCTGGCCGGATACCCGCGGCAGGCTGTCGAGTTTTTCGCCCAACGCCGAGCGCAGGGCGTTGACCTGGGCACCGGCCCGGCCCAGCAGGCCGCGAATGCCGCCGCCATCCTGGTCCAGCAACGCCACCAGGATGTGCTCGGGCTCGAGCATGGCATGGTCCATGCCAACGGCCAGACTCTGGGCTTCCGCCAGCGCTTGCTGGAAACGGGCGGTCAGTTTGTCCATACGCATAACGGGTTGACTCCCCTGCTGATGTTCGACTTATCCACAGGGTGGGGTTGGAGATCACGCGAATCAAGGGCCGCCCGTTTGCCGGCTCATGGCATCATGCCCTGCGAGCCCACGCACGCTAAGCCTCATGACACAGAGCCCCGCCTCTGAGCATCCGAAACGCCCACGCAGCCGGCGCCAGGCCATTGGCCTGTGGCTGGGCCCGCTGGTTTTTGCCATCATGCTGCTGTCGCCGGAGCCGGCCGACATGACGCCGGCGGCCTGGTCGGTGGCCGCCCTGGGCGCATTGATGGCAATCTGGTGGATCAGCGAGGCCATTCCCATTCCGGCCACCGCCTTGCTGCCCATTGTCGCCCTGCCGCTGCTGGGGATCAGCACCATCGGCCAGGCCACCGCACCCTATGCCAACCCGCTGATATTCCTGTTCATGGGCGGCTTCATGATCGCCCTGGCCATGCAGCGCTGGGGCTTGCACAAGCGCATCGCGCTGACCATCGTCAGCTGGATTGGCAGCTCGCCGCAGGCGATCGTCCTGGGCTTCATGATTGCCGCAGCCTTCTTGAGCATGTGGGTGAGCAATACCGCCACCGCCCTGATGATGTTGCCAATTGCCCTGTCAGTGATCAAGCTTGCCCAGCCCTCGGATGCCACTGACGCAACGCAGCAGGCAGCAATACGCGCTTTCGGCATCACCCTGGTGCTGGGGATTGCCTATGCCTGCAATATCGGCGGCGTGGGCACCCTGATCGGCACGCCACCCAACGCCCTGATGGCCGGCTACATGCTCGAAAGCCATGGCGTGTCGATTGGCTTCGCCCAGTGGATGCTGGTCGGCCTGCCACTGGTCATTGTTGGTGTTCCCCTGACTTTTCTGCTGCTGGTCAAGGTACTGTTCCCGCTGCGCCTGGCCAGCCTGCCTGGAGGCCATGACCTGATCCAACAGGAGCGCCGGGCCCTGGGGCCGATCAGCCGCCAGGAACTGGGGGTAGCCATTGTGTTCACCAGCACCGCCGCGCTCTGGATCAGCCGCCCGCTGCTCGATAACTGGATACCGGGCCTGAGCGATGCCGGCATTGCCATGGCCGCGGCCCTGGCCCTGTTCCTGATCCCGGCCGGTTCGCGCCATCCCGGCGGCCTGCTGGACTGGGAAACCATGCGCGAAATGCCCTGGGGAATCTTGATCCTGTTCGGCGGGGGCTTGAGCCTGGCCGCGGCCATCGGCCAGACCGGACTGGATGAGGCCATCGGCGAGCTGGTGCTGACCCTGGGCGGCTGGCCGCTGATCTTGTTGCTGACCGTCGCTGTTGCCCTGGTCATCATGCTGACCGAAATCACCAGCAATACTGCAACGGCTGCTGCCTTTTTGCCGGTGCTGGGCGCTGCCGCCGTGGGTCTTGGCCACGATCCGCTGCTGTTCGCCGCCGCCGCCACCCTGGCTGCCTCCTGCGCCTTCATGCTGCCGGTCGCCACCCCGCCCAACGCGGTGGTCTACAGCGCCGGCCTGCTCACCGTGCCAATGATGGCCCGCGCTGGCCTCTGGCTGAACCTGTTGTTCACGATATTGATCGTGGTGCTGGCCTACACCTTGATGGCTTGGGTGTTTGGGGTTGGGTGACGATCAGGATTCAAGGAGCAAGGAGCAAGGATCAAGGGACAAGGGACAAGGGACAAGGAAACGATGTTGATCAAATATCCCTGACGGCCAGCAATCGGATCTCGGTCATGTCTTCGATGGCATAGCGGATGCCTTCGCGGCCCAGGCCAGAGTCCTTGACGCCACCGTAGGGCATGTGGTCGACACGGAATGACGGCACGTCGTTGATGACCACGCCACCCACGTCCAGCCTGTCCCAGGCCTTGCGAATCTTGCCGATGTCACGGACGAACAGCCCGGCCTGCAGGCCGTAGCGTGAGGCGTTGATGACCTCCAGTGCGGTATCGAAGTCGCTGAACGGCTCAAGTACCAGCACCGGGCCGAAGACCTCGTTGTCGTAAACCCGGCAGTCGCGATTGACAGCTTCCAGCACCGCCGGGGTGACGACGGCACCGTCGCGCTGGCCGCCGACCAGGCAACGCGCACCCTTGTCAACCGCTTCGGTAATCCATTCGACGACGCGCTTGGCATCGTCTTCGGAAATCAGCGGGCCGATGAAGGTATCCGGGTCGCGCGGGTCACCCTGGCGCAGGCTTCCAACCGTCTCGATCAACTTCTCCTTGAGCTGGTCGTAGATGGATTCATGAACCTGCACGCGCTGCACCGAAATGCAGCTCTGACCCGACTGGTAGAAAGCACCGAAGGCGAGTCGATCAACGGCATCGTCGATATCGGCATCGGCATCGACCAGGCAGGCCGCGTTACCGCCAAGCTCCATCACCACGGGCTTCTTTCCAGCCTTTTCCTTGAGCATCCAGCCGACCTTGTCCGAGCCGGTAAAACTCAGCAGCTTCAGGCGCTCATCGGTGGTAAAGCGGCCGGCCTTGTCACGATTGACCGGCAGGATGGAAAACGCGCCCTTCGGCAGGTCATCGCATTCGGCCAGGATCTCGCCGATCAACAAGGCCCCGACCGGGGTTTTTTCAGCGGGCTTGAGGATAAAGGGGCAGCCGGCGGCAAGGGCCGGGGCGATCTTGTGGGCGACCAGGTTATACGGGAAGTTGAACGGCGTAATGAAAGATACCGGTCCGATCGGAACGCGCTTCCACATGCCCCAGAACTTCTCGGCGCGCTCAGCGATATCCATGGGTAGCACCTCACCGCCAACGCGGGTCGCTTCCTCGGCTGCGATCTGGAACGTCTCGATCAGGCGGCCGACCTCGCCGCGGGCATCGCGGATCACCTTGCCACCTTCGACGATCAACACCTCGACCAGTTCGTCGTGGCGCTCCTGGAAACGCTTGACGCAGTGCAGCAGGATATCGCGGCGACGCCAGGCCGGCAGAGTGGCCATGGCCTGTCGGGCGTCAACCGCAGCGCTGATGGCCTTGTCAACCTCGGTGTCGCCGGCCAGGGCGACCCGGTAGGCCGGCTGGCCGGTGTGCTTGTCGGTGACTTCCAGGTCCTGGTTGGCCTGGACCGGGCGGTTGGCGAGGTAGTAGGGGTAGATCTTTGAGGTCATTGCATTTTTCCTGGTTCGGTCCCCAGTCGCACGCGCTTGACGGTCTCTGGAAAACGCTTCTTGCCTTCGGCAAGCCGCATTCTTCCTCCGACCTGCGCTGGGTCGGGCTACATCAAATTTCAATTTTGGCGGCGCGTTCGCCGATGCGTTGCATCAGTTCTTCCTGGCTGTCGCTGTAGTCGATCGGGCAGTCGATCAGGTGCACGCCGGGGCTGTTCAGGCATGACTGGAGCAGCGTGTCGAGCTGGTCGGTAGCCTCGACGCGGTGGCCGTGGGCGCCATAGCTTTCGGCGTAGCGGACGAAGTCGGGGTTGCCGAAGTCCATGCCGAAATCGGGTAGTTCCATATCCTTCTGCTTCCAGCGGATCATGCCGTAGGCATCGTCGCGCAGGATCAGCACGACCAGGTTCATGTTCAGGCGCACGGCCGTTTCCAGTTCCTGCGAATTCATCATGAAGCCGCCGTCACCGCAGATCGCCACAATCTTGCCCTCGGGATGGACCAGGCGCGCGCCCATCGCCACGGGCAGTCCAGCACCCATGGTGGCCAGGGCGTTGTCCAACAACAAGGTGTTGGGTCGCGTGGTGCGATAGTTGCGCGCAAACCAGACCTTGTACAGGCCGTTGTCCAGCGACACGATGCCGTCTTCGGGCATCGCATCGCGCACGGCGTGGACCAGTCGGCGCGGATGAACCGGGAAGCTGTCGATACGGCGCCCGGATTCGAGATCCTCGAGCATGGCGGAACGGACGCGATGAAAGCCGGCGAAGTCCCAGTGCTTCTGGACTTCGATGCGCTCGCTGATCTGCCAGATGGCGTTGGCGATATCGCCGACGACTTCGATCTGCGGGAAGTAGACCGGGTCGACCGCGGCGCTGGAAAAGTTGATATGAATGACGGTGCGCTTGCCGTCTCGCATCAGGAACGGCGGTTTCTCGACCACGTCATGACCGACGTTGATGATGCAGTCGGCGTACTCAATGGCACGATGAACGAAGTCACCGTCCGACAGCGCGGCCGTTCCCATCCAGCAATCGGTTTCGCCGACCACACCCTTGCCCATCTGGGTGCTGAAAAACGGGATGGCGGTCTTGTCGACCAGCTGCCTGAGCATGCGCGAGGTCATCTTGCGATTGGCCCCGGCGCCGACCATCAGCAGCGGTCGCCGGGCCTGCTCCATCGCTGCGACGGCACGAGCCACGGCCTTGTCCTCGGCCACCGGCCGGCGTGTCTGGCTGGCTTCGATGGGGCGCGCCTTGACGGTCTCGCGCAAAATGTCTTCAGGAACTTCGAGATGGGTCGCGCCGGGGCGCTCCTCTTCGGCCCGCCGAAAAGCTTCGCGGACCCGGGCCGGGATAGTCTCGCCCGAAACCACCTGGCGGGTATAGCGGGTGACCGGACGCATCAGGTCGACCACGTCAACGATCTGGAAATGGCCCTGCTTGGAGGTCTTGATCGGTTTCTGGCCGGTGATCATCACCATTGGCATTGCACCGAGCTCGGCATAGGCCGCTGGTGTCACCAGGTTGGTCGCACCCGGACCCAGTGTCGACAGACAAACACCCGGCTTTCCGGTCAACCGGCCATAACAGGCTGCCATGAAGCCGGCCCCCTGCTCATGCCGAGTCACGATCAGCTTGATCGAAGACTCCCGCAGCGCCTCGACCAAATCGAGATTTTCCTCGCCAGGCACGGCAAAAATCTGCTCGACCCCTTCGGCCTCCAGGCATTTGACAAACAGTTCAGCGCTTTTCATGCCTACAAAATAACACCTGCTCGGAAGCAAACCTTGAAAACCTTATGATGTTTGGAGATAAACACGAAAAAATGCTTTCTCGCAAAGGCGCGGAGGCGCCAAGAAAAAGAATGAGGCAGGAAGACCACACTTGTTGGCGCTTTCTCTCAGCGATGGCCGGCAAGATCGAAGAAAGTCTATGTCGGACGCCGTCCTCGGGCGGGAGATTCCGCTTCAGTTCGACACTGTGGCGAGGCCTTCAGCGAAGTCCCCCACCCGAGGACGGCTTGCAGCATCACCCTTCCGAGAAGTTGCCAGAGCCCCTGTGCGGCAACACTAATCGTCAAATGCTTTTCCCTTCGCGCCTCTGCGCCTCTGCGCCTTCGCGAGAGAAAAAAAGATAAAAACCACCGAAAACACCGAAGACACCGAAGTTGCTCCAAAACCAATTCGGTGCCTTCGGTGGTTCCAGAAGTTTTTTCGTCTCCATTTCTCAGTCAACAGAAGAAAGCACCAGGTCGTCGCGGTGCATGAGGGGGCCGCGGCTGGCTTCGCCCAGGACTTCGGTGATGTCGGCACTGTTCAGGCCGACAATCTGGCGGGCCTGATCAGAGCGATAGGCGCTCAAACCCTGGCCGACCGGGCCGTCGGGGCCGTGGATGCGGACCAGCTCGCCGCGGGCGAATTCGCCGTGGACCGCGCGCACGCCAGCGGCCAGCAGGCTGGAACCGCGACCCAGGGCGGCCAGCGCGCCGCTGTCGATTTCTATCCAACCCTGCGGCTGCTGCAAGCTTTTCAACCACTGCTTGCGCGCTGCCATCGGCCGGCGCGCGGCGTGGAAGCTGGTGTGACGGGCACCGTTGACCAGCGCACCCAGCGGGTCATCGCCGGTGCCGGCGGCCAGGATCACTTGCACGCCAGCTTCTGTGGCGATGCGCGCGGCCTGCAGCTTGCTGGCCATGCCGCCGGTGCCGACGCCATCGGAGCGGGTACTGCCGGCCAGGGCCTGGATCTCCGGCGTGATTCCATCAACCGTCTCGATGTGTCGGGCATTGGGGTCGACCGTGGGGTCAGCCGAGTAGAGCCCGTCGACATCGCTGAGCAGCAACAGATGATTGGCACCCAGCAGCGCGCTGACCCGGGCCGCCAGGCGATCGTTGTCGCCAAAACGGATTTCCTCGGTAGCCACGGTGTCGTTCTCGTTGACCACCGGCACGATGGCGCGCTCCAGCAGGGTTTCCAGCGTGGCCCGGGCGTTCAGATAGCGTGGGCGTTGTTCCAGGTCACCCAGGGTGAGCAAAATCTGAGCTGCCTGCCGACCTTGTGATAACCAGGCGTTGGCCCAGGCGCCAGCCAGGTGAATCTGGCCCACGGCGGCAGCGGCTTGAGCCTGGGCCAGCAGGCGTGGTCTGCCCTCAAGGCCCAGCGCGGATCTTCCCAGGGCGATCGCCCCGGAAGAGACGACTACCACCGGCCCTGGCCGCTTGCTTAGCCGCGCAACCAGCCGCCGCATCCAGCCATCGCGCAGGCGGTACTCGCCATCGACCAACAGCGATGACCCAACCTTGACCACCAGCAAGCCCTTGCCAGAAACGATCTGATCCAGCGACCTTGACATGACGACGATCCAACCAGCCCTTGGAAACAAGCCGGCACTTTAACGCGCCGGGCATTGGTTGGCCACACTGAAACAGAAAACCCTTTGGGAACCACCGAAGACACCGAAAGCACCTGTAACCAATTTCGGTGTTTTCGGTGTTTTCGGTGGTTTCAGGTTTTTACCCACCAGACGATATCCATTGGAAAATCCGGGATTGGCATGGAGAATGCCGGGATCGTATTGCCAAACCATTCATTCGGTGAAGCACCCAACATGGCCCTCGGCCGCGTTGGGCCGGGCTACGGGGGCTTTAAATTCGGGAACCACCGAAGACACCGAAAGCACCGAAAGCACCTGTAACCGATTTCGGTGTTTTCGGTGTTTTCGGTGGTTTCAGGTTTTTACCCACCAGACGATATCCATTGGAAAATCCGGGATTGGCATGGAGAATGCCGGGATCGCATTGCCAAACCATTCATTCGGTGCAGCACCCAACATGGCCCCCGGCCGCGTTGGG
>SLQY01000009.1 GCA_007131235.1 Wenzhouxiangella sp.
GCAAAGTGATGCCGATGACCTGGCCTGGCATGTTTTCGACGATCGGCGCATGTACCGGCCTGGAGAGCGGGTTCACGTGCAGGGCTTTGTCCGGCGCCTGGAACGGCGTCCGGACGGCGGGATTGGACTGCTGGACACGCCGGCCAGGCTGGACTGGACAGTCAGTGACTCGCGTGGCAACGAGCTGACTGAAGGTTCCGGCATCCTGTCTACCCTGGGCGGCTTCGACCTGGCTTTCGATCTGCCTGATACGCCCAACCTGGGCCAGGCTAGCGTTCGGATCAATCTGCGCGGCAACGAAGGCCTGCAGACGCAAAGCTACCACCACCAATTTGAAATCCAGGAGTTCCGCACGCCGGAGTTCGAGGTCCGCACGCGGCTGCCGGCAGGACCGTTTGTCGGCGACGAGACCATCAACGCGGAAGTACGCGCCGCTTATTACGCCGGCGGTGCCCTGCCCGGCGCCGACTTGCGCTGGGATGTCCAGGCCGAACCCGGCCAGTACCGCCCGCCGGGCCATGATCGCTGGTCCTTTGGCTTCGAGCCGGTCTGGTGGATGCCGCGGTTTTTCATGTCGCACGAGACTGGGGCCACTACGCATTTCGAAAGCCGGACCGATGCAGCCGGTGAGCACGGCCTGGCGATCAACCTGGATTTCACCAATCAGCCGCGGCCGCTATTGGTGACCGCAGTGGCCACGGTCATGGATGTCAACCGCCAGGCCTGGAGCGCCTCAAGTGAAGTGCTGCTGCATGCCGCGCGCGACTATGTGGGCCTGAAAACCGATACCTATTTCACCGAGCTGGGCCAGGACATCGTCGTTGATGTGTTGACCGTAGACCTGGACGGAGAAATCCGCCCCAACCGCCCGGTCGTGATCGAAGCACTGCGACGGTCGTGGCAGCACCGGCATGATCGCAATGCCGATGGCGACTCCGAACCTGAAGACCTGCTGCAGTGCAGGCTGACCACCGACGCCGAGGGATCGGGACAATGCCGCTTCCGGCCTGACCGAGGTGGGGCCTGGGAGTTGACCGCCCAGACCCGGGACGAGGCCGGCCGGGCCAATGCCAGCCGCGTTCAGCGCTGGGTCGGCGGCGCGCGCATGCCGGCCGCTGACCGGGTCGAAATCGAAGACTTGTTGCTGATCCCGGACCAGGACGGCCACGCGCCAGGCGATGTCGCGCGCCTGCTGGTGCAGGCACCTTTCGACAGCGGCGAGGGCTTGCTGACGCTGCGCCGCCACGGCCTGGCCGAACAGCGCCGCTTCAGCCTGGAAAACGGCACCGCCACCCTGGAAATCCGGATGCGCAAGGAATGGCTGCCGAATATCCATGCCCATGTGCTGGTCGCAGGCCAGGCCGAACGGGCCGGTGCTGAGGGACTGCCGATGCGCCCGGCAATCGCCGTTGGTGAACACGATTTCAGCCTGTCGACCGCCGAGCGGACCTTGCATCTGGAGCTGGTTCCGGCTAGCGATGCGCTGGCGCCTGGCGAAAGCACGGACGTACTGATCGAGGTGAAAGATGCCCAGGGCAATCCGCTAGCTGGCGCCGAGATCGCCCTGATCGCGGTCGACGAGGCCATTCTGGCCCTGACCGGCTACGAGGTGGCCGATCCCATGCAGGTGTTCTACCAGCCAAGACCGCCCGCGGTCAGGGATTACCATCTTCGCCCGACGCTGCGCCTGGCAGCCGACCCGTCGCAGTGGTTTGATGAGACAGTCGAGGTGGCACCGGAATACTCTCGTCTGCAGAGCATCGGCGAGCGAACCCTGACGATGGAAATCGGGGTTGGCATGTCCCCGCCCTCGGCAGCCGATGCAGCGGCCCAGAAGGCAGCCGACGAGCCGATTTCCGTGCGCGAAGACTTCAATCCACTGGCGGCCTTTGTGCCCGGACTGATAACCGATGAAGACGGCCGGGCAACCGCGCGTATTGGTCTGCCGGACAACCTGACCCGCTACCGCCTGACCGCGATCGCCGTTGATGGACCGGCGCGGTTCGGCAAGGCCGAGGCCAATCTCACCGCGCGCCTGCCGCTGATGCTCCGGCCCTCGCCACCGCGCTTTTTGAATTTCGGTGACCGCTTCGAGTTCCCGCTGGTGGTCCAGAACCAGACCGACCAGATGCTGGCCGTGGAAGTGGCGATGGCCACGGCCAACCTGGATCTGCCCGAGGGACAGGGTTTCGTGTTTGAAGTGCCGGCGAATGAGCGACGCGAACTGCGCATTCCGGCACAGACCCGCTCGGCTGGCCAGGCCCGCTTCCAGATTGCCGCAGCCAGCGGCAGCATGGCCGATGCCGCCCGCGGCAGCCTGCCGGTCTGGACCCCGGCCACCACCGAGGCCTTTGCCAGCTACGGGGTGATCGACGACGGTGCCCTGCGCCAGCCGGTATGGATGCCCAACGAGGTCTGGCCGCAGTTCGGCCAGCTCGAGATCACCACCACCTCGACCGCCCTGCACTCGCTGACCGATGCGTTTTTGTACCTGCATGACTATCCGTTTGCCTGCAGCGAGCAGATCGCATCGCGAATGATTGCCGTGGCCGCCCTGCGCGATGTGCTCAGCGCGTTTGCCGTGGCCGATATGCCAGGTGCCGAGGACATCGACCGGAGCATGGCCGCCGATATCGAGCGCCTGCGGGGCATGCAGAACCCCGACGGCGGCTTTGGCCTGTGGCGGCGCGGCCAGGAGTCCTGGCCCTATGCCAGCCTGCATGTGGCCCATGCCCTGGTCCGGGCCGGGCAGAAGGACTACCCGGTACCGTCTGAGCTGTTCGACAACACCCTGGACCACGTCCGCAATATCGAGCGCCACATTCCGGCCTCATACGGTGCCTGGCCGCGGCGTCATATCGTCGCCTACAGCCTGTACGTGCGCGGCCTGACCGGCGACGTCGATCGCACCCGGGCCCGCGCGCTGATCGCCGAAGTTGATGACCTGGACCAGCTCAGTCTCGAGTCCATCGGCTGGCTGCTTGGCGTGCTTACCGGTGACGAAGAGTCGGCAGACGAACTGGCCCGCCTGCGCCGCTTTCTGAACAACCGCGTTACAGAAACCGCTGCCAGCGCCCAGTTCGTCAGCGGCTGGCGCGACGGCGCGCACCTGGTCATGCACTCCAGCCGGCGCGCGGACGGCGTGATCCTGGAAGCCCTGATCGATGACCAACCCGAATCGGACCTGGTGCCCAAGCTGGTGCACGGTTTGCAGGCCCACCGGGTGCGCGGGCGCTGGGGCAACACCCAGGAAAACAGCTTCGTGTTGCTTGCCCTGGACAAGTATTTCCGGCGCTACGAGGGCATCGAGCCGGATTTCATCGCCCGGGCCTGGCTGGGCGAGGATTTTGCCGGTGAGCATCCGTTTCGCGGGCGCACCACCGAGCGTCACCATATCGATATTCCGATGCAATGGCTGGCCCGCGACGACGGTCGGCACGACCTGGTGCTGGCCAAGGATGGCGAAGGCCGCCTGTATTACCGGGTCGGCCTGAGCTACGCGCCGCGCAGCCTTGAACTCGAGGCCGCCAGCCACGGCTTCGAAGTGCAGCGCGTTTACCGTGCCGTCGATGACGACGACGATGTTCGGCTGCGCGATGATGGCGTGTGGGAGATCCGGGCCGGCGCACGGGTCGAAATCGAGCTGACCCTGGTAGCACCCGCCACCCGCTACCACGTCGCCCTGATCGACCCGCTTCCGGCCGGGCTGGAAACCATCAACCCCGACCTGGCGGTCAGCCAGCCGCCGCCGCCCGCTGCCGGCCGGCAGGCGCCGGCGCACGGGCGCTTCTGGTGGTGGGGCCCCTGGTACCAGCATCAAAACCTGCGCGATGAGCGCGCCGAGGCCTTCACCAGTTTCCTGCCAGGCGGGGTCTATCACTATCGCTACACCGCCCGAGCCACCACGCCAGGCCAGTTCGTGGTGCCCCCGGCCCGCGCCGAGGAGATGTACCAGCCAGAAACCTTTGGCCGCACCGCCACCACCCGGGTCGA
>SLQY01000126.1 GCA_007131235.1 Wenzhouxiangella sp.
CGCCAGACATCCCGGGTGGCACCAGTGCCGTATTGGCCAGGGCTCATGTCGCGGGCACCGTTGATCAGCACGGCCTTGACCAGGGCCGCGCTGGGTGTGTTGTAGCTATAGAAGTTGCTGAAATACTCGCGAACCAGCACGGCACCGCCGGCGACCAGCGGTGCGGCCATGCTGGTGCCGCCCATGTAATGGTAAAAGGCATTGTGTGGTCCCCAGCTTCCATCCTGGTGACTCTCGTTGCGGGCCGACAGGATGTTGCTGCCGGGCGCGACGATATCGGGCTTGAGGCGGTTGCTCAAGGTGGGGCCGCGGCCCGAGAACGGGGCCATGCCGTTGATGTTGTTCGACAGGCGGTCGCTGCTGATCGGGTTGACCGGGAAGGTCTGTCCCCAGCAGCCACCCCAGGTCGAGCACGGGCCACCGGGGTTGAAGCCGCCGGTCAGGCGCAGGTTTTCCGAGGCACCCACGGCAATCACGTTCTTGGCTGTCGAGGCCGGCAGCACCGTTTCCAGATCGGAAACGCCATCCTGGTTGACGTCCCGGCCTTCGTTCATGGCCGAAAAGACCCCGACCATGTCGGGAAAGTCGGCGATGAAGCGGTCGGTCTCGCGGGCAAAGATGTTGTAGGTGCCGAATGCCGACGGGCTGGTGCTTCCCCAGGAGTTGTTGTTGACCCGCAAATTGGCGTTGAAGCTGTACAGGGCACCCCAGAAATTCTGGTAGGGGCTGTCCGGAATACCGGAAAAGTCATTGCATGCGCTCCAGACGACCAGCTGCGCCCGTGGTGCCGTGCCGGCCTCGGAGCCGGCATATTGCCCTTGCCCTGGGTTGGCACCGCTGCGCACCCCGCTGCCGAGCACGGACCCGGCGACATGCGTGCCATGGGCGTTCTGGTCGGCCCAGGTGCCGCAGCTGCCCATGCCCCAGCCGCCGCCGATCACCCGACCCTGGAAGTCCTGGTGGAGGGTGTTGAAATTGCCGGTGCTCAAGCCAGAATCGGTGACCGCGGCAACCTGGCCTTCCCCGAACAAGCCCAGCTCGGTGCCGACGCGTTCGGCACCGAGAATGCCATTGCCGCGCGCCACCGCGTTCGCAAATGCCAATTCGTGCGCGAGCTCTATCCAGGCCAGACCGCGGATGTGGGCCAGGTCAATCAGTCGATGGGCGGGGATCTGCACGCGCATGATCGCGCCACCGCCGCTGTCGTCAGCGCTGTAATTCAGCCGCGCACCGGTCTCGCCCAGGGCTTCGATCAGGCCAGTCAGCGGCTCGCCGGTAAAGCCTCGCACCCGAACCTCCATCAGCTCCTGGTTGCCGGCGCGTAGCGCCGTCTCGGCCAGCTCGTTTGACAGGCGATAAGCGGGTGCAAACGGGCCGACCCAGCGCACCGCTTCGAGGTGTTGCAAGGTGCCGGAGGGGTTGGCCGAGGCGCGGACCAGCAAGGCGAAGTCGGGCACGTAGTCAAGGATCTCGTAGTCGGCTGCTTCCAGCGCCCGATGCCATTCCGGCCTGATTGGGCCGTGAAACTGGACGATGAAATAGTCATGCTCACCGTGGCTCCTGGTTGCGCCAGACAGGGCTGGTGGCAGCGACGGCGATTCGAGCAGCGGATCGAACCAGGCCTGCTGCAGCCGGATTTCGATACGGCCGGCCGCGCGCTGATGTTCGGCGGCCGAAAGGACGCGGTCGTAACGGGCCACAACGGGGCTCTGGTCGACATGGCGAGGCTGAGCGCTGTCGCGTAGCCGCCAGCTCAGGTCGCCCCGGTTCGACCAGGCAACCGGTGCCGGCATGGCAAGATAGTCGGGTGGCTGCGGTGCAGGCACAGGATTTCCAGGCGGTGAATCGGCCAGGGCAAGTCCGGCCAGCAGCAAAGGCAGGACAGGTGTCAGTCGGGCGATGAACGTAGACATGCGGAATTCGGGCGGGCGATGGGCTTGTTGGTATACGCGCAAAAGTTCGCCCGGCAGGCTCACTATCAGCCCGGCAACGAATGGGTCGATGCATAATCAGGCGACGGCTTTTGTTAATCGGGATGCAAGGTGAAAACAGACGAGTACCTGGAAAACCACACCTTTGACGAGCTCAAGATCGGTCAGCAGGCCGGGCTGTCGCGAACCTTGTCAAAAGAAGATATCGACCTGTTCGCGGTCATGTCGGGTGATGTCAACCCGGCCCACCTCGACGAGGTCTACGCCAACAACACGATATTCCAGGGCATCATCGGCCACGGCATGTGGCCGGGGGCGCTGATTTCCACGGTCCTGGGCACCGTGCTGCCCGGGCCGGGCACGATTTATCTCAACCAGAACCTGCGCTTTGAAAAACCGGTTCGGATTGGCGATACGGTGCATGTCAGCGTTACCGTGCGTGAAAAGCGCACCGACAAGCCGATCGTGACCATGGACTGCGAGTGTCGCAACGATCTTGGCGAAATGCTGGTCAGCGGCAAGGCCGTGGTGCTGGCACCGACGGAGAAGGTGCGCAAGAAACGCGCTGAATTGCCGGAGGTGCATTTTCGCTACCACGATCGCTACCGCGAGCTGATCGACTCCTGTTCCGGCCTGGAGCCATTGCTGACGGCGGTGGTGCATCCAGTCAAGGCGCACGGCATCAAGGCCATCGCCGAGGCCATGGAAGAAAATTTGCTCAGACCGGTACTGATTGGCCCTTCCGCACGCATTCGGGCGGCCGCCGAAGAGGCCGGTGTCGATATCTCCGCTTGCCAGCTGCTGGATGTCGAGCACTCGCACGCCGCTGCCCAGGAGGCGGTTCGGTTGGCAGCCAGCGGGCGAGTCCAGGCACTGATGAAAGGCGCCCTGCACACCGAAGAGCTGCTCTCGGCGCTGGTGTCTTCGGCCGGTGGGCTGCGCACGGAGCGGCGCATCAGCCATGCCTACGTGATGGATGTGCCCAATTACCACAAGCCGCTGATCATTACCGACGCGGCGATCAATATCGCGCCGACGCTCGACATCAAGGCCGACATTTGCCGCAATGCCATTGGGCTGTGGCGGATCATGGCCGGTCACCAGGGGCAGCGCCCGCGGGTGGCGGTGTTGTCGGCGGTGGAAACAGTCAATGCCCGGATGCAGTCGACCCTGGATGCTGCCGCCCTGTGCAAGATGGCCGATCGCGGCCAGATCGAAAATGCCGTGATCGATGGGCCGCTGGGACTGGATGCGGCGATCAGTCGTCAGTCGGCCGACAACAAGGGTATTGCCTCCGAGGTCGCCGGCGACGCCGATATTCTGATTGCACCGGATATCGAGGCCGGCAACATGATCGCCAAGCAGCTGACCTTTCTTGGCAACAGCGATGCGGCTGGCCTGGTGCTTGGTGCCCGCGTGCCGGTCATTCTGACCAGCCGATCGGATAATCTGCGGACTCGGCTGATGTCCGTTGCCCTGGCCGTGCACATGGCCGAAGCGCGCAAGGCCGGAACCTTGCCATGACCCGAGTTTCGGTCGTTCTGGTGCTCAACGTCGGCTCATCGAGCGTCAAGTTCCGGGTCTTCGAGGCTGCGCCGGACCTGCCGCTGCTGACCGATGGCCGGGTCACTGGTATCGGTGTGGCCCCTGTGTTCAGCCTGCGAGGCGAGCAGCCGCAGGCGCTGGACAAGGAGGCCGACCAGAGCGAGGCGATTGCCGCCGTGCTGGATTTCGTCACTGCGCCGGATCACGACTGGAACCTGGTCGCCGCCGGTCATCGCATCGTCCATGGCGGCGAGGATTTCCGTGCCCCCGTCGTGCTGACCGATGAGATACTGGCCCGTCTCGATCACTACACGCCGCTGGCGCCATTGCACCAGCGTCACAATCTTGCCGCGGTTCGGGCAGTTGCCGAGCGTTTCCCGGCGCTGCTGCAGATCGGCTGTTTCGATACGGCTTTCCATGCTGACCATGATCCGGTTACCCGCAGCTATGCCTTGCCGGCCAATCTGCGTGACCGGGGGGTGCGCCGCTACGGTTTTCATGGTCTTTCCTA
>SLQY01000073.1 GCA_007131235.1 Wenzhouxiangella sp.
GCCATCCCCTGACCATCAACCAGCAAGCCGCTCCGATCAAAGCCAAGTGCCCACGCTACAGCACAGACCAAACATACCGGTCCCAAGGCCACCGGAACATCGGAATGCTCCCAAGCCGCTTGCCCACTCAGGCCGGGATCTGGCAGAGACCACCCGATGCCTCTCCAAACCCAAACCCAACCAAAACCAAAATTGCCAGTCCAAATCAGCACCGATTTAACCCACCCTTCAAAAATATTCGCTAATCTGGATATAAGGCCCACAGCAGGAGCAAAATCGCCATGTCGGTTCGCCGTCAAGATCTGGAACAAGCCACCCCAAGTGCCTGGCGCGGCTTTGCCGCCGGCCAGTGGCAGCAGCGCATCGACGTGCGCGATTTCATCCAGCGCAACTACACCCCCTATGCGGGCAAGGCCGATTTCCTCGCCGGCCCCACCCAGCGCACTCAGCGCCTCTGGCACAAGGTCCAGACCCTGCTCCAGGCCGAGCGCGAGAAAGGCGTGCTCGATGTCTCGCAAGTGCCCTCCAGCATCACTGCCCACGGCCCCGGTTATATCGACAAGAGCCTGGAACGCATCGTCGGCCTGCAAACCGATGCCCCGTTAAAGCGCGCGATCATGCCCAGGGGTGGCTGGCGGGTGGTCGAAGACAGCCTGAAAGCCTACGGCTTCGAGCCGGACGAGCAGATCCGCGAGATCTACACCCATCATGCACGCACCCACAACGACGGCGTGTTCGACGTCTACACTCCGGAAATCATGCGTTGCCGCAAGTCCGGCATCATCACCGGTCTGCCCGATGCCTATGGCCGCGGTCGCATTATTGGCGACTACCGGCGAATGGCCTTGTATGGCCTGGACCGCCTGATCGAAGCCAAGCAGCACGAGCGCGCCGAACTCGACCATTGCCCGCCCGACGAGGCCTGCTTGCGCCTGCGCGAGGAGCTGGCCGCCCAAATCCGCTCGCTTCAGGCCATGGGCGAAATGGCCCAGGCCTATGGCTTCGATATCCGTGGGCCTGCGACCAGCGCCGTTGAGGCCATCCAGTGGACCTATTTCGCCTACCTGGCCGCGGTTAAGGAACAGAATGGGGCGGCGATGTCACTGGGCCGGGTCTCGACCTTCTGGGATATCTACATCCAGCGCGATATCGAGGAAGGCCGACTGGACGAGGCTAACGCCCAGGAACTGATCGACGATGTCGTCATCAAGTTCCGCCTGGTCCGCTTCCTGCGTGCTCCTGAGTACAACAGCCTGTTCTCCGGCGACCCGACCTGGGTGACCGAGTGCATCGGTGGTATCGGCAGTGACGGCCGGCCGCTGGTCACCCGTAGCAGCTACCGCATGCTTCAGACCCTTTACAACCTGGGGCCCGCGCCCGAACCCAACCTCACCGTGCTGTGGTCGCCGGCATTGCCGGAGCCGTTCAAGCGCTTTGCCGCGCGCTGCTCGATCGACACCAGCGCGATCCAGTACATGTCCGATGACCAGATGCGGCCAAAATTTGGTGACGACGCCGGCATTGCCTGCTGCGTCTCGGCCATGCCGCTGGGCAAACAGATGCAGTTCTTTGGCGCCCGGGTCAACCTGCTCAAATGCCTGCTCTATGCGATCAACGGCGGCCGCGACGAAGTCAGCGGTGAGCAGATCGGCCCGCCGCTGGCGCCGATTACCGGCGAATACTTGAACTTCGACGAAGTCATGAACCGCTTCGCGACCATGATGGAGTGGCTGGCCGGCACCTACGTGCACGCGCTCAACTGCATCCACTTTGCCCACGATCGCTACTGCTATGAAGCCGCGCTGATGGCCCTGCACGACCGCGACGTGATTCGCACCCTGGCCTGCGGCCTGGCCGGCCTGTCGCACACCACCGACAGCCTGTCGGCAATCCGCCATGCGAAAGTCCGCCCCATCCGCGACGACCGCGGCCTGATCGTCGACTTCGACACCCAGGGCGAATTCCCGCGCTACGGCAACAATGATGATCGCGCCGACGACATTGCCGTTGACCTGTGCCGCCGGATGATGGCCAATATCCGTCACTACCCGGCCTACCGCAATGCCCGCCACACCCAGTCCATCCTGACCATCACCTCGAACGTGGTCTACGGCAAGCAGACCGGCAACTCGCCCGACGGCCGCCGCGCCGGCCAGCCCTTCGCCCCCGGCGCCAACCCCTCCAACGGCGCCGACAGCCGCGGCGCGCTGGCGGCGATGATGTCGGTCGCCAGGCTGCCCTACGACGACTGCGAAGACGGTATTTCGCTGACCTTGTCGGTGGTTCCGAACTCACTGGGCAGCGATGAAGACCGCACCAACGTCGCCGTCGGCACCCTGGATGCCTTCATGGTCGCCGGCGGCTTCCACACCAACCTGAACGTGCTCGATCAGGCCACCCTGCTGGATGCCATGGACCACCCGGAAAACTACCCCCAGCTGACCATCCGGGTCTCCGGCTACGCGGTCAACTTCGTCAAGCTGACCCGCGAGCAGCAGCTCGACGTCATCAACCGCACCTTCCACGGCAGCGTATAAGCCCGGTATGGTCGATAAGCTGATCGGCAGCCGCTACCAGCTGCGCGGTGAAAAAAGGGTTGAAGAGCGCGGGGCCGACTTCTACGCCGTCCACCCGGAAGACCTGGCCTTCCTCAAAGACCCGGCGGCCAGCAGTGGCCCCGGCCAGCCCGGCTACATTCATTCGCTGGAAATCGGCAGCACCGTCGACGGCCCCGGCCTGCGCTTCGTGCTGTTCCTCACCGGCTGCGCCCTGCGCTGCCAGTACTGCCACAACCCCGACACCTGGCACCTGAAAAACGGCCGCAAGGTCACCGTCGCCGACGTCATCCGAGAAATCAACCGCTATGCCGATGTGCTGCGCGTCTCGCGCGGTGGCATCACCCTGTCCGGCGGCGAGCCGGCCCTGCAGCCGGCCTTCGCCCGCGAAATCTTCAGCCACTGCAAGCGATTGGGCATCCACACCTGCATCGACACCTCCGGCTTCCGCAACGACGTTTTCACAGACCGCGACCTGGTCGACATTGACCTGCATATCCTGGATGTCAAATCCGGCGACCCTGCTATCTACCAGCGCGTCACCGGCCAGCCACTCGCCCCCACCGTCGCCTTCGCCGAGCGCCTGGCCCGCCTGGGCCGCCCGATGTGGGTCCGCTTCGTCCTCGTCCCTGGCCTGACCGACGGCGAAGACAACGTTGAAAAAGTCGCCGATATCTGCGCGCGCTTAGGCTCACTGGAGCGGGTCGAAATCCTGCGTTTTCACCAGATGGGCCGCGACAAATGGCATCGCCTGGGGCTAGCCTATCCGCTGGAAAACACCGAACCCCCCAGCGCGGAATTGACCGAACGGGTCAGGGCGCAGTTCCGGGCACGGGGCTTGACGGTTTACTAAATGGTCTGCTGGCCGAATATCAAGCGGCTTTTCGCAAAAAACCTCCGGGTCCCCTCAAATCGAGCCCTTCAGATGATGCGCCGTCACTTTACTGCCACCCTGCTCCTTGCCGCGTTCGTTCTTGCCCTGACCGCTGGCTGCGGTTCAGGCAGATCCTTGATCGTTTAAAGATCTCAGCGGATCAAACGCCGCAAAGGCAATCAGGCCTGCCAATCGCTTGTCAGCGACAATGCGCTGGGTTCGGTGCGGGCGCTCGACACTCCATTCCCCAACACGGCGTAATCATCAGCCCGAGTCGACCGCGTCCTTGTTGTCGCGCGATACGGCTGTTGATGGCGATTGTCGCCTCAGGCCGGGCCTGTGTCGCGCTTTCCCGTGATCTGCGTTATCTGATAGACGGAAGCGCTGGCGCTTGCTAATGGCAGGTGTCGGCGCATGGTCCTGGTTTTTCAAACCTGTCAGGGAGAGATTTCATGGAGAGGCTCAGAGATGTTTTGGCGCACTGTCGCGCTGCGGTCGCAATGCTTCCGGTCGCCGCAATCGGCGCACTGCTGCCGGCCATTGCC
>SLQY01000275.1 GCA_007131235.1 Wenzhouxiangella sp.
TGTGTAGCGGACGCAAGATCCACCGGGCGGTGTACTGCCGCATGCTCGACTACCTGCACGGCAGCCTGCCCGACCCCCGCGACACCAGCATCGTCGCCCCGGCCATCTGGATGGGCTACAGCAAGATGGTCTTCAAGACCCTCGGCACCCAGATTACCCCGGCCAACATGTACTGCATGATGTCGCTGTGGGCCGATATCGAACCCATCCGCCAGATTCGCCTGCACTCGGAGTTCCTGCCCTTCGCCGAGCGCATCGGGCTGGTGGCTGCCTGGGAGAAATACGGCTGGCCGGACTTATTGCCTCCTCCCGTTTAGCCCATCCCACCTGCAAGGTCAGGCGTGAGCGGGGAATTATTGACGATAAATTGACGTTCCAGCCATTGCCAGGGTCGAAGCTCGGGCGCAGACTCCGCTGCGATTGACACCATCCATCGCGTCAGCCTCGACAGATCGCGATTTTTCAGCCGACTCAATGAGGACCAACAAGAATGCCTCGTCATCCTGAAGCTCCGAGGCGCCGCCTCTTCCCCGACGGTTTGTCAACCGCAGCTGTTTTGCTGATCTGGATCAGCGCATTGACCACCCCCCTGGCCTTTGCATTCGGTCTCGAAGCGATCGGCGGCAGCAATGATGAGCCGACGGGTTCAGTCCTGCTGACCACCGACCCCAGCCAGAGCTGTCCAGGCTTTTTTGTTGTCAGAACACACCCCGGCATCGGCTCTCAGGCCGGCCGCTTCGGCGTCGAGCTGTTACTGCGCGGGTCGGGTTCACGGACGCTGCAAGGTGGCCTGAACTTCGGCGGGCGGGCCAGCGACAGCGTGAGCGGGTTTGCCGCGTTCAACATCACCAATCGCGCCAACGAACCGCAGAGGGTGTCTCTGGAAATCGATGTGGGCGCCCCGGGTCGGATTTCTCTGGAGCGGCGTAGTGGCGGGCAGGTGCAGGAACGCCCGATTGACCGGCAAATATCCAGCGGTGTCAGCCGGATCGAGGTCGTGGTGCAACCGGGTTTCTATGTCGCCTCCTATCGACCCACGGTTGCCGGTTCGGCTCGCTACTCGATGGCCGCCTTGACATCGTATGTCGACCGATCCGGCGGCGGCTTCCAGGGTGGCGTGGTCTTTGGTGGTTATCACGAGCCCAATCGTGAGTCCACCGGCTTTGCCGGTTTTTGTATTGCGGAGCCTTATGAAGTCGAAATCAAGGTGCTCTCACGACCCACCTACGGCAGCTCCGGAGCGCGCGGAATGGCATTTTCTCTGACTCGCAGCGGCGGTGATGTGTTGCTGGACTCCAGAGTCGGCGGCGGCGAAACCACGGTATTCCAGCCCAACGATCCGTACTTCTTTACGCAGTGGCATTTACGAAGCACGGGCGAAAAGTTCGTCGACTTTCTGCCGGCACCGGCCCGCGGCGCTGATCTGAATCTGGCACCCCTGTGGCAAAACTGCCCGTTAAGCGGCTGCCAGGGCCAAGGCGTGGTGGTCGCGGTGGTCGATGATGCGCTGGAAATTCGCCATCCGGACCTGATCGACAACGTGGCTCGGAACATCCCGCACCGAGATGTCACTGTGGCCAGCGGCACATCCGGTCAGGATCCCAGCCCAACCGACGCCGAAGACGGTCACGGAACGGCGGTCGCCGGCCTGATCGCTGCCAGAGATAACAACATCGGCGTCATTGGTGTTGCCTCGCGTGCCACCTTGATCGGCATCAATCTGCTGCAGGCCAACAGTTCGGCCAATGACGCCGAGGCCATGATTCATGCCGGCAACCTGGTTTCTGTGTCCAACAACTCGTGGGGCGCACCGGACGGCAGCGGGTTCCTGAACCCCTCCGACCAGACCTGGAAGCAGGCCGTTGAGCAAGGCATCAGCCAGGGCCTCGGCGGGCGCGGGATCGTCTACCTGTGGGCCGGTGGAAATGGTCACGAACCGCCCGAAAACGGCTACTTCAGCGATTTTTCGGGAATTGACGGGCAGGCCAATTTCCACGGCGTTCTGACGATTGCCGCGGCCAATGCCGATGATCGCCGCTCCAGCTATTCGGAATGGGGCCCGAATCTTCTGGTCACCGGCTTCGGTGGCGAATTCTGCGGGGTGGAAGCACTCACCACCGCCACCACTGACCTGACAGCTGAAGGCTGGGGATACAACCACGACGAGGCCGACGAGGCCGATACCGACTTTCCCGACCGTCGTTTCACCCGCTGTTTCAACGGCACTTCTTCGGCGGCACCCACGGTCGCCGGAGTCGTTGCCCTGATGCGCGAGGCCAACCCGAGCCTGAGCTGGCGGGATGTCCGCTGGCTGCTGGCCATCACGGCCCGCCAGATCGATCCGGGCTCAAACAACTGGTTTACCAATGGCGCCGGACTGACCTACAACTGGGAGTATGGATTCGGTGCGGCCGATGCCGCTGCAGCCGTTGAGGCGGCACGCGCGGTCGCCGGCAGCACCTTGCCGACCTATCGAGTACGAAGCACCGCATCCGGCCAAACCGGCACGATCAATGCCGGCGCAGCGGCGCAAGCTGCTGTTGAGTTTTCTTCCAGCAGCATCAACCGCACCGAGTTCGTCACGGCAAACGTTCGGATCAACGGTAACTCGGAGTCCTTCGATACCGGCGACCTGGTTCTCACTCTGACCAGCCCGGCCGGCGTCACTGCCCTGCTCAAACCCAAGCGACGCTGTACCGAAACCGACCCAGATACTGAAGAGCAGCTCTGGGTGTTCTGCGAAAACAGCATCGACTTCAGCTTCGGCGCCGTGCAGTTTCTCGGCGAAAACCCCAACGGCACCTGGCTGTTGGGAATTGATGCAAGCAGCAGTCCGGAACCGGCGATTCTCGCCGACTGGTCCTTGACCATTCACGGTCATCAGGGGAACTGACATCATGGAAAAGACAAACCACTTCACAAAAATCCTGGGCTGCTTGACCCTTCTTCTGACCGGCGTTTTGGCGATGGCGGGTGACGGCTGGTACGACGGCGAGAGATGGCGCGCCCTGCACGAAGATTCGCGTCAACTGGCCGTGCTGCAACTCGACCGCAATGACCTGAGCGCGCAACGGGTTCGTTCCGTCCGCCTGCAATCTGCGACTGCGATCAGTCTGGAATCTCAGGACGCGGCTACGTCTACCGTTCGGGTTCCGGTATTCCGCGACCATCCCGGCGGCCCGGTTCGGGTGGCGATTGGCGGCGTTTTGCTGCGACTGAGCGACAAACTCTCGACCCAGGAGCAGGCTGATTGGTTGGTCGCCGAAGGCTTGAGCATTATTGACGCGCCTGAAGGCGTGAACTGGATACTCGTTGCCAGCCCGCCGGGGCGGCCGAGTATCGATCTGGCCAACCGCCTCTATCTGATGCCGGACGTGGTTCAAGCCTCGCCCAACTGGTGGCGGCCGACCACGCGGCGCTGACCGAAGCCGCCCAAACGAAAACACAAGGAATTGCCATGCACTACTTGATCCGACGTCTCGCCTTTGCCGAAAGCCGATTAAAAACCAACTTGATCCAGTTTTTGGTGCTGGCCTTGTGCATGGCCGTCAGCCTGTCTGCGCTGTCGAGCCAGGACAGTATCGACGCGGAGAATTTCACCGCGTTTGATCGCGGCCGTGCAGAGTCCTTGAGCGGTCTGATGATTCACAACCTGGCACTTGCCGACGGCCAGAGAGCGAGTCTGGTCCTGAGCCGCAGTGAGCCTTTTGCTCACGATGCGGTTTTGTACAAAGACGGTGTCGTGCAGGGGCCACTGGTCAGCGATCGCGTCTATTTCCAGGGCACCTCCCTGAGTGACGGGCATGTCCAGGCCAGTCTGTCGATCGGTTCCGACGGCATGCTTCGCGGTGTCCTCGTCGACGGCCGTGGTCATTGGCGCATACTCAGCCAGCGTGGCCGAATAGTTGCCACACTGGTCAGCGATGAGCCAGCACCCGGAA
>SLQY01000195.1 GCA_007131235.1 Wenzhouxiangella sp.
GTCTTGAACAGCAAGCGGCAAACCTGGGCCGCCAGCGCGTCCAGGGTGAGCTTGCCATCGATCTTGTACCAGTAAATAGTCCAGCCGTTGGCGCCGGTGAGCAGGCGGCGGGTCACAAAGGGATCGGTGTCGATCAGACCCTGTTGCCGGGCCTGTTCCAGCGCCTGAAGCCAGATTTTCTCGTAGGCATCGCGCATGGCCAGAATGCGGCGCTGGTTGTCCTGACCCAGGCTGTGCCACTGGAAAAAGGTCACCGCAACGCCGTCACGGGTGGGACCATGGAGCAGTTCCAGCTCGGCCCGGATCAGTTTCAACAGCCGTGCCTCGGTCGAGTCGGCAGACTCGCTGGCGTCCAGCAACTTGGCGATCATCCGGTCGATGGTGCTTCGCATGACTTCGAGCAGGATTTCTTCCTTGCTGCTGAAGTGATGGAACACGCTGCCGGATAGAATGCCGACCGCCTCGGCCAGCTGACGCACCGAGGTGCGCTCGTAGCCGTGCTCGCGGAACAGCCGCGCGGCAGCATCCAGCAGACGTTCGCGGCGATCATCAAGACGGGGCGTGCGGGCCATTCGGGTCTGCTGTCCAGGTTGAACCTGGTCGCCATTCTAGTGAGGTATTGCTTACCAAGCAAGCGCTTGGTAGACTGACCCAATGAAGACTTGCGAAGCGCTTTCAAGACGATGAATCAGCAAAAACACGTGCGCATTGGCTGTGCCTCGGCCTTCTGGGGTGATTCCCAGATGGCCGCAGCCCAGCTGGTTCGCGCCGGCCGGCTGAACTACCTGGTGTTCGATTATCTGGCCGAGGTCACCATGTCCATCCTGGCCGGCCAGAAAATGAAGGATGACAAGGCCGGCTACGCCCGCGACTTTGTCGACACCGCGATGGCACCGCTGTTGACCGAGATTGCCGATCAGGGGCTGAAGATCATCGCCAATGCCGGCGGCGTCAATCCGCTGGCCTGTCGCGATGCACTGCAGGCTGCTTGCGAGCAGGCCGGGGTCAACCTGCGCATTGCCGTGGTCCTCGGAGATGACCTCGCCCCGCGCCAGGCCGAGCTGCGCCAGCATGAGCCTGTCGACCTGGGCACGGGCGAGGCGATGCCGCCGTTCCTGCTCAGTGCCAATGCCTATCTGGGCGCCCGCCCGATTGCCCGCGCCCTGGCCGAGGGGGCCGATGTGGTGATTACCGGCCGGGTCACCGATTCAGCCCTGGTGCTCGGGCCGCTGGTGCACGAGTTCGGCTGGGCCTGGGATGATTACGACCGGCTGGCCGCCGGCAGCCTGGCCGGCCATCTGATCGAGTGCGGCACCCAGGCCACGGGCGGCAACTTCACCGACTGGGAATCGGTGCCAGGCTACGAGGACATGGGTTTTCCCATCGTTGAAGTTGCGCCGGACGGGATATTCGAGCTGACCAAACCGGACGGGACCGGTGGTCTGGTCACGCCGGCCACCGTGGCCGAGCAGCTGGTCTATGAAATTGCCAATCCTTGCGATTACCGCCTGCCCGACCTGCGCTGCGATTTCAGCCAGGTGACCATCGACAGCGTGGCCGAGAATCGGGTTCGGGTGCAGGGTGCACGGGGGTTTCCGCCCACCGACACGTTGAAAGTCGCCGCCACCTGGCCCGACGGCTTTCGCTGTGTTGCCTTGTTCATGATCGGCGGGCTGCAGGCCCCGGCCAAGGGTCGACGCGTGGCTGATGCCATTCTCGCTCGCTGCCGGCGCCTGTTCACGGCGCAGGGCATGGGTGATTTCTCCGCGGCCAGTGTCGAGGTGCTGGGCTCTGAAGCGACCTATGGCGAACACGCCCGGCGCGACGATACGCGCGAGGTGGTGGTCAAGATCGGCGTGCGTCACCCGGACAAGAAATCGCTGGTCCTGTTTTCGCGCGAGATTGCCCAGGCCGCGACTGCCATGGCGCCGGGAATTACCGGCTATGTCGGCGGCCGACCGGTGGTGCATCCCCTGATCCGCCTGTTCAGTTTCCTGGTCCCGGCCGATACCGTCCAGGCCGAAGTGCTGATTGGCGACAAGCGCATCAGCGTGACCGAAAGAACCCCTGGTGAAGCGCCGCAAGTCGCCCACGGCATGCAAGCACCCATCCCGGACGGCCAGGCCGACAGCCGGGTACCGCTGATTGCCCTGGCCCATGCGCGCAGCGGCGACAAGGGCAACCATGCCAATATCGGCGTGATTGCCCGCAAACCAGAATACCTGCCCTGGATTGCCGCCGCGCTGACCGAGCAGGCCGTGGCCGAACATTTCGGCCACGTGCTCGAGGGCGAGGTCAAGCGCTGGTACCTGCCCGGCATCCGGGCCCTCAATTTCCTGCTCGAGCACAGCTTAGGCGGCGGCGGAGTGGCCAGCCTGCGCATGGACCCGCAGGGCAAGGCCTTCGCCCAGATGCTGCTGGACTTTCCGGTCGACGTGCCGGCCGCCATTGCTCGTGAGGTCGAAGATCTTTTGTTGAAAAAGACATGAGCTATCAATCCATCTTCAAACCGGGCCTGTTTGCCGACCAGGTGATCGTGATTACCGGCGGCGGCAGTGGCATCGGCCGTTGCACGGCCCATGAGCTGGCTGCCCTGGGCGCGCACGTGGTCCTGATCGGGCGAGGTCAGGAGGCGCTGGAAAACACGGCCGCGGAAATCGAATCCGATGGCGGCAAGGCCAGCTGGCACTGCTGCGATATCCGTGATGCCGAAGCGGTGACCGAACGGGTCACCAGCTTGATCGCCAGTCATGGTCGCATCGACGGCTTGTTCAACAACGCCGGCGGCCAGTTTCCGGCACCCCTGGAGGAGATCAGTCCGAACGGGTTCGACGCCGTGCTGCGGACCAATCTCAGCGGCGGTTTCCTGATGATGCGCGAAGCTTACCGGCAGTCCATGCGTTCTCACGGGGGTGCCATCGTCAATATGCTGGCCGACCACTGGAATGGCATGCCTGGGATGGCCCACTCGGGTGCCGCGCGCGCCGGCATGGCCAACCTGACCCGCACCGCCGCCTTCGAATGGGCCAAGAGTGGGGTGCGCGTCAATGCCGTGGCGCCAGGCTGGGTTGCCTCCAGCGGTCTGGACAAGTACGAGGGCGCGGCGGCAGCCATGATTCCCATGCTGGCCAACGCTGTGCCGCTGAAACGTCTGGGTACCGAATCGGAAATCAGTGCCGCCGTGGTCTTTCTGCTCAGCCCGGCCGCGGCTTTCATCAGCGGCGAGTTGATGCGCATCGATGGCGCGGCCTCGCTGGGCGGTCGCCTCTGGCCCCTGGCCGACCACGATAACTCCCAACCCTACAACGGCTTCCACCGCGCCCAAGCGCCTGAAGCCCTCAAGGACGATTAGTTGTGCAGGCTCAAGTTTTTCTTGAAAGCTTTGGAACCACCGAAGACACCGAGTTCAGCGAATGGAAGTTGCGGTGTCTTCGGTGCTTTCGGTGGTTCCAAAATGTTTTTCCGGTATGCGTGGATTCAGGAGCGAGTTCGACGTGAGCAGGATCGAGAGTACGGTTGACCAGGCATCGGATGGTTTCGCGGTCAATCGCGAGCGCATGTTGGAGCTGATGGCCGAAGTCGATGGCATCCGGGCGAAGATTACCGGGCGCGAGGAGTCGGCGCGGGAGAAATTCGACAAGCGCGGCCAATTACTGCCGCGCGAGCGGTTGGGCTTGCTGCTCGATCCCGGCGCGCCCTTTGTCGAGATCGGCGAGCTGGCCGGGATGAAGATGTACGACGATCGCGACGGCTCCACCGCCGGCGGCGGCTCGATCGCCGGAATCGGCCGGGTGGCCGGGATGGATGTGGTGATCAACGTCTCCAACAGCGCGATCAAGGGCGGGACCATCTCCCCGGTGGGCTTGAAGAAAGGCTTGCGGCTGCAGCAGATTGCGCTGGAAAACCGGTTGCCGATGATCAACCTGCTCGAGTCGGGCGGGGCCAACCTGAATTACCAGTCCGAGCTGTTTGTCGACGGCGCGCGCTCGTTTGCCAACCAGGCCCGACTGTCGGCCGCTGGCCTGCCGCAAATTACCGTGGTTCACGGCAATGCCACCGCTGGCGGCGCGTACGTGCCGGGTCTGTCCGATTACGTGATCATGGTCCGTGGCCGAGCCCGGGTCTACCTGGCCGGGCCGCCACTGGTCAAGGCCGCGACCGGCGAGGATGCTGATGACGAGACGCTGGGCGGGGCAGCCATGCATGCCAGCACCACCGGCACGGCCGAGTACACCGCCGTCGACGATGCCGATGGCATTCGCCAGGCCCGCGCGATTGCGGCGATGCTTGCTCCAGGCTTCAGCGGCTCGGTGTCGGCCAATGACTTCAACCAGCCCGCCTACGGCAGCGAAGACCTGCTTGGCATTGTCCCGGCCGACCCGCGCCAGCCCTACGATGTGCGCGAGATCATCGCCCGCCTGGTCGACGGTTCGGAATTTCTCGATTTCAAGCAGGCCTACGACGCGCAGACCGTCTGCGGCTTTGCCGCCATCGAAGGTCGGCCGGTGGGTCTGATCGGCAATAACGGGCCGATCACCGACCAGGGTGCGACCAAGGCCGCGCAGTTCATCCAGCTCTGCGATCAGGCCGGACGTGCCATCGTTTACCTGCAAAACACCACCGGCTACATGGTCGGGACCGGTGCCGAGCAAAGCGGCATCGTCAAGCACGGCTCGAAGATGATCCAGGCGGTGGCCAATGCCCGCGTGCCCCAGATGACAGTGCTGATCGGCGGCTCTTTCGGGGCCGGCAACTACGGCATGTGTGGGCGCGGACTGGATCCGCGTTTCATCTTCGCCTGGCCCAGCGCGCGGATCGGCGTGATGGGCGGCGAACAGGCAGCCCGGGTCATGGCCATCATCACCGAGCAAAAGCATGCGCGCATGGGCCAGGAAGTGGACCCGGCCGTGCTCGAGATGCTGACCAACCAGATCCGCGACAAGATTGACTCGGAATCTACCGCCTTGTTCGCCACGGCGCGGTTATGGGATGACGGCATCATTGACCCGCGCGACACCCGCCGTATCCTCGGTTTTTGCCTGCGCCTGTGCGCCGAAGCCAGCACCCGCCAACTCAATCCCAATACCTACGGCGTGGCGCGACTGTAGTTGGAAACATCACGCCCATGGACAAAACGAATGACTGACCGCGAAGACGCAAAAAATGCAAAGTTGAAAAGTTTTCTTGGCGCCCTTTGCGTCTTCGCGGTTACTTCAGCAGCCCTGCCATCAGAGGGTACAAACTCGCGTTTTATTTGAGAGAAATTGCAGATGAAATGGACGGATGAACATCGGGAACTGCGGCGGACCGTGGCGCGGTTCGTGGAGCAGGAAATCAACCCGCATGCCGATGCGTGGGAAGCAGCGGGCCGATTTCCGGCCCACGAGCTGTTCAAGAAACTCGGAGACCTTGGCCTGCTCGGCATAACCAAGCCGGTCGAGTGCGGCGGCATGGGTCTGGATTTCAGCTACGCGCTGGTCATGGCCGAGGAGCTGGGTGCGGCCCATTGCGGTGCCGTGCCGATGGCCATCGGCGTGCAAACAGACATGGCCACGCCGGCCCTGGCCCGCTTTGGTTCCGAGGAGCTCAAGCAGGAATTCCTCGCGCCCACGGTGGCCGGTGACAAGGTCGTTGCCCTGGGCGTCAGCGAGCCGCACGCCGGATCGGACGTCGCCAACGTCAAGACCACGGCGGTCAGGGATGGAGATGACTACCTGATCAACGGCACCAAGATGTGGATGACCAATGCCCTGCAGGCCGACTGGATCTGCCTGCTGGCCAATACCGGCGGCGACAGCAAGCACAACAACAAGTCCCTGATCGTGGTGCCCACCGACACGCCGGGGATCAGTTTTTCCGAGCCACTGAACAAGCTTGGCATGCGCTCCTCCGACACCGCGCAGGTGTTTTTCGACAACGTGCGTGTGCCGCAGCGTTACCGGGTTGGTGAAGAAGGGCTGGGTTTCATGTACCAGATGCTGCAGTTCCAGGAAGAGCGCCTGTGGGGCGCGGCCAGCGCGCTCAAGGGTCTGGAAGGCATTATCAACGACACCATCGACTACACCCGGTCGCGCATTGCCTTTGGCAAGCCGATTCTCGATAACCAGGTCGTGCACTACCGCATGGCCGAGCTGCAGACGGAAATCGAAGCCCTGCGCGCTCTGATCTACTCAGCCTGCGAGGTGCATGTTGGCGGCGGCGATGCGACCAGGCTGGCTTCGATGTGCAAGCTCAAGGGTGGCCGCCTGGCCCGCGAAGTGGCCGACAGCTGCCTGCAGTACTGGGGCGGCCAGGGCTATATGTGGGAAAGCCGCATCGCCCGCGCCTTCCGCGACCAACGCCTGATGTCGATCGGCGGCGGGGCGGATGAAATCATGCTGGCGATCATTTGCAAGCAGATGGGGATATTGCCTAAGGGCGGGTAAAAGAACGGGTTACGGGTTCCGGTTTACGGTTTACGGAAAAGCAGTTTGGGTCAGGCCGTAAACCGTAACCCGTAACGCGTCAACCGTTCAAAACGGAGTTTTGTATGGAAACGATTGAGACTCTAGTCGAGAAAGGCATTTTGCAGGTTCGCTTGAACCGGCCGCAGGCGCGCAATGCCTTGTCGCGGCAGATGGTGGCTGAGCTGCAGGAATTGGTGGCGCAGGCATCTGCCGATGATTCGGTAAGGGCGCTGGTGTTGCGTGGGGCCGGGGGACATTTTTGTGCCGGGGCGGATCTGGCGGATATGGCCTCAGCGCGGATAGAGTCGGGTGGCGATGTGGCCGCGATGGCGGCGATCAATCGATCCTTTGGGACCTTGATCAGCGCGGTACATGAATGCCCGAAGACCGTGGTTGCCGTGGTAGAGGGTTCGGTGTTCGGGGGCGGGGTCGGTCTGGCCTGTGTGGCCGATGTCTGCCTCGTCAGCCGTGATACGAAGATCGGCCTGCCCGAGGTCACGCTGGGTCTGCCGCCCGCCCAAATCATTCCTTTCGTGGTTGGTCGGGTCGGTTTGTCCCGGGCCCGTCACCTGGCCCTGACCGGGGCGCGCATTGACGGTGCCGAAGCTTTCCGGATTGGAATGGCCCACGCCTTGGCCGATGATGGCGCAGCGCTCGATCAGCTGCTGGAACAGACCCTTGCCCAGATTCAGCGCTGCGCACCGCAGGCTTCACGCATGACCAAGTCCTTGCTGCTGGCTACGGCTGACACACCACTCAACGATCTGCTTGACCGCGGCGCTCGCGAATTCGCCGAGGCGGCAACTGGTGAAGAAGCCAGCGAAGGCACCCAGGCCTTCCTCCAAAAGCGACCGCCCAACTGGTCTTCCGTAAACGGTCAACCGTAAACCCTCGCCCATGCCTGCCAAAACCTTCCAGACCATCCTGATTGCCAACCGCGGTGAGATAGCTTGCCGGATCATGCGCACGGCAAGATCATTGGGCTATCGCACGGTGGCCGTGTTCAGCCCGGCGGATGCGGATGCACCGCACGTGTTGGCGGCTGACTGTGCGGTCGCGCTGGCGGGCAATGCGCCGTCGCAGTCCTATCTGGACATAGACCAGCTATTGGCCGCGGCTCGGAAAGGCGGTGCCGATGCAGTGCATCCCGGTTACGGCTTTTTGGCCGAGAACGAGCAATTTGCCCGCGCCTGCGCCGATGCCGGGCTGGTGTTCATTGGCCCGGGCCCCGATGCGATTGCCAGGATGGGCAACAAGCGCCAGGCCAAGGACCTGATGGAAGCCGCCGGCGTGCCGGTGATTCCCGGTGTACGCGGTTCGGCCCAGGATCCGGATGCCTTGCTGGCGGCAGCCCGCGAGGTGGGGCTGCCGGTGATGGTCAAGGCCGCGGCCGGCGGCGGCGGCAAGGGCATGCGGCGGGTAATGGAAGAAGCGCACCTGGCCGATGCAATCCGCTCGGCAGCCAGCGAGGCGGCAAGCAGCTTCGGCGATGCCGAGCTGATCATCGAGCGCGCCCTGGATCGCTCGCGTCATGTCGAAATCCAGGTGTTTGCCGACCGGCACGGCGGGGTGATCCACCTGGGCGAGCGCGATTGCTCGCTGCAGCGGCGGCATCAGAAAATCATCGAGGAATGCCCGTCGCCGGCGGTCGATGCCGACCTGCGCTCGCGCATGGGCGAGGCGGCCGTGGCTGCAGCCCGGGCGATCGATTATGTCGGTGCCGGCACGGTTGAGTTCCTGCTCGAGGAATCCGGTGATTTCCACTTCCTGGAAATGAATACCCGCTTGCAGGTCGAGCATCCGGTGACCGAGATGGTGACTGGTCTGGACCTGGTGGCCTGGCAACTTCAGATCGCCGCCGGTCAGCCCTTGCCGCTGAGCCAGGAGCAGGTCAGCTGGAACGGTCACGCGATAGAGGCGCGCTTGTATGCCGAGGCGCCGGACCAGGGCTTCGTGCCCCAGACCGGTCATCTGCAGGCGTTCAGCCTGGCGGCCGCCGATGGTGTCCGGGTCGACAGCGGGGTTCGGGCAGGTCAGTGGGTCAGCCCCTTTTATGACCCCATGCTGGCCAAGGTCATTGCGTATGGGCCTGATCGCGAAACCGCCAGGCGACGGCTCAAGCGCTGCCTGGCCGAGGCCCGGATTGCCGGCGTGATCACTAACCGCGCCTACCTGCTGCGCGCGCTCGACAGCCGGGTTTTCGTCAGCGCTGCGGTGACCACCGATACTATCGATGCCGGCTCGACGGAACTGCTGGCACCTGAGCTTGATATCCGACGCTGGGCCCCGGCGGCGCTGCTACTGGCAGGTGCTGACCGGGAAAGCGAGCTGGCCGGTGCCGCCCGCAGCATGCAGCGCAAGCTGTTGATTGACGCTGGCGGCGAGGCCGTGGTCGTATCTTGCCGGATCACGAGGACGCGAGATGACTGGATGGTCAGGGCCGATGAGGTCGAGATCCGCCTGCGCCTTCTCCGGCTTGATGATGGGGTCATGCAGATCGAGTCAGACGGCGTGTTGTCACGCTGCGGCTTCAGCTATCAGGGTCTGGTGGTCTCGCTGGCCGATGCTGTCGGTGATGTCAGGGTGGAAGACCTGAGCCTGGCCGCACCGACTGTGAATGAGGGCAGCGAGGCCGGTCTGCTGCGGATCCCCATGGACGGGACGGTGGTTGATGTGCCGGTCGAGCCTGGCCAGGCGGTGAGCAAGGGTGATGCCATCCTGATCATGGAAGCGATGAAGATGGAAACGACGCTGCGCGCTGGCGTGGACGGCGTGGTCGGCGAGCTGGGCCTGAAGTCGGGTGATTCGGTGCGCAAGGGGCAGACAGTGACGGTGATCCAGGCCCAGGAAGACCATGCCGACTGAGGCCGAACTGCGCTTGTCGGACCTGGGCCGCGGGGCCTGGCCACTGCTCAAGCGCTTGCCGCAGGTAGTTCGCGGCTACCGGTTGGTCAAGAGTGGTGATCTTGATCGGCGCTACTCCATCGGCAGCATTCTCGAGGCCAATGCCCGTCGCCATGGCGCGCAGCCGGCGCTGCGCTATGCCGGCACCGATATCAGTCATGTCGAACTGAATGCTCGCGCCAATCGCGTCGCCCGCCTGCTGGCCGAACGCGGGGTGGCTGCCGGAGCCAGGGTCGGGGTGCTGCTGGACAACCGGCCGGAGCTGATCCTGAGCGTGGCGGCCATCGTCAAGCTGGGTGCGGTGGCCGTGGTTCACAACAATCGTCTGCCGCCGCCGTCACTGGCCCATTGCGTCGCCCTGGCACCGGGCGAACAGATGATTGTCGGCAGCGAATGCATGGAGACCTGGCGTGCCCTGGCTGATCATCTGCCAGCCGACCAGGCGATAGCGCCGCTGGTGGTAGCTGATGACGAGGCCGGTCCGGTTCCGGACGGCGAGCTCGACCTGCTGGCGCTGGCGGCGAGCCAGGCTGATGACAACCTGGCTCAGACTGCCGCTGTGCGAATGGGCGACATTTGCTTTTACGTCTTCACGTCGGGCACCACGGGTCTGCCAAAGGCAGCCGTGATCCGGCATATCCGCTGGATCAAGGCGATGGGCGCTTTCGGATTGATGGCCCTGGGTCTCAAACCCGGCCAGGTGCTTTACAACGTACTGCCTTTCTACCACAACACCGCGCTGGCGGTCGGGTGGTCATCAACTGCTGCCACCGGTGCCTGCCTGGCCATTGGCCGGCGCTTTTCGGCCAGCCGTTACTGGGACGAGGTGCGTGAAGTACGGGCCGATGCCCTGGTTTATATCGGCGAGCTGTGCCGCTTCCTGATCAACCAGCCCGCTGCTGAAGGCGACCGCGATCACCTGGCGCGGGCCATGGTCGGCAATGGCCTGCGGCCCGACATCTGGATGGAGTTCAAGCGCCGCTTCGGTCTCGAGCGAATCTACGAGCTGTACGGGGCCAGCGAAGCCAATATCGCTTTTTTCAACATTCTCAACCAGGATCGCACTGTCGGCCTGTGCCCGGCCGAGTACGCCCTGGTCGAATGTGACCACGACAGCGGCGAAGTGAGGAAAAGCGCAGAAGGTCGCCTGATGCGGGTCAAGCACGGCGGCACCGGCCTGCTGTTGGGCAAGGTCAGCAAAGCCTATCCCTACGACGGCTACACCGATGACAAGGCCAGCGAAGCGAAGCTGATTCGCAATGCCTTTGTTGACGGCGACTGCTGGTTCAACACCGGCGACCTGCTTAAGGACCTGGGCTATCGCCACGCCCGCTTCGTCGACCGGCTGGGCGATACCTACCGCTGGCGCGGCGAGAACATCGCCACCACCGAAGTCGAGGCCGCGGCCATGGCCGTGGATGGCATTGCTGAAGCCGTTGCTTATGGCGTCAAGATTCCCGGCGCGGAAGGTCGGGCCGGCATGCTTGCTTTCCGCCCTGAGCCTGAGGCGGACATCGATCAGCTCGTCGGAGCCATTGCCGAACACTTCAGCGGCCACCTGGGCGAATACGCCATCCCGGTGCTGCTCAGGCAGGTCGAGCACCTGGACGCCACCGGCACGTTCAAATTCGTCAAGCGCGACCTGGTCAACGAAGCCTTCGACGCCAACAAAGTCAGCGACCCCCTGTGGATCCGCCTCCCGAACACCCAGCACTACCAGTCCCTGAACCCAGACCTGCAGGAACAATTAACCCAGTCCAAACTCGGATACTGATCCGCTACCGTCAATTCCGTAACCCGAACCCCTGAACCCTGAACCCGGAGTCAAAATGACCTACACCACCGCAACCGAACTCTTCCACGACCTCGAAAACCGCTTCCAGTCCTCGGCCGCCGAAACCCTGGAAGCGACCTTCCAGTTCCACATCACCGACATTTCCGGCGACCAGCCGGGTGACTGGCAGGTGATCGTCGACAACGGCAAATGCCGGGTCGAGCCCGGCATTTCGGACAACCCCACGGTAACTCTGACCATTGCCGAGCCGGTCTGGCTGGAGCTGGGGCGTGGCGAAAAAGGCGCGCTGTCGGCCTTCATGTCTGGCCAGATCAAGGCCGGTGGCAACGTCATGCTGGCCCAGAAACTGGGCCCGGTCTTTGGCTTCAATCTTTGATTGCACAACTCTTGATCCTGGCGGGGCTGGTCATGGCGGCCACCCCGCAGGCAGCGGAGCCGTCCCGAACCGATGGCCTGGTTGCAGAGGTGCAGTTGGTCGACGCCACGCCGCTGGGAGCCGACGCCATGCTGCTTTTGCTCCTCGATGACGGACGCCCGTTCCTGGTGCCCGACCAGCGCAACCTGGCCGTCAGCAGCGGCATGGAGGTCAGCGTGACTTACCTGCCGGCCGCGGAAGGGGAGGTGCCCGTCGCCTGTCAGGTGAAAGTCATCGCTGTTCCGGTGATTATTGCCGGCGAAGAGCGTCTGCAGACCGCCCAGCGACCGTTTTCTGTTTACCGGAATCGCTCGGAACCCTGCAGCAACCCGTGATTTCCCGCTTGTCTTCCGGGACCGCGGAAGGGCAAGACAGGACTTGAGAGCGGGCCGGGTTCGAGGTATCATTCGCGGCTTCGTTAGAGCCGGGCCGTTAGCTCAATGGTAGAGCAGTAGGCTTTTAACCTATTGGTTGAAGGTTCGAGTCCTTCACGGCCCACCATTTTCCCCATGCCCTCCCGAATCCCGGCAAGTTCGCAGCGCGACATCCATCCGCGCCTGGCCGAGCGTGTGCTCGGCCACTGCCAACACGCGTGGCGCCAGCCGCTGCATGACCACAGCCTGCTTGCTTTCCAGGCCGTTGCCGCCGATGTTGCCGCGGCCGATCAAGTCATCCTGGACTCCGGTTGCGGGACCGGGGCCTCGACGGTCAGGTTGGCCCACCAGCACCCCGATGCCCTGGTGATCGGCGTTGACAAGTCAGTCCATCGCCTGGCACGTGCGCCTGACCTGCCTCCCAATGCTCGTCTGGTGCGTGCCGAGCTGACCGATTTCTGGCGCCTGGCCAGGGCCTCCGGCTGGCGCCTGCATCGCCACTGCCTGTTCTACCCCAACCCCTGGCCGAAGCCGGCGCACCTCGGACGACGCTGGCACGCGCATCCCGTGTTTCCCGACCTGCTTGGCCTGGGCGGCCGACTGGAGTTGAGGACCAACTTCCAGCTGTATGCCCGTGAGTTCGCGTCGGCCGTGGCCGTGGTGTTGTCGCTGCACCCGGAGGTGGTATCTTTGCCAGTGGCCGACGCGGTCAGCCCGTTCGAGCGCAAATACGCAGCCAGCGGGCATGAACTGTTCGGCGTGGAAATCGACCTCAACCAGGAGAAACATCGAATGAAACTGCAAAGTCTTGGCATGATTGCCCTGGCTGGCCTGCTCGCCTTACCGGCGGTTGCCGATGATCGTCTGCAGGCCGTGATCGCGGATTCGGATCGACCGGCCGATCAGGCTGACCGGGATCAATTCCGCAATCCTTTTGACACGCTGACATTCTTCGGTATCCGGCCGGACATGACCGTTGTCGAGCTGTCGCCCGGTGGCGGCTGGTACACCGAGATCCTGGGGCCTTACCTGCGTGATGACGGACAGCTGGTGGCCGCGCACTGGAATCTCGACGGTGACAATGTGCCGGATTTCTACCGTCGTATTCGGGCCGAGTACGAGGAGCGGATTGCCGACACCGATCGCTTCGGCGACATCCGCATTGTTCCGTTCGATCCGCCGGAACTGATCGATCTTGGTGGCCCGGCCACCGCTGACCTGGTGCTGAGTTTCCGCAACGTACATGGCTGGAAGCGCGCTGGCACGTTCCGCGATGTGGCCAGGGCCGCCCATGCCGTCCTCAAGCCGGGCGGTGTATTCGGTATCGTCAGTCACCGCCTGCCTGAAAATCACGAGCAGGATCCCGAGGCACGCAGTGGTTACGTTCACCAGAGCTGGGTAATTGCTGTGCTCGAGTCGGAAGGCTTTCGGCTGGTCGAGGCCTCCGAAATCAACGCCAACCCAGCCGATACGGCAGACCACCCCAACGGCGTATGGTCCTTGTTGCCCGGACTGCGTGTGCCGGAGGGTGAAGATACCGAGCACTTCCGGGCGATAGGGGAAAGCGATCGCTTTACCCTGAAGTTCGTCAAGCGCTGATCGTGCGCCGATATCGGGCCCGGTCGGCCGGGCCCGTTCACCCCTGCTTTACCGCCGATGCCGAATACTAAGTTGATTAGATTCGATCCTGGGGAAACTTAATGTCCGATTTATGCCAATTGATATATGCCAGCCGTTCCAAATCGGACCCATACGGCCATGCCGTGGGCGCCAGTTCCGAGGTTGCCGGCATAGTTTCCCAGGCGCAGCGAAATAACCACGCCCTGGCGATTGGTGGCGTCCTTTGTTTTGGTGACGGCCATTTCTTTCAGTGCCTGGAAGGAGAGCGCGCCACGGTCGAGGCACTTTACGATAGGATCGAGAAGGATCCTCGTCACGATAACGTGGCACTGCTGCGCAAGGAGCTGGTTCTGCACCGCCAATACCGGCGCTGGTCCATGAAGTTCCTGGGTGTCGATCAGTCGATTCGAAGCTTTCTGGCCGAGGCAGAACTGAATCGCTTTGACCCCCGCAAACTCGACGATAGCAGTATCGATCGCTTGCTCGAACTGCTCCGCGAGGGCACCGAGGATCGCACCTTCAAGCCCATCAGCCGCCGGCCCCGTGAGGCCAATCGAATGGCAGCCTCGGGTGGTATCTCCCCGGCGATGCTTGGGGTGGGCGCACTGGCTGCCGCGTTAACCGTGGTGGCCTTGATCGTGACCTTCATTCTTTAGTCCCGGCAGCCATCCCACCAGGCATGCCGATAGACGGATGCTGGGCGACCGAGAGGTGTCGAGTCCTGGTGTCCCGGCCACGATCTTGACCCGCATTTGTAAGGTTTTCGGCTTGGCATCCTGACCACTTGCGGCGACAATGGGCGCCCATGACCGAATACAAACCTGCCAACGGGGATTTTGAGCGCGTTCCCCTGCGCACCTACGCCGAGCGAGCCTACCTGGACTACGCCATGTA
>SLQY01000265.1 GCA_007131235.1 Wenzhouxiangella sp.
CGCTGTACCTGGACCAGGACATGCAGCTGGAGTCGTTTGCCGTTCTTGAGTCGGCTTATCTTGCCGGGCTGATTGAAGAGCCGTCCGATATCACCCTGCTGGCCCAGTTCTACTCGACTTTCAACAATCCCCACCGCGGGGCCAAGTTGATCGAGGAAGAAATTGAGCGCGGTCGGCTGGAGCGTGACGTTGACAACCTTCAGCTGTTATCCCAGCTGTGGAGCCAGGCCAGGGAACATCGCAAGTCCATTCCCGTTCTTCGCGAGGCTGCCGGCATGTCGGAAACCGGCACGCTTTACTACCGGCTGGGCCAGGCCCTGTTGGCTGATGAGCGCAATCAGGAGGCGGCCGAAGCATTTCAATCGGCCATCGACACCGGCGGTCTGGAGGACAGGAACCTGGCCGATATCTGGTTGCTGCTCGGCACGGCCCGGTTCAACCAGTCAGGCCCTGGTGATCGCGCTCAGCGTCAGTCGGCTGATCGCGCCTTCGCTGAAGCAGAGCGCTTTGCCACTACCCGGCGCCAGGCGCGTGATTGGAGAACCTACATCCGCGCGATCAACGAGACTGAAACTCGCCAGGCCCTGCTTGAACAGGAGCAAAGTGAGCGTCTGGAGACCGCGGCAGCCGAGCGCTTCCTGCAGTCTTGCCGAGCCTTGCAGATCGCGGGTCGAGAGCTCTCCGAGGAATGCGAGCGGGTACTGGGTGAAGCAGCGGAACCACCGCCACCACCGACTACAGACGTCAACTGAAGTCGTCGTCAGCGAAAACTTCCAGCGGCCCGCCCTTGACGCGGGCCGCTTCATTTCTGATCCGGCCAGCCTGTTCCCGTACCCGCACCGGGACATTTTAGCCATGAAGCTTGCCCCTTCAGAATCCTGGCTGCAGCTTGCCAAGCGCGGCGGCCAGAACAAGGCTGATCCAGATCACCCAGACCGGCACCTTCACCTGTGTAATGAGCCGCCGCAGCTTGCGCTCGATGGTCGGGTCGGAAGTTCCCTGCGCAATCTGGGCAAACAGGGGGCCGAAGGGCTTAAGCTGAACCCGAATGAACAGACCCAGGCTGATGATCAGTGCCATCAACCCCAGTTTGGCCGCCAGCCACGGAAGTTTGGCGAACGGCCCGGCACCGAGAACCAGGCCCAGTCCTGCGGCAATCAATGCCAATACCACGACTACCCGCAGTCCGAAATCGATTCGGGCCAGGCGTTGACCTGTCGGCTTGTGCTCAAGGCGGAAAACGGACCAGGTCAAGACCAGCCAAGCCACAAGCGCGGGCCACAGCCACCACCAACCGATCGCCGGTTGCGGCAGCCAGCGTGCCGTTGCCAGCACCAGGCCGGTTAGCAGCGTCATGATCAAGGCGGTGCGCGGCACCATGTCGAGCAACAGCATGGCCTTGGCGGCGTAGATCCGCACCGGCGTTGGCTGGTTTTCATCAACGATGGTTCCGCTGATGTAATAAACCGCAAGGTCGGTGCCGAGCCAGTAGGCAATGATCAGGATATGGGCGAGTGCCCAGATTTCGTAAGTCATCGCGCTATCTCCTCGACTTCGATCAGCTCCAAACGCTCACCGTCCGGCCCCAGCAGCACGGTCAACGGGACGATACCGAAGCCGGGCAGTGGTACCGAATCCAGTCGATGAATGCCATGGGCGCCCAGCGCTTGTAGTGTCTCGACAACGGTGTTGGCATCGGTGGTCAACAGGGAAAAGGAAAGCAGGCCGTTGTTGGGTGGAACCGCTCGATCGGTTACCGGCTCCGGCCGACCCATGCCGGTATCCAGGTAGGCAAACATTTCCACCCGCCCCGGAACCACCTGGCCATCTTTCATCAGGTTGACGTTATGGATCCTGACCGGCTGATCAATGCCCAGCATCTCGGCCAGGCCGTCAAAATCCAGCACTCGATCGAACAGTTCCTGGAACCCCATGGCCTCGTAGAAGCGGCGACTGGTTGCCACATCGGCCACGGCCAGGGCAACCGTCTGGATCACGCTGACTGGCGTTGACAATGGCCCGCGCAGCTCACCGCCGCGGGCATAGCTGAACAGGTCTAGCTGGGTGCCGTCCGGGTCCGCGCTCATCGAGTCATAAACGTGGACCTGGTCATTGACCTCCCAGAAGTGCGGCTGCTCGCCAGTCTGGCCGCCATGGCTGCGAATGCGCTCAAGCTGCCGATGGATGTCCTGGCAGCGGAAATTCAGGGCATAGGCGCCGCTGGCGGTCAGGCGGTCGGCTTTGCGCCAGATGGCTTGGCCCGGCACTTTACCCGCGACCAGGCGAATGCGGCCGAGGCCCGACTCATCGGCCGCAACGATGGCGTATTCCAGCTCGTCGGTCGCTTCGAACTGCCAAAGCGGGGCCAGGGCCGGATCGACCACGCCGCGCTCCAGGCAGCGGTAGTCCAGGGCCTGACGGTAGAAGTCCACTCCCCGGTCAATCTGGCTGACGCCAAGCGTGGCCATCCGCACCTCGCTCAGCAAGGCTCCGATTTCGTTCACTGTTGGGCAGTCTCCGGATTCGGGCGCGGTGGTAAAGACCGGACCGGTACATCAAGCGCGCAGATCATTCCACCTTGGCCCACATCGCCAACTCCGATGGCAGGGTGTTGTGCAGATCCTGGCGCCTTGCGGCCAGGTGGGCAAATATCCGCTCGAGCTGGCCGATGCGATGCGGCTGGCCGATCACCCAGGGATGAAGGTTCAAGGCCAGCAGTCGGCCATGTCCGGTTGACTGGGCCTCGTCCAGCAGGAAGTCGGCTGCATCAATGATCTGATCGCCATATTCGGTCTCGCTGTGCAGGTTGTCGCCAATGATGAAGCGGTCCTCGAGCTCCAGCGACAGCGGCAGGTTGACCAGGGGGCCGTGTTCGGTGTTGAAGGAGTAGGGCAGCTCGTCATTGACCCAGTCAGCCATCCAGCGGATGCCGGCCTGGGCCAGCAGTTCCGGAGTTCGGAATGATTGCGAGCGGGCCGGACCCAGCCAGCCGCGAACAGGCTGGTTGCTGTAATGGGCCAGTGCATCCAGGGTAGCGTCGATCCAGTGCTGCTCGGTCGCCGGATCCACGCCCGAGTGGTGGGTGCAGTCCATGTTCCAGCCATGGGCGATGATCTCACCGCGCTCGGCCAGGCGTCGAACCAGGTAAGGGTAGCGCTGGGCGATTTCCCCGTTGATCGCAAAGCTGGCCTCGAGGTCGTGGCGTTCGAGCGCTTCGAGGATTCGGAATATGCCGACCCGGTTACCGTAGTCGCGCAGCGTGTAGTGACGCAGGTCCGGGTAAGGCATGGTCATGTTGCCCGGTGCCTTGAAGCCGGCACTGTCGGGGTTGAGCGGGAAGTGTTCGACCGAGACGTTGATCCATAGCGCCAGGGACTTGCCAACAGGCCAGTTCGGCGCCGAGCGCTGTTCGAGCATCGTCCACGCATAGCGCTCATGGTCCATGCCACGCCGGAGCTTGTCGTAGCGTAGAAACTTGTCATCCAGGCTCATGCTTCCTCCTGTGCAATGCGGGCCATCATGGCGACGGCTTCGTCGTGGTAGTGCTCGAGGTAGTGATGGGCGATCTCGCGGCCGGTCGCCAGCCAGACCTGGTCGTGACCGCAGACATGGTCGAGCGCGCGCTGCAATGCGGCCAGGCGATGGGGGTGGCCGACCTGGTAGGCGTGCAGAGGGATGCACATCACCGTGCCGGAGCGCTCACCCTCGGCGTAGAGACGGTCGAAAGCGCGGATGATCATGTCGCCATAGCGGCGTGGCTCGATTCTGTTGACCACGTAGACGATGGTGTCATTGAGCTCCAGGGAATAAGGCACGGACACGAAACGCTTGCCGGAACGGGTCTTGACCGGCGTGGGCTGGTCATCGTGGAACAGGTCGCAGGTATAGGTGCCGCCGGCCTCGGCGAACAGATCGATGGTGTGCTCGGAGTGCGACAGGGCCGGTGCCAGGTAGCCATCGCAGTGCTGACCGGCATAGTCGCGGATGCGCTGCATGGCATCGACGATCATTTCGCGTTCCTGGTCTTCGTTCAATCCGTAGGTGTAGCGGGTGTTGTAAATGCCGTGGCTGAACAGCTCCCAGTTGCGCTCGAGGACAAGATCAATGATCTCGGGATGATGGGTGAGCATGGCCGTGGACAGCGAGACCGAGCCGCGCAGGCCGAACTGGTCGAGCAGGCGCATCATGCGCATATGGCCAACCCGGTTGCCGTAGTCTCGGGTGGCGTAGCCGAGCACGTCGGGATGGGGTCGGGGCCAGGGTTTGCGGCTGGGGTTGAGCGGGGGGTCAAGCTCGTAGAATTCGATATTCGGTGCAACCCAGATCGCGACCCGGGCGTTGTTCGGCCAGCGAATCACCGGCCGCTGATCCCACGGCAGGTAGTCGTAGAGCCCGGGATCTGCCTTTCTTTCCGTCACAGTTTCAATCCTTTCCTGTTCCATTTTCCCTCTTCCCACTTCGCACTCCACCGCTTCCCGCCCCGCTCCTTACCCGGCGACCAGACCTTCCAGGTACCTCTGCACCACCTCAACGCTCTCCACGTCCGCGTACTTCAGCATGATGTCGGCCAGGTTGGCGAAGTGAGGGATTTCGTGCTTGTCGGCCACGCACTCCTCGACTACCGTGGTTCGATAGCCGTGCGAGAGGGAGTCAACCACCGCGGCGCGAACACAGCCCGAAGTCGAGCCGCCCGTGATCAGCACGGTGTCGATCTGATGCCAGGTCAGCAATGAAGGCAGGTGCGACTCGAAAAAGGGGCTGGGCATGCGTTTGTGGATGATCACGTCGGATGCATCGATCTGCAGGCGCGGGTCGAGCTGGGCGCGCTCCGAGCCGTGCTTGATGTTCTGCAGCGAGTCGGGTGTATCGGTTCGCGTCCCCCAGACCCCGGCATCGTCGGCCGAGTCCAGGTAGGCGACGTAAGTCCAGATCACTGGGCAGCCGGCCTGGCGGGCCAGGATCGAGAGCTGGTTGATGTAATCAAGCTGGCGCGGGTCCGTCTGGTAGGCGGTCTTGAACTGATCGATATCGGTATAGGCGCGCTGCAAGTCGATATTGACCAGCGCTGGCCGCTGGCCAAAACCAAACTTGGCCCGGTTGGGGTTGGACTTGACCTGTGCCCAGTACTGACGGGGCGTCTGGTCCGAGGTCTGCATGAGTGGCATGATTGCTCCTTGCCGTTAGCAAATGTCCGGACATTTTACAACAAGCAGGGTTGGGGGCGAAGAAGCAAACACCGATCAATTCGTTACCATGCCCGAGGTCTGCCGGAGATATTCGATGAGTGAATCCAACCAAGCCGTCCTTGCCGCGCAAGCCAATAAGCTGATCGCCAGTTTGCTGGGGCGGCACGGCGCCGAGGTGATCGTGACCGACCCGGGCGAGCTCGATTACTATGCCCACGATGTGGCCGCCGCTGGACAAGCGCTGTTGGCCGTGATCGTGCCCGACTCAGCCGAGCAGCTGCTGGCAGTCGTGAAAGAACTGGCCGAGGCCGGTATTCCGATGATCCCTCGTGGCGGCGGTTTGAGCTACACCGACGCATACCTGGCCACCCGACCTGGCAGCGTCCTGATTGATACGACCCGTCTGAACCGGATCATCGAGATCAATAGTGAAGATCGCTACGTGGTTGCCGAGTGCGGCGTGACCTGGGCGCAGTTGTTCGAAGCGCTCGAAAAGCAAGGCCTGCGCACACCCTACTTTGGCCCCCTGTCGGGACTTGAGGCGACGCTGGGAGGTGCGCTGTCGCAGGGTAGCGTGTTTCTCGGCTCAGGCCTGCACGGTAGTGTTGGCGACAGCGTGCTGGCGCTGGATGTGGCCACGACTGCAGGCACCGTGTTGCGCACGGGCGCTGCCGCGGCGCCGGCAACCGCGCCATTCTTTCGCTATTTCGGGCCCGATCTGACCGGGCTGTTCATCGGTGATGCCGGCAGCCTGGGCATCAAGTTGAGAGCCAGCCTGCGCCTGCTTGATCTGGCCGACCATTGCGACTACCTGTCCTGGCAGTTTGCCGGGCCCGAGGCCATGTTCGATGCCATGGCCAAGCTCGCCCGCGCCGGTCTGGCGTCAGAGTGCTTCGGTTTCGATCCGCTGCTGGCCGAGATGCGCATGAAGCGCGCGTCGCTGAGCGAGGATGCCGGAACGATGGCCAAGGTGGTCAAGCGCCAGGGCCTGCTGGCCGGGGCAAAACTGGTCGCGCGTGGGCGCAGCTTCCTCGACACTCGGTGCTACTCCGCTCATGCCGTCATCGAGGCAGACTCGAAGGCGGCTCTGGTCGAGCGCGTCAGGCGTGCACGCCAGCTGGTGACCGGGGCTGAAGAAATTGCCGGCTCGATTCCACGCGCCCTGCGTGGTGCCCCTTTTGCCCCGCCCAATGCCATGCTTGGACCGGCCGGTGAACGCTGGCTGCCGGTTCATGGGATTGTTCCGCACAGCGCAGCGCCAGCCTGCTTCCAAGCCTTGAAGGCAATGGCGGGCGGGGAGGCTGACTGCCTGGAAAGGCACGGTATTCGCATCGGCTATCTTTATGCCACGGTCGCGGCCCAGGGCACGCTGATCGAGCCGGTGTTTTACTGGCCAGATTCCCATTCCGTGTACCATCGCCGCCGGGTCGATCAACAGCATCGCGCGCGCATTGGTGAGCCCGATCCCAACCCGGCGGCGCGTGGGGAAGTTGCCCGCCTGCGTCAGGGCATGGCCGATATCCTGCGCAGCCACGGCGCGGTCCATTTTCAGCTCGGCAAATTCTATTCCTACCGCCGCGGACGAAATCCCGCGGCCCTTGCACTGGTCAATGCAATCAAGCGCGAGCTCGACCCCAGGGGATTGTTCAACCCGGACAGCCTGGTCGAGTGAACGGTCAATGCCGGCCGGGCAATCCGCCTTTCCCGGCCCTGGCGTCTGTGCGCGCAAAGCCTGGTTGGTGCAGTCGTGGCTCTGGCCACCCTGAAACCTCATCTGTTCGCCGCGAACGCTGGATCACTTGTTGACCCCCTCACCTCAACCGCCTACAATTTGTCCGGACAACTTCTCAGGCGCCCAGCGCGTTTTCCACCATCGACCAAGCAGCTCAAAGCGAACGGAGATCAGCCATGACCACCATTGTCGTTCTGTTCAACCTCAAGCCCGGCACCGACGTCGCCGCCTACGAGCAGTGGGCCAGGGACCGCGATCTTCCGACGGTCAACGGCCTGGATTCGGTCGACCGCTTCGAGGTGCTGCGCTCGGCCGGTTTGCTGATGAGTGACGCCGCGCCGCCGTATGCCTACGTAGAGCTGATCCGGGTCAACGACATGGAAAAGTTCGGTGCCGATGTAGCCGGTGAGGCCGTGCAGAAGGCTGCCGCCGAATTCGGCGAGTTCGCCGACAACCCCTTGTTCATTCTGACCGAGGCGCTGTAAGCGATGTACCCTGAGCTCAAGGGCAAGGTCGCCGTCATTACAGGATCCGGTCGGGCAACGGGACTGGGGGCAGCCATGGCGAGGCGACTGGCCGAGGAAGGCTGCCGGATCGTTGTTTCCGATATCGGCCAGTCGGCCGGGCCGGAAACCCCGCCCGAGGCGATCGGTGCCAGTGATGACATGAACGCCATGGTCGAGGAAATCCGCGCCCTGGGCGCCGAGGCCGTGGCGATTGCCTGCAACGTGCTGGAAGAGACCCAGGTCCAGGCCCTGATCGACCGCACCGTCGAGCATTTTGGCCGCATCGACATCCTGGTCAACAACGCCGGCATCGGCTACATCATGAAGCCCATCGTTGAGATGGAAACCAGCGACTGGGACGCGGTGCTGGGGGTCAACCTGCGCGGCGTATTCCTGGCCACGCGCGCGGCGGCCCGGCAGATGATCGAGCAGGGCGACGGCGGTCGCATCGTCAACATCGCCAGCCAGGCGGCCAAATCCGGCTTCCCTTTTGCCGCCGGATACTGCTCGTCCAAGCACGGCCTGGTCGGGCTGACCCGGGTAGCGGCCGTCGAGCTGGGTCAGCACGGCATCACGGTCAACGCGATCTGCCCCAACCATGTCACCACGGGCCTGGGTGCCTGGCAGAACGAATACTTCAGCAAAGCGCTGGGGCTTAGCCTGGAAGAGTACATGGCGGCGATGAAAAACCGCATTCCGCTGGGCCGACCGGGCTTGCAGGACGATACGGCAAAGGCCTGCGCTTTTCTCTGCTCGGACCAGGCGGTCTACATGACCGGTGAGGCGATGAACGTATCCGGTGGCGAGGAATACCACTGACATGGCGGACTGGTCCTGGCCACAAGGCAAGCGCCTGGCGTTGTCCATCGTGGTCAACGTGGAAGAAGGCTCGGAATATTCGCTGGCTGAAGGTGATCCGATCACCGAGCCGGTCGACGAGCTGGGCGTGAGTCTGAAAAAGCCGATACGCAATTACGGCAACGAATCCAACTACCGTTACGGCTTGGGACCCGGCTTCCGACGCATTGCCGCGTTGCTGGACGAGTACGCCATACCGGCCACCTTCACCGCCGCAGCGCTAGCGCTGGAGCGCGCACCCCATATCGCCCGCTACATCGCCGAAGGACCGCACGAGCCCTGCTCGCACGGCTGGCGCTGGACTCACCAGTTCAGGTTTGATGAGCCGACCGAGCGTGAATTCATCCGCAAGGCTGTCACCAGTATCGAAGCGACCACGGGCAAGCGCCCGGTCGGTTGGCTGTCGCGTTACCTCCATACCGAAAACACCCGCCGCTTACTGGTCGAGGAAGGTTTTCGCTACCACATGGATGACTACTCGGACGACAGTCCGTTCATCGACCAGAGCCACGAACGCCCGATCGTGATCCTGCCCTACGCGCTGGATTCCAACGACATGAAATTCTGGATCGATCCGTCGCTGACCCCGGACCAGTGGCTGAAGTATGCGGTTGATACCTTCGACTGGCTCTACGAGGAACAGGCCCCGCAGCCTCAAACCATGTCGCTGGGACTGCACTTGCGCATCATTGGCCGCCCTGGACGGATCGGCGCACTGCAGGCTTTTTTCCGGCACGTGCGCTCGCACAAGGATGTCTGGATTGCCACCCGCGAACAGATCGCCGCCCATTTCGCCACCAGCCTCGGAGTCGAACAGTGACCAATCACCTGTCCCTTCGCTGCCTGCTGTTTGTACCCGGCAACCGGCCAGAACGCTACATCAAGGCCCTGGCCAGCGGTGTCGATGCGGTTTGCGTGGACCTGGAAGACGCGGTCGGTCCCGAGCAGAAGGACCAGGCGCGCGCCAGTGCCCTGGCCGGCCTGGCCGAGCACCAGGGGGTAGGCAGCCTGGGGCTGCGAATCAATCCACCGAACAGCCGGGCGGGACAGGAAGACTTGAACGCCCTGGCCGAATCCAGGGTGCAGCCGGCTTTTATCCTGGTACCCAAGTTCGAGTCTGCCGACATGCTCCAGGCCGTGGTCGGTGCCTGCGGGGAGCGCTGCCCGCCGCTGATTCCGCTGGTTGAAACCACCCGCGGCCTGGTCGACCTCGGTTACGAGCTGGATACGCGCTTGCCCGTGGCCGCCGTCATGTTCGGCGGTTACGACTACAGCGTCGATGTCGGCTGTGAATTTGCCTGGGAGCCGCTGCTGTTTGCGCGCTCGCGACTGCTCACCATCGCCCGCGCCCACGGCCTGGACGCGATCGATGTGCCCTACATAGATTTGCGCAACGAAGCCGGCCTGCGCGCGGAAACCGAACGCGTGCGGGCGCTGGGTTTTACTGCCAAGGCGGCAGTGCATCCGGCCCAGGTTGCCGCCATCCAGGAGCTGTTCACCCCGTCGGTAGAAAAGCTGGCCCATGCCCGGGCCGTGATCGAAGCCGCCGAGGCCAGTGCTGGTGATGCCGTGCAGCTCGACGGCCAGCTGATCGATGCCCCGGTCATCGACGCCGCCCGCCGAATGCTGGCGCGTGCCCCGCAATCGGGTGGTAACGGATGAACGCTTCGCCAACCTCATTTCAGCTCGCCCGGTGGCCGGCAAGCAAGCCGCCCGGGCCCTTACTCGACATCGCCAGGAGGATGTGACCGATCATGGTGCAGAACGTCAAGGAAGTTGGCCCGAATCGCTATCGCGAGCACTTTGGCCGCCATTACGAGGACTTCAAGGTCGGCGATATCTACGAGCATCGACCGGGCCGGACCATTACCGAAACCGACAATACCTGGTTCACCCTGTTGACCATGAACACCCATCCGATGCACTTTGACAAGGAGTATGCGGAAAAGAGCGAGTTCGGGCGCTGTATCGTCTGCTCGCCGTTCACTGTGGCCCTGATGGTCGGCATGAGCGTGACCGATGTCAGCCAGAAGGCCATTGCCAACCTCGGCTGGACCGATATCAAGCTGACCTATCCGCTGTATGCCGGCGACACCCTGACCTGCGAATCCGAAGTGCTGGACAAGCGCGAATCGAAATCGCGGCCGGGTGCCGGCATCGTCACCGTCAAGACCACCGGTTTCAACCAGGACGGAAAGATGGTCTGCACCTTCAACCGCACCATGCTGATCGCCCGCCAGGGCCACAGCATCGAAGACCAGGTGGGATACTGAACAATCAAGGAACCACCGAAGACACCGAAATCACCGAAGGTGTGTGACAAAGCATTCGGTGATTTCGGTGTCCTCGGTGCTTACAAGGGTTTTTCTCCGACGCCATGACATCGTGTGGGCAATGGAACAGCTAGGAAACCAGTGATGACAGAACAGGAACAGTGGAGCGCCGAGGACGAGCAGGCGTTGTTTGATGCGATTGATCGCTGGGTTGACGAGGCGGTCAAGCCGATTGCCCAGCATCATGACCAGGCCGATGAATATCCGCACGAGCTGGTCGAACAGATGAAGGAGCTGGGCTTGTTCGGCGCCACCATTGGCCAGCAATACGGTGGGCTGGGCCTGTCGGCCAGGGCCTATGCCAGGATCGTGATCAAGGTCTCATCGGCCTGGATGGCGCCGGTAGGCATCTTCAATTCGCACCTGATCCTGGCCTCGGCGATCGAGCGCTGCGGCACCGAAGCACAAAAGGAAAAATACCTGCCGCGCCTGGCCACCGGCGAACTCCGGGGCGGCATTGCCCTGACCGAGCCGAATGCAGGATCGGATCTGCAGGCCATTCGCACCGTCGCGCGCAAGGATGGCGACGATTACGTGATCAACGGGTCCAAGACCTGGATTACCAACTCGCTCAACGGCAACGTGCTGCTGCTGCTGGTCAAGACCGATCCCGAGGCCGAGCCCCGGCACAAGGGCATGAGTCTGTTCATCGCCGAGAAGGGCGAAGGATTCAAGGTTGGCAAGAAGCTGAAGAAACTTGGCTACCGCTCGATAGATTCCTGCGAAGTCAACTTCGACGACTATCGCTTGTCGGCGGCCCACCTGCTTGGTGGGGTCGAGGGCCAGGGCTTCTACCAGACCGCCGGCGGGCTGGAGCTGGGCCGGATCAACGTCGCCGCGCGCGGCTGCGGCATTGCCGAGGGCTCGCTGAAGATGGCCCTGGAGTACTCGCTCGATCGCAAGGCCTTCGGCAAGCCGATCTCGGGCCACCAGGCGATTCAGTTGAAACTGGCCGAAATGGCGTGCCAGGTCGAGGCTTCGAAACTGTTGATCGAATCGGCGGCCAGGAAATACGACGCCAACGAGCGCTGCGACCTGGAAGCCAGCATGGCCAAGTACTTCGCCACCGAGGCCGGGGTGTTCTGCGCCAACGAAGCGATGCGCATTTTCGGCGGCTACAGTTACTCGGTCGAATACGAGATCGAGCGGTTTTATCGCGACGCCATGCTGATGTGCATCGGCGAAGGCACCAACGAGATCCAGCGCCTGATCATCGCCAAGCAGCTGATTGGTCGGCACCAGGAATGAGTGCTTACCTGCCGCTGACCGGGTATCGCATTATCGCGGTCGAACAGTACGGTGCTGGCCCCTACGGCTCGCAGTACCTGTCGGAGCTGGGTGCGGAAGTCATCAAGATCGAATCACCCGGCGGCGGTGATGTCTCGCGCCGGACCAGCCCGTTCACCATCGGAGATGCTGACAGCGAGTTCTTCCAGACCTTCAACAGCAACAAGAAAAGCCTGGTGCTGGATCTCAAGTCCGCGCAGGGGCGCGAGGTCTTTGAACGGCTGGTCGCCACCGCTGACGGTGTGCTCAACAACTTGCGCGGCGACCTGCCGGAAAAGCTGGGTCTGGACCATGCCAGTCTGAAGCACGTCAAGCCTGAGCTGGTCTGCGCGCACCTGTCCGCGTACGGTCGCGACAATGAGCGCGCCCGCTGGCCCGGCTATGATTACCTGATGCAGGCAGAGGCCGGTTACTGTCACCTCACCGGTGAGCCCGACACGCCGCCGGCCCGGTTCGGGCTGTCGGTGGTTGATTTCATGACCGGCATGAACATGGCCATCGCCCTGCTCGCCGGACTGGCCGGGGCCCAGCGTTCGGGCCAGGGTTGCGATGTCGACGTCAGCCTGTTCGATGTCGCCCTGCACCAGCTCAGCTACCCGGCGACCTGGTACCTGAACAACGGCCATGTCACCACCCGCCTGCCCCGGGGTGCCCATCCGGCCACGGTGCCGGCGCAGAGCTACCGTACTTCGGATGGCTGGATTTACGTGCTGTGCATGCTGCCCAAGTTCTGGGAAGAGCTCTGCCACGGCCTGGGCCGGCCCGACCTGATCAAGGACCCACGCTTTGTCGATATCCCGGCCCGGCGTGCGCATCGCGACGAATTGACGAAAGAACTGGATGCTGCCTTCATGGCCCGGACCACCGCTGAGTGGATGGCCCAGTTCGGTGGCCAGATCCCTGTCGCCCCGGTCAATGATCTCAAGCAGGGCCTGGACAATCCGTTCGTCGAGCAGGTCGGCATGATCCAGCACCTGGACCACCCCCAAAAGCCGGGCCTGAAAAAGCTCTCCTGCCCGATCAAGGTCAACGGCGAACGTCCGGTTTCACGCCCGTCCCCGGCCCTTGGCGCAGACACTGAAAGCCTGCTGCGCGAACTGGGCTACGATGAAACGACGATTCAAACGCTATTGGAGAAATGATGGGGAAAGGGTTCAGGGCGGGCTCCGATCCGGTTTTCCTGAACCCTGTACCCTGAACGCTTTCGCTATGAAACTCAAAGGCCTACGCGTACTCGACCTGAGCCTATTCCTGCCAGGCCCTCACCTGACCATGATGATGGCCGATCACGGTGCCGAGGTGATCAAGCTGGAGCCACCGGGCGGGGAGCCGGTGCGCGAGGTGGGATTGAAGCAGAACCAGACGTCGGTGTGGTTTCGAAACACCCACCGCGGCAAGCAGTCGATCTGTATCAACCTGAAGGAGCAGGCCGGGCGCGATGCCCTGCTCAAGCTTGCTGCCACCTGTGATGTCGTGGTGGAAGCCTTTCGACCGGGCGTGGCCGGGCGTCTGGGCATGGATTACCCGGCTGTCAGCGCGGTCAATCCCGGCATTGTCTACTGTTCGATATCTGCCTTCGGGCAGAACGGCCCGCTGCGCGACCGACCGGCCCATGACCTGGCCGTCGAGGCGCTGAGCGGGCTGGTTGCCTGCAATATCGATGGCCACGGAAAGCCGGTCAACCCCCATGTGCCGGCAGCCGACATGGCCGCCTCGCTGATGGCCTTTTCCGGCATTCTCATGGCCTTGCTCCGGCGTCATGAAACCGGCAAGGGCGACTTCATCGATGTCGCCATGCTCGACAGCCTGATGGCCTGGACGCCAAACGTGACCGGCCCGGTGTTTGCCGAACACCGGGCACCGCACCCGCCCGAGGAACGATCGTTCGGCGGCAATGCCTTCTACCGCGTCTACCGTACCGCCGACGATCGCTACCTGGCCCTGGGCGGCAGCGAGCAGAAGTTCGTGGTTAACCTGCTCACGGCTCTGGGCCGCGAAGACTTGAGCAGCCTGCATGCGCAGGGGCCCGGCCCGCACCAGCAGCCCCTGGTCGACTACCTCGACGCCACCTTTGCCACGAAGACCCTGGCCGAGTGGGAAACCTTCCTGGCCGACATCGATGTGTGCTGGGCGCCGGTGCTGGATCTCAAGCAGGCCTTTGATCAGCCCCAGGTGCAGCACCGCAACATGCGCTGGCAGGATGCTGACGGCAACGACCATATCGGCGTGCCGATCCAGTTTGCCAATGAACCCGCCTGCCCGGATCCTGTCTTGCCATCGATTGGCCAGCACAATCGCCAGGTCCTGCTCGCCTGCGGCCTCGACTCGGCGACAATCGACGAACTGGAAAAGACCGGCGTACTTTTGTCCAGTTAGGTTCAGCCTGGCAACGGACGATCAATCAACCAGGGCTTCACGAACCTTGCGTGCCAGATCCAGCTGGCGATAGGGCTTGCTCAACAGCAACACACCCTCGTCCAGGCGGCCGTGGTGAACAATGGCGTTCTCGGTATAAC
>SLQY01000262.1 GCA_007131235.1 Wenzhouxiangella sp.
GCCAACGTCGGCGACCAGTACGTAGGCTTGCTCAGTCGTCATCGTCGTCTCGGTCAAAGAACAAGGTACAGGCGCCGTGCTCGGCATCGTTGACCATGGCGCGCATGCCGGCAAACCATTCACGGCCGCAGCCGCGGGCGCTGGCTTCCAGGTCCAGCATGTCTGCCTCACGCGCATCCAGCGCTTCGGTGTCCAGATCGACGGACATCTCGCCGCTGGAAGTATCGATGACCATCCGGTCACCATCGCGCAGCAGCCCGATCATGCCGCCGTCGGCGGCTTCCGGTACGACATGAATCGCTGCCAGCACCGTTCCGGAAGCCCCGGACATCCGTCCGTCGGTGAGCAGGGCAACGCGCTGGCCGCGGTCTTGCAGCACTTGCAAGGTGGGGGTGAGCTTGTGCAGTTCCGGCATGCCGTTGGCGCGTGGGCCCTGGCCGCGGATGACGGCGATGAAATCGCCGTTGAGGTCGTCGGCAGCGAAGGCGTCAAGCAGCGCCTGCTGGGAGTCGAATACCCGGGCCGGGGCGCTGATCCGGCGGTGTTCGGCTGCGACAGCGGAGACCTTGGCAATGGCGCGACCGATATTGCCGTGGACCAGGCGCAACCCGCCCTCGCGATCGAAGGGTTGAGCCACACCGCGCACGACGTCGGTATCGCCCGATTGCAACGGTGGATCGCGCCAGACCAGCTTGCCACCGTCCAGCACAGGATCCCGGGCCTGGTCCGCCAGACTGCCGCCGTGAACGCAGCGGATGTCGGGGTGGAGCAGTCCGGCCGAGAGCAGTTCTCTGATCACCAGGCTGAGGCCACCGGCGGCGTGGAAATGATTGACGTCGGCCTGGCCGTTCGGGTAGATGCGGGCCAGCAGCGGGGTTGCCCGCGATAGCGCTTCCAGGTCATCCCAGTCGATCTTGATGCCGGCGGCGCGAGCAATGGCGACCAGGTGAATGGCGTGGTTGGTTGAGCCGCCGGTGGCGGCCAGGCCAACCATGGCATTGACGATCGTCTTTTCGTCCACGCACAGTGCCAGCGGAGTGTATTCCTCAGTGCTGGCAGTGATATCGCATGCACGCTCGGCTGCGGCCAGGGTCAGGGCATCGCGCAGCGGTGTGTTTGGGTGGATGAAGGCCGCGCCCGGCATATGCAGGCCCATCACTTCCATCAGCATCTGGTTCGAGTTGGCCGTGCCGTAAAAGGTGCAGGTGCCGGGACCGTGGTAGGAGCTGGATTCGGCCTCGAGCAATTCCTCGCGACTGGCCTTGCCCTCGGCATGAAGCTTGCGGATGCGGGCCTTTTCAGCGTTCGGAAGGCCTGAAGTCATCGGGCCGGCCGGGATCATGATTACCGGCAGGTGGCCGAAGGCCAGCGCGCCGATCAGCAAACCGGGCACGATCTTGTCGCAAACGCCCAGAAGCACCGCTGCATCGAAGGTGTCATGGGACAGGGCAATTGCGGTGGCCTGGGCAATCACATCGCGCGAGAACAGCGATAGCTCCATGCCGGGCTGGCCCTGGGTGACGCCATCGCACATCGCCGGCACGCCGCCGGCGAACTGGGCAGTGCAGCCCTTGTTGCGCGCGGCCAGCTTGATCAAGCCGGGAAATTGCTCCAGTGGCTGATGAGCCGAGAGCATGTCGTTGTAAGCCGAGACGATGCCGATGTTGGGGCGCTTGAGCGCGCGCAGCGTGGGCTTGTCCTTGCCCGATGCGGCAAAGGCATGGGCCAGGTTGCCGCAGCTGATGCGGCTGCGGGCCGGGGCGCGCAGGCGGGCAGCCTCGATGCCTGCCAGGTAGCGCGCTCGCGATTGCCGGCTGCGTTGGAGGATGCGCTCGGTGACCTGTGCAACGACCGGGTGTAACGACATGTCAGGGGCTCCAATGTATGGTCAGGCTGTCACCGGCTGCGGCCAGCAGGGCGGCGATGGGCAGCGCTACCGTTTGGCGCTCGCCGCTCAGGGCTTGCTCCAGTACCTCGCGCTTGGTCTGACCCGTGATAGCCAGCAGCAGGCAACGGGTTTTCATCAGGCGTGACAGGGTCAGGGAGATGCGCGGAAAAGGTGCGTCCGGCGGCATTGGGTCGGGGGTGTCGATCAGCACATCGGCGTCGGCCTTTGGGTCCAGGCCGACCGCCAGGGCGGAGCTCCCGGGAAACAGCGAGGCAAAGTGGCCGTCGCCGCCCATGCCCAGCAATACCGCATCGAAGTCGCCGGCGACTTTGGACAGACTGTCTTGAGCCTGTTCAAGTCCGGGTGCAGGCCCTGGCTGAGCCGGCACCAGCGGCAGGAGTTCCAGTGGCGCCCGACTGAAGCAGGCGGCCATGGCGCTAAAGTTGCACGCAGGGTGGTCGGCGGCCACCCAGCGCTCGTCTCCGGGCAGGGCGCGCACCCGTGGCCAGTCCAGCTCAAGGTGCGATAAGAGGCGGTAGATCGGCATGGGCGTGCCGCCGCCAGCCAGCGCCAGGGTGGCGTGCCGGTGCCGGTTCAATCCGTCGACTGTCGCCTTGGCGAGCTGTCTCGCCACGGCGATCGCCAGGGCATTGCTGTTTGAATGTTCGATAATTTGGGCTTGAGTCGAGCCTGTCATTGCAATCACTCCCGCCAGCTATGTCCATGACGCTCAGTCAAGGCTACCGCACTGCTCGGGCCCCAGGTGCCGGCCGGATAGACTTTTGGCACCATTTCCTGCGCTTGCCATCCGCCAATGATGTCGTCGACCCAGCTCCATGCGGTCTCGACCTCGTCGCGGCGGACGAAAAGGGTATTGTTGCCTTCGATGGCATCCAGGTACAGGCGCTCATAAGCGCTGCGTCGATGCTTTTGATCGAAGGCATTGTGCAGGTCCAGATCCAGAGCCACTTGTGACAGCTTGACGCCGTTGCGATCCAGCCCGGGGGTTTTACTCATCAGGTTCAAGGAGATGTTTTCATCGGGCTGCAACCTGATCACCAGGGCATTGGGCTGCATGCGTGCGCCTGCGCCCGGAAAAATCGAGTGCGGAACAGCGCGGAACTGGATGTAGATCTCGGTCAGGCGCCGTGGCATGCGTTTGCCGGTGCGCAGGTAGAACGGTACGCCCGACCAGCGCCAGTTGTCGATATGCGCGCGCAGGGCTACGGCCGTTTCAGTGCGGGTGTCGTGGCCAACCTCCTCTACGTAGCCGGGCACGGCGCTGCCGTCGATGGCGCCGGCACCGTACTGGCCGGGCACGCTGTGGCTGGCCAGTTCCTTGCCGACAATGGGTCTGAGCGAGCGCAGCACCTTGATCTTCTCGTTGCGCACGGCCGACGGATCGAAATGCGAGGGCGGCTCCATGGCGGTCAGGCAAAGCAATTGCAGCATGTGATTCTGGACCATGTCGCGCATGGCACCGTAGTCATCGTAGTAACCGCCCCGGCCCTCCAGTCCAACCGTTTCGGCAACGGTGATCTGTACCTGCTCGACATGGCGTGCGCTCCACAGCGGCTCGAACAGGGCATTGCCGAAGCGCAGCGCGAGCAGGTTCTGTACGCCGTCCTTGCCCAGGTAGTGATCCACCCGATAGATCTGGTTCTCGTCCAGTACCCGCCCGGTGCCGTCGTTGATCTTGCGCGAGCTGGCCAGGTCGTGACCGAGCGGTTTTTCCAGCATTACCCGGCAGTCGCCATCGATCAGTCCGGCCTCGGCCAGGTCCGTGCAGATCGACTCGTACCAGCTCGGCGCGGTCGACAGGTGATAGAGCACATTGCCATTGCGCCGTTCGCTGATATGCGTGGCCAGGCGCTGAAAGTCACCAGGGTCGGACAGATCGACGCCGAAGTAGCTCAGGCGCCCGACCAGTCGATCGACTGAGGCTTCGTCATGCCTGGTCTCCTTGGTCAGGCGTTCGGCTACGAGCCTGCGAAACTCGCCGGAC
>SLQY01000243.1 GCA_007131235.1 Wenzhouxiangella sp.
CACGATGCCTTTCTGGTGGATTTCGACAGCTTCGGACCACCGATCCGCGACTGGCTGGGCTGAGCCGGGTCCGCCTGCGACTGCGAGGTTCGCTCGAGCCGGCCCGGCCGGAGTCGGAAACTCGATTCAGGGCTTTACAGCGACCCCGTGCGCGCGGACAATATGGGGTCCTCTCCCCTGCCGGGGTGGCGGAACTGGTAGACACGCCGGACTCAAAATCTTGCACTTCGGTTTTTCTTACCCAAGGAAACCCCTTATTTTCAGTTGTTTAGACTGAACCTCTCGACGCTCAATCAGCCTCTTTAAGCCTCTCAGCGGCGAAAATAAGGGAAAAGTGGTGCATATTCGGTGCACTATTTTGGGTGCCGAGGCCCAGAAGTGCGGCGGCGTTTTCGACGAAACAACCTGGCGTTCTTCGAGACTGACCGGGGTTGGTACGATCATGAAGCTTTCCGGGCTGGCCAGCACAGCAGTATCGGTTCAGATCACGACAACGGGAATAGTCAGGCACGACTTCTGTCGGTCAGACCGACTCAGGTGTCTGACGTCAACTACTTTGTCCGGCCAAAGTAATTGTCGTCCAATAGCGCTTATACTTCTATACGCCTTCCTATTCATTTCATCAAGCCGAGGAGCATATGAGATCCATCATGATGTCGGTTGCCGTGCTCGTCGCCGTGGCCGCCGCGCAGTCTCCCGCAAGCGCTCAGGTCACGGAGATCACCACCGAATACCTGATGACGTTGTATGCCCCCCTGGAGAGCTTCCCCATCGACAGCTCCACCGTCGTCGTCAACGTACGGGAAGGCGGCTGGGTTAGGGGCCCACGGATCAATGGACGCATCATCTCGCCCGGGGGCGACTGGCTCAGGGTCATGCCGTCCGGCGCGCGGCGGCTCGACGTGCGGCTTCTGGTCGAGACGGACGACGGTGCCCTCATTCACGTGACGTACAACGGAGTCTACGTCATGTCGCAGGAGGCCACTGATGCACTGGCGCGGGGAGAGGTCGTCACCGACAAGAACGTGGGGTACTTCGTCACCGCGCCCATGTTCCAGACCTCCTCGGATCGGTATGACTGGTTGAATGGCGTTCAGGCGGTAGGCAAGATGATCGAGCTCAGGAGCCGCGGGGAGCACTACATCAAGTACGACATCTTCCTCGTACGATAAAGAGCGCGCAGCGCCCCGTCATCGTGACCCAACAACGGCTCACGCGCACGGTCTGGCGGTTGGCGAATGGGCGGTATACTCGACCGACCTCGATTGAAAATCCTCTCCCGCTCCGTGGCGCTACGATCTACTGCCTCGAGACCGCCGCATAAAGGCGGCGGGATTTGAACCCAGCCAAGACTTCGTCTTTCAGATAGGACGCATAGGCTATCAGCCCCCTCGTGCACACTTGTGCGATTCACCTCTGCCGCGGCATCGGTACACCAGTACAGATTTCTGCGAGCACGCATCCACCCGGCCGATGGAAATCGCATCCTTGGCGAACAGCTGGAAATCAGCAAACCGGGCGCTTATACTCCGAATGATGCGTTGATCGCGCACGCTGCGTGCGCAGCCGTTGCGAGATGCTCTACAGCGAGGTTTTCGGTCATGGCCGGAGCATGGCCGGGCTCAGGGTCCGCAATCCTTTTCTTCAGTCGCCTGGGACCTAAACATGAGCAACGCGCCCGGTCTGATCGCCGAACTCAAACGCCGCAAGGTCGTGCGGGTCGCGGTGGTCTACGTTGCAACCGCCTTCGCCGTGCTGCAGGCCGCCGACATCATGTTGCCGCGGATGGGTGTGCCGGACTGGGGCATGAACCTGATCGTGGCGCTGATCGTGCTCGGCTTCCCGATCGCGCTGGTGCTGGGCTGGGCGCTGGAATTGACGCCGGACGGACTCAAGCGCACCGAGGCGATGCCGTCCGAGACGGCCGATCCGAATATGCCTGCCCTGCTGGGCAAGCGCACGGTGTTTGCCAGCGCGCTCTTGGTAGTGCTCGGTCTCGGCATCGGTGCCGGATGGTTCCTGCGGCCCGTGAGCGATCCTGGCGCGGCGTCGGCCGAGGCGCTGGCTGAGGAATCGGCCGCCCAACTTGCGCGTGAAAGATCCATCGCCGTGCTGCCGTTCGCGGACATGAGCCCCGATAGCGATAAGGCCTATTTCGCCGACGGCATTTCCGAAGAAATCCTGAATGTGCTGGTCCGTATTCCCGGCCTTCAGGTCGCGGGCCGCACCTCCAGTTTTGCCTATCGGGGTCAGGATCAGGATTTGCGCGAAATCGGCAACGCTCTCGATGTCAGTCATATCCTGGAAGGCAGTGTCCGGCGTTCGGGCACCCGGCTGCGCATCACGGCCCAACTGATCCGCTCAGCGGATGGTTTCCACATCTGGTCAGAAACTTATGACCGGGAGATCGCCGATATTTTTGACATACAGGACGACATTGCCGGAGCGGTTGCCGATGAGCTCGCCACTTCGCTGGGGCTCGACACCGGTGCGGTCAGCGTTGCCCGAACCTCGGATCTGGCCGCCTACGAATCCTTCCTCCATGCCCGCCAACTCTATCGCGACCGTGGTCAGGCCAATCTTGAACTCGCCGCTGCCATGCTGACCGAAACGCTGGCGCGCGACCCGGAATACGGGCCCGGCTGGACACTGTTGGCTGGTGTTTATGGGGTGATGCACGCTTACCGTCAGGGTGCTCCCGAGCTTCGGGTGAGATGGAATGCCCTGTCCGTAGAGACCGCGCGCCGGGCGATTACGATCAATCCGGCCGACGCCCAGGCACATGCCTTTCTTGGATCGGCGCTTGCCCATAACTGGAACTGGATCGAGGGGCTGGAAATGCTGGACCGGGCCGTGGCCCTGGCTCCCAACGATCCCGACGTCCTCGACACGGCCGCACAGATACTCAGAAAGGTGGGGTATGGGGCTGAAGCGTTGGAGCTCTCAGAGCATGCGGTCGCGCTGGACCCGCAGGCGGCAATTTACCGCAACACTTTCGCAAACGTGCTGGCTTCACAGGGCCGGTTCGAGGAATCGGACGCGCAATTCCGTGCCGCAATCGACATCGACCCCGGTTTACGCTTCCCGTATGAAAACCTGATGTGGAGCCTTGCCAGGGCCGGGGACATGGCCGGAACCCAGTCCGCGCTCACCGCCTTGCTCGACCGTGGCCACCCGGCTCCGGGAGATGAGGATTTGATCGAGCGCTTCATGGCTGCACGAAGCCTCGCAGACGTGCAATCTCTTGCCGCGGAAAGCTGGTGGTTTATCCGAATCCTGTATTCCTTGCTGGCGTCCGACATGGAGTATCATCTCTCCCTGCCCTGGTTCGAGGCCGCCGGCGACCTGTCCAGGAGTTCCGAGGACTACTACCCGTTCTGGCAAGCTTTCCGTGGCGAAATCTTCGCCGATGCGCGATGGAAAGACCGGGTCCGCCGTGGGGGCCTGGTTGATCTCTGGAGGGCGCGCGGCTTCCCGCCGCAATGCCGCCCACGCGGTGCCGAAGACTTCGAGTGCGACTAGGCTCTCAGTTTCCTCTGGTAGAGCACCGCCCGCGCCTTGGCGCGGCCACCGTCGTGTACCTCAGGAAGCGGGACTGACCCACGAATCGATTGTCTGGCGCAGCTCGGCAGGCCCCCCGGCATGGATCCAGTGGTCAGAGGCAATTTCGACGACGCTCGCCTCTTGAATGCCTGCCAGCCGCGCACGTGCATTCGCGGCGGCGCCAAAGCGGTTACCTGATGACAAAATCACCAATGTGGGCATCGTAAGGCCGTCCCAGTCTGGCGGGCTTCGCAGCGTCTCGTCGAGTGCTTGCAGATAGCTGGAGACCGGCATGTAACGAAGATCATGGCGGGGTGAACCATAGCGTTTCATAAGGATCTCTCGA
>SLQY01000023.1 GCA_007131235.1 Wenzhouxiangella sp.
CTGCCCTGCAGCGGGGCGCCACAGGAGCGCCCAAAGGGTTGGTCTGTCAACGTCCATGGCAGCGTTCCGGCTCTTGTAAAGGGCTACGGCCATTCACGCGCAACGGCACTACGGCTTCGCTTCTTCGAGCAAGCTCGAAACCGCAAAGCCTTCGATGCCTGCGCTGCGAGCCGCGCCTTGCCCTGAACGTTGACAGACCAACTGAACCCGTAATTATTTGATTGACGGACCACTAGGTGCTTTTAAACCATCGAGGGGAGTTTCACGATGCTGGTCGAGACCAGGCCTTGATCATCAAAGCTGGCCAACCGCAGTCTCGTATCGGCTGGATGGTGACGGGAACCCTGTTCCTGGTTAGTGTCGGAAGCGCTGTCGGCTGGCTTGGTGCAGATTACCTGCATGATCGCGAGGCAAAGGCCGAGCTGCAGCAATCAGCCAACCGGGTGCTTGATCGCCTGGATGAGATCATTGCCGAGGCCGGCGAGGTATTCAGCCGACTCAATCAGCTCGAGCAGGCTCACTGTAGCGATGACATGCTGCTGGTCATGCGCTCCCAGCTTTTCGAAGCACGCTTCATCAAGGATATCGGTGGTATTCGCAACCACAATCTGCACTGTTCAACCGCCCTTGGAAGGCTGTCACAACCACTGATTTCGGGCCCCCCGGACGTTTCACTACCGGGTGGCATTGGCCTGCGCACGGACCGCAGCGTGCTGGCCGCACGCGCTGTCCGGACCATGGTCATCGAGCATCGCTGGTTCAACGTCCTGGTTGATCCACGGCTGGTCACCGACCTCACGGCCAGCCAGGCCGAAGGGGAAATATTTCTGCGTCCCGCCAGCGGCAGCGAGCGACCATGGCACGCTTTTCAGCACGCTGGCGCCGAGCGTCTGGAGTTGCTTGACGGCAGCCAGAGACGCGGGCTGACCACCTCGGTCTGCAGCGAGCTGTCGGGGTTGTGCGTATTACTGCATCATCCGCAAGAAGTGAAACGGGCCGGCCAGGCTGAGACCCAGCTTGTCATCACCAGCCTGGGAGGCATGCTGGGCCTGGCCGTGTTTCTGGCAGGGCTATTCGTGGTCCGTCAGCGCCAGACACCTGAATACGCGCTGCGGCGGGCCATCCGACAGGGCAATATCAAGGCCGTGTACCAACCCATCATCAGCCTGCCGGGACAGCAAGCCCATGGCTTCGAGGCCCTGGCCCGCTGGGTGGATGAAGACGGTCCGACCCTGTCACCGGAAACATTCATCAGCCTGGCTGAACAAACCAACCAGATCGAACAGATCAGCTCCCTCATGATCAGCCAGATCGGCCGCGAACTGGGGGGCTGGCTGGCAGAGTCAGCCGAGCGTTGCATCGCCATCAACATCGCGCCGAAAGAATTGCTCGGACCGGGTCTTGTTTCCAAGCTTGAACAGAACCTGATCTGTCGTGGTGTCAAGCCAGGCCAGATTCTGCTCGAGATTACCGAGCGCACCATGGTCAGCGGCCAGGCTGCCGCGGAAGCTATCGAAGCACTATCCCGGCGCGGATTCCGGGTCTTTGCCGATGACTTTGGCGTTGGCTATTGCGGTCTGGGCTATCTCAACGAGCTACACATGGACGGCATAAAGATCAGCCAGAGCTTTACCGCGGCCCTGGGCACCGACAGTCCCAAGGCCGCGCTGGTGCCCCGCATTATCGAGCTGGCCCGCGAGCTCAACCTGGAGATCATCGTCGAGGGTGTGGAAACCGAAGCGCAGCTACAAGCCCTGACCGGCATGGGCCCCCTGCTGGTTCAGGGTTGGCTACTGGCCAGGGAAATACCGGCCAGGCAATTGCTGGAGCAGTACGACACGCTGCTGCCGGTCACAACCTGACACGCCGTCAGTCGCATCGATTTGCCTGCCTGGCAGCCGGGGGCATGCCCCCGGCTGCCAGGACTTGATTGTCAGCTGCGCGGAACGAAAAAGAAGCTGCCGGCAGCGTGACCGGCCTGGCGAATGGGCCGCAACTCCGGCGTCTGCTCTATTCCCAGCGGGGCCGCCAGGTCGGCTACCCGGTTGGTAACCTGGCGATACAGGTCCTGCTCTCGCAACACGGCATTATTGGCCTCGAGTACGTCAATCAGCGCGCGGGCAAATACGGAATGCTCGCCACTGACCCGATCGAACACGGGGGCCAGGCCTCCGCTGGAGAGCACGAACCGCGCCTGCCTGGACAAACCGAGCTGAATCAGACCTTCCGATACCGCCGTATTGCCCCCGACCAGCATGGAGCCTGGGTCGGTAGACATGGCACCACCGTAACAGGAGTCAGCCACCACCAGCACGCTGCGGGCCTGGGCCAGTGCCATGAGTTCGCTGACGGCTGAATTGGGAATCCAGTAGGTCGTGCCGCTCAACTCGGCGTTAACCGGCAGCCAGTACCCGAACCCGCGATTTTCATCAATTTCCCCGGGCCGGAGCAGCTGGCCGTGGCCGGCAAAATAGATCAACACATTGTCATCCGGCGTGACTTTCTTGCGCAAATCATCAATCGCGGCCATGAGCTGGTTCTTGGAGGCGTCCAGAACCAGGGTGACATCGAAACCATAGCGCGTGTTCAGCAGCTCGCCAAGGCGTCGTGCGTCCTGGTGCGGCGATTCGAGTTGTTCCCAGTAATGGTAGCTCTCCAGACCGACGATCAGCGCATAGTAGCGGCCAAACTCGATATCGCCGACCCGGGCCGGGCTGATCGCTGGCAGCTCGTCCCTCTGCGCTTCGGGAAGCTCGGCCACCGAGCCCCGCAGCCGCAGCAGACGGCCTTCGGTGTTGTCTACCCGCTCCGAAGCGTCGGCGAGCAAGCGCTCAAGCGTGGCAATGGTTTCCTGGTCGGACGTGGTCTGATCATCTCGCGCAGCCAGCTGAGAGCGCAGGCTTTCAACCTGCTGCTGCAGAACACGCCGCTCGCGCTGGGCCCGTTCGAGGGTGTCGGCCAACTCGGCTTCCAGGGCCTGCATTTGTTCGCGCGCGGCGGAAGCAAAAACCAGGTCATCTTCGCTCGCTCCGCTGGCGCGACGGTACCAGTTCAGAGCGGCGGCCATATCCTGCTCGACCCCGAAACCTTGCTCGTAGAAATAGGCCAGATTGACCATGGAACGAGAAAATCCCTGCTCGGCCGCCTTCCGATACCAACTTGCCGCTTCCTCGAAGTTGGGCTCAGTGCCCAGGCCTTTCTCGTAGATTTCGCCGACGATATGCTGCGCCTCTGCGTTACCCTCGCGCGCTCGACCCAACCAGACATTCAGGGCCGAACGATAGTCGGCTCGGTGATAAGCCACATACTCGCCGCCACGAATGCGACAGTCCAAGGCCGTTGTCCGGCTAGGGATACGGGGGGAAAGGTACATGGAACGACCCATTCGCCGGACTTCGCCGGGCAGCAGGCAGTCGACCACGTAGAAATCATCAAAGTCCTCAAAACCTTCGGTTTCGACCACGCCCTGTTCGACAGGGCGTACCTGCGCCGCGCAGGCGGTCACCAGCAAGGGTAAAAGCAGAGCCGGCAACAGGCACCGAAGCCACAGGCCGACACGATCTGCCGGCTCGAACGGTCGATTTTTCATCCCAAAACTCCTCGCTCCATATCCACTATCTGTGACCGCTTCACGTTGAAATCGATCCATGGTTTACACGTCCAATCACCAATCTACCTGACCATCCGCGTTCACCCCTGCCCTGCTGTGCAGCTTGTCAACAACACGAAGGCGGCGATCACCAGGCGGTACCAGTGACTGCCACTAGCCCGAACAATTCGTGAATTCGCGCGATGATCGCGCAGGATATTGTTCGCACAGGGGATTTTCCGATGGAGCGTCGTATCGGGCCATACGACCGACTGAGGAAAATACGCTGTGCGGA
>SLQY01000281.1 GCA_007131235.1 Wenzhouxiangella sp.
ATGCATTCCACTCGCGGCTGGCCATCGGCCCCGATCCGAACTCGGGTGGCATATGCCGCCGGCCAACCGTGCCGAGCCAGTCCGCCACCGTCGGCCGACTGCATGGATGGCTGGGCTGACAGGCGTTGGACCAGGCGTTGCTGACGCGCGATCACGTAGGCTTCTGCAGCGGTGGTGGGTGGTCGAAGGGCCTCACCCGTTGCCCGGTCGACCAGGCTGGCAATGGCCCGCTCTGCTGCCTTCAGTTCGGCTGCATCAAGCTCAGAGTAGGCCAGGCGATCAAGATGGGCATCGGCTTGCGCGAAGCTACAGGGCGATGTACTCAACGCGATCAGTAGCAACGCGAGGGTTCTGAATCCGGTCAGCATGTCGAGTTCCATGAAGCGCTTTACAGGTAAATCTTATGACAACAAAGGTCAGCCGAAGATCACGGCACCACAGATGGCTCCCATCTCTACGGCCGTTCCCCTTGGCTGGCCGGCACACGCTATCATGGCGGGTTTGGTGCGCGGAAATCCCAGATGAGTCTTCCCGCTGAGCGAGTGGCCGAGACGCTCAAAATGCTGGATTCAGACCGGGTGCGGCACGGTCAGGCCCTGCTGGCACGCGGCGCAGTCAGCCGATGGCAGCGCAGTCGCCTCGACGATCTGACCATCCTGACCGGGCTGGTGCTGGACGGCACGGACGTTCCGTTCCGGGTCCATGCCACGATTGACAAGGGCGAGCTCGCGGGCGATTGCACCTGCTCCCGGCAACGGGACTGTGAGCATGTTGCCGCGCTTTATCTTGCCGCTACCCAGACTCGCCCACAGGCACCGGATCGATTGCCGCTGGCTGGCACGCGGACAGTGCCTGGCCAGGTCCAGCGCATGGTCTACCTGCTGCGCCTGTCGCCAGACGGTGAAGAACTCAGCGTGTGTCCCTCGCGCCTGTCCCCTGGCTCCAGCGGTGCCCTGGGAGTGACGACACCCTATGCGCTGTCCCGGCTCAAGGAGTTGCGCCAGCCCGATTATGTGGGCGAGGCTGACCTGGCCATCCTGCACGAACTGGCCGACCGGGTGGTCGAGGCGACTGACCTGGTCTGGATACCGCTGGGGCCTGGCTGCCACAAGCTGCTGCGGACCATCATTGCCACCGAACGCTGCCTGTGGGAAAAGGCGAGCGGAGCACGCTTGCGCATGGCTGAGCCGCTGCTGGCCTCGACCGAATGGGAACTGCTGCCCAGCGGCTTCCAGCGTCTGCTGCTGGTTACCGATGACGACGGCAATGCACTGCAGTTGCCGCTGCTGCCGCCGTGGCGAGTCAATCCGGAAACCGGACGTTGTCGGCGCTTGCAGACGCCACTGGACGAAGAGCGGGTTGCCGAACTGCTGGCGGCCGGGCCGGTAGCGCCTGACGAGGTTGGCCGGTGGCTGCAGCGTCTGTCCGAGGCGCCGGCCGATTTTCCACGACCGCGAGCACTCAAGCTCGATCGGCTCGACGACGCGACACCGGTGCCCTGTCTCGAGCTGGTCAACGTGGAAGTCAGCAGCGGCTCGCGTTTTGAAAACGTACCGGCCGCGCGCCTTTACTTTGCCTACGGGCCGGTGGCGCTGGCCTGGGACGAGGAGTTTTCCTCGCGCCTGGTCGGAGACGACTCGGTGCTGACCGTGACTCGTGATACGGCTTTCGAGGAGGCTTGCACCGAGCGTCTTGAGCGCGCTGGTCTGGCCCCGTTGCAGGCCGGGGCCGATCGCGATTACCGGCCTGGCGATGGTGGTATGTGGGTCGCCCGCCGGGCCGAGCGCCGGGAGGAAGTCTGGATCGGATTACAGCGCCTGTTTGGTGGCTTGCGAGCGAAGGGCTGGCAAATCGAATGCAGCGCTGACTTCAGCCTGATTCTGGTCGAACCCGACGACTGGTACGGCGACCTGACCGAGCCGGCCAGTGACCCGACCTGCATTGAACTGGACCTGGGCGTGATCTGGCAAGGCCAGCGTCATTCGCTGCTGCCGGCCTTGCTGCAATGGATTGAACAAACCCCTGTGCCGATGCTGCGCCAGCTGTTGCTCGACGAGCTGCCCGACGGACATGTCACGCTGGCGCTTGATGAGCAGCGGCGAGTGCTGATGCCCATGGCGCGACTGGCGGCTACCCTGCGCGGTCTGGTTGATTGCCTGGACGCGGTGCCGCGCCTGCGCCAGGGTCGCTTGCGACTGCCGCGCGCGCGCCTGGCCGAACTGGCCCTGGCCGGACGGCACTGGCACTTTGGTGGTGACCAGGGCCTGGCCGAACTGAGCCGGCGGCTGGGCGATTTCGATGGTATCGAGCCGGTCCTGGCCCCGGCCGGCCTGGCCGCCGAGCTGCGCGGATACCAGGCATTCGGATTGGGCTGGCTGCAATTTCTGCGTCGCTTCGGCTTTGGCGGCATTCTTGCCGATGACATGGGTCTGGGCAAAACCATCCAGGCCCTTGCCCACATTCTGACTGAAAAGTCCGCCGGTCGACTCGACGCACCGTGCCTGGTGATTGCCCCTACCAGTCTGATGTTCAACTGGCGCGCCGAGGCCCGGCGCTTCGCCCCGGACTTGAAGGTCCTGACCCTGCATGGCCCTGAGCGCAAGGGCCGCTTCCAGTGGATCGTCGAGTCCGACCTGGTATTGACCACCTATCCGCTGCTGGTGCGCGACATCGATCAGCTCAAGCGTCATCGTTTCCACCTGCTCATCCTCGACGAAGCCCAGGCGATCAAGAACCCGCGCGCCAAGGTCTCGCGCCAGGTGCGCGAACTCGACAGTCGACACCGCTTGTGTCTGACCGGTACACCGCTGGAAAATCATCTTGGCGAGCTGTGGAGCCTGTTCGACTTTCTGATGCCGGGCCTGCTCGGCAGCCAGGCGCGTTTCCGGCGCCTGTTTCGGGCGCCCATCGAGCGCCAGGGGGATGAGGCCCGGCGCGAGCTGCTGGCCCGTCGGATTCGCCCCTTCTTTCTGCGCCGGACCAAGGCCGAGGTGGCCCCGGAGCTGCCGCCCAAGACCGAGATCTTGCAGGCCGTTGCGCTGAGCGGTGCCCAGCGCCGGCTCTACGAGCGCACCCGTGTTGCGCTGCACGACAAGGTGCGGCGTGCGCTGGCCAGCCAGGGCCCGGAGCGCGGCCGTATCGTTGTGCTGGATGCCTTGTTGCGGCTGCGTCAGATCTGCTGCGATCCGCGCCTGCTAAAGAGCGTGGAAGCCGCCGATACCATGGAGTCCGCCAAGCTCGAATTGCTCATGGAGTTGCTGCCTGACCTGGTTGCCGAGGGCAGACGGGTGCTGTTGTTCTCGCAGTTTGTCGGCATGCTCAAATTGATCGAGAAGGCGGTTTCGGAGCGTGGTATCCATTACGTCAAGCTGACTGGCCAGACCCGCGATCGGCAGGCCGTCGTCGAGCGTTTCCAGTCCGGGCAAGTGCCGCTGTTCCTGGTCAGCCTCAAGGCCGGCGGGGTCGGTCTGAACCTGACCGCGGCCGACACCGTCATTCATTATGACCCCTGGTGGAATCCGGCCGTGGAGGACCAGGCGACTGACCGCGCTCACCGTATTGGCCAGCAACAGAACGTTTTCGTCTACCGCTTGCTGACCGAGGACACCATCGAACAGAAAGTGTTCGAACTGCAACAGTCCAAGCGCGGACTGGTCGACGGGTTGCTGGGCGGGGGCGGGGCAGTGGACCTGGGCGCCGACGATCTCGATGCCCTGTTCGAGCCGTTGGGCTAGCGAAGTGGACAAGGATACATGAAGCCGGATCGCATCCATTCTGCCGTTGACCGCCTGCTGGCCAGAGACCAGTGCTACCGGCCATTGGCCTTGCTGAAGCTGATCGGCCGGATCGATGCGGTCGGGCTGGCGCGCTGGGAAGGTGGCGAGGTGAAGTGTCTGGAAGACAGCCTCTACGGTAGTCCGTCGGTTTGCCTTGAAGAACTGCGTGCGGCTGCGGCCTGGGCTGGCAGGCTGGGTTTGCAGGCCCGGATTGAAAGCGATTCCAGCGGCAACCAGCGCCTGTTTCGTTCCGGTGTCGACGAGCGCCTGGCTCGAACCGCCTGGCATCGGGCTGCGCCGGCCGCCCAGGGTGATTTGTTCTTCGATACCGGTTTCGCCCAGGCCCGCAGTGCGCTCAACCAAGCCTTGCTGGCCGCTGATCGCGAACGGGCCGAGCAGGCCCTGGCAGATCTGTCCCAGGCTGATCCCGGCAATGAATCCCAGGCCGATGGTGAGCGCCTGGTGGAGGCCCTGGCCTGGTTGGACGACACGCCAACTGATCCGGATGCGAGGCTGGCCCTGCTCGAGGAGGATATTCAGCCACGCGCTCGCCAACTGCTCGGACCCGGTGATGGCGCTCGCTTCCTGCGCCCATTCTGGCGCCAGCTTGCCGCGGCAGTGAACCCGGCCGAATACGACCCGACCCGACCCGACAGGCACCCGGCAGCCCTGCTGGCCCGGATCAACGAATGGCCGGGCGTGATCCAGGCGGTGCAGGCGGTCAAGGATCACCTTGAACAGCCTGCGCTGCTGACGCGCCTGGCCAGCGCGGCCCTGGCCGCAGGCGATCGCGAGCTGGGCCTGGCGACGGTGTGCCAGCTGTGCTGGCGACACGGCCAGGCGGCTGAGGCCTGGCTCGATGCCTGTCAGGATGATGAGCTCGTCCGGCGTATCGAGATTTTCTGGGACCTGGACCCGCCGCTGTCCATCCACCTGTTTCCGGCCTGGCTGGTTTCAGTTGCCTATGCTTTGCCCGACATACCGGCCCAGGACCTGCCCGATACCCCGGCCAGCGAGGCATGGAGCCGCTTTCGCGCGCTGCGCGCCGACCCCGCCGACCTGGCATTGAGAGAGTGGTTGCAGCGGGAGCAGCCCGAGCTTTTCGGGCATTGGTTGGCTACGGGGAGGTAGGGGTTGCGGTTTTGAGGGCGGGGTGGATTCATCAGCTGGGGGTTTGTTGATCTTGTCATCTGGGGTGGAGAGAATGCGGGGGTGATCTGGAGACGCTTGATGAAACGATGGTTTTGCATGGGATCAGTGATATCTGGCTGCCTGCTGTTGGCGGTGGCAGTTGCTGATGATCGGGTGGTGCACGGCTTCGTGTTTCATGATGCCGGTGGTGATGGGGTGTTCGGGGCTGACGATCCGGGTATTGCCGGGGTGTTGGTGTCGAACGGGCGGGAGGTGGTGGTGACTGATTCGAACGGTCGCTACGAGCTGCCGCTGCGCGCCGACATGGACCTGACCGTGGTTCAGCCGGCCGGCTGGCGAGTGCCGACCGACGCCAATCAGGTGCCGCAGTTCTTCCATGTCTACAAGCAAGGTGGCACACCTGAACCTTTGCGCTTCGGCGGCTTGCCTGACCCTGGCCCGCCGCCGCGGCGTATCGATTTCCCGCTGCGCCCGGCCGACCATGGCGACGCGTTCCGCTGCGCCGTGGTTGGCGATCCGCAGACCTACTCCAACGACGAAGTGAGCCACTTCCGCAACAGCAGCGTGCTGGATCTGATCGACGAGGCACCGGACTGCATGATCTACCTGGGCGATGTGGTCGGCGACGATCTTGATCTGCTGGACCGGTTGCTTGAGCTCGGTGCAGCAGCAGATGCACCGCAGTGGTTGATATTCGGCAACCACGACATGGATTTCGACGCCAGCCACCCCGATCATTCCGCCGATTCCTGGCGTCACCGCGCCATGCCCCCCTGGTATGCCTTCGAGATGGGCCAGGTCACCTTCATTGCACTCAACAACCTGGTTTATCCCTGTGGACAAATCGACGCCGCGCGTCCCGGTCGCGAGTTCTGCCTGCAAGACCCGCCGCGCTATAACGGCCGGGTCAGCGATATTCAGATGGAGTGGCTGGCCAACCTGCTTGAACAGGTGCCGAGGGAGCGCCTGATCGTATTGCTGCACCACGTGCCGCTGGTGTCGTTCAGCGATGCCGATCGACCACAGCATCTGACCGACAACGCAGCCGAGATACACGCCTTGCTGGCCGGTCGCCCGGCGCTGTCGCTGGCCGGTCATACCCACACCCTGGAAAACCACGATGCCGGCCAGTGGTTTGCAGGCTGGCGCGAGCACGTCGATGTGGGTCCGCTGCCGTTCCGGCACATCATCGCCGGTGCGGCTTCGGGGGGCTGGTGGCTGGGTGACCTGGATATCGAGGGCATTCCCATGGCCTTGCAACGCATGGGCGCGCCGAAGGGCCTGCTGATGCTCGATTTCAACGCTACCGACTATCGTGAGCGTTACCGGGCGGCGCGCATGGATCCTGCGCGCGGGCAGTGGGTGAGCTTCAATACCCCGGCTTTCCGCGGCTGGTACCAGGCCCTGGCCGAATGGATGGATCAGCCGGCCGAGGATCGTGATCCAGTGCCGCCGGTGTCGGCACATGATCTGGATGACCTGCACCTGGTGACGCCCATTGACCTGGCCGACGGTGTTTACCTGAGCGTGAATGTCTGGCTGGGCAGCGCCGCAACCCGGGTGCGAGCGCGCATCGGTGACGGCGACTGGATGGAGCTGGCACGGACCCAGGCCGGCAGCGGAGAGCTGCCCATGCGCGGTGCCATGCATGTTGACCCGAAAGCCCTCTCGCGCCAGGCAACCAGTTCGCGTCGGGCCGTGGTCAGCCGCTCCGGGGATGATCGCGCCCAGGGCCACGAGGCTTTCCGCGGCCGCCGCTTCCAGGGTGTGCCGGCGCCGCAGGATCGGCGCATGCCTGATCGCAATATGCACCTGTGGCAACTGCGTTTACCGGCAGACCTGCCCATCGGGATCTACCGGGTCGAGGTGGTCAGCACCGACCGCCACGGCCAGGCGCTTCGCGACCTGGCCATGCTGGAGGTCCGCGAGCAGCGCCCACCGCGCCGCTGGCGGCATTAGGGAGCCTCTTGAAGCCAACATTTGAAATTCAGATAGTGACCCGTCGGCGAACACCATAGGGGCCAGGGACATCAGTCCCGCCTACTGGCCGGATGGAAGAGTGCAATCGAACCTTCCTCTCCAAAATCTTCGGCGTTTGCAAAACGGGCGGTGTCCATGCAAGAGGCGCCTTGGTCAGCTCATTCGTCGCCTGGGCTAAATGATGCCTCGAAGTGATAGGAAAGCGCATCTTGCTGTACGCCCCACTGCGAAACCTTGACATGCAGAACCTGGCCGGCCTGAAGATCGATTTCGATTGATTCTTTGGCCGGATCGCCATCGCGGTCGGCATCGGACCGAGCCACCGAAAAGTCGAATACTTCGTCCAGGTAGGCCTCAATAACCAGGTCGCCATCATTGCTGCCGCTGGCACGGGTGGCCAATCTCAGGGTGCCTGTTTCAGGTGCACTGAACCGGTACCAGTGTCGGCCGTTATCATCGAGTGCGTGCTCGCCTGAGATAGGCAAAACAAGCTCGGTGGCTTGTTCGGCACCGGCCCGATTGCGGTTGTCCCAATCGGACCAGAATTCGCTGGCCTCACTGCTGTCGGCAGCCGCCTGCGGCGGCTCGGGCATGCGCGCATACCAGCGCTGGTCAACCCGGACGAAATCGACGTTTTCGTCGCCCACGCGCGCCGTCGCAGTAGCGCCGTCGATGACCAGGTCGGTCAGTTCGCCGTCGAACGGCGGCAGAAACTCGTTGTTCAGACCCTCATCGTTTTCGCCCAGTTCCTCGAGGAAACTGGCCAGATCGATGATCAGGTTAATCATGGAGACCTGGTCCAATGCGGCCAGGGCGTCCTGCAGGGTAGGTGCTTCGTCGTCGCCTGACCCATCGTTCATCGCCGGCAGACCGTGCCGGGTCATGATGGTATTAAGCTCCTGCGCCTTGCTGTCTGTATCGAAAGTGGCCTCGTCCCCGAGCGTGGAGAACGCCAGGATCATGGCGCTGATGAATGCAAGACCTTCTGCCATTTCGTCGAGCTGTTGCGGATCGATGCTCGCCGCCAGTTCTCGGATATCCTTGTTATGGGCCGCAAGAGTGATGCGCTCGACAACGCCTGCCGGGCTTTCCGCGCCCAGCACCAGCGCGGCACGCTGGTTTGGCGGGGTGCCGTTGTCCGAGACTGAGGCGCCGCAGGCCAGCAGGCCAACCAACGCTGTGACGATCACCAACGCTCTGAATTTCATTAACCCAGCGGGCAGGTCGATCGCATTCAGCCGAAAGCCACACGGCGGCCTGTCAATCAAATTCGATCGGTTAGGAATTTCAAGCAAGGTCCGGCTCTGCGTTTCCGCTCTTGCCAATGAAATCACCATTCGCAGCGAGTAACGCCTTGATTCGGACCCTGCTTCAAGCCCTGAATATGATCTACATACCTGCCGGATTGATAACCAATGACTGCTCATGCTGATTGCTCCTTGAATGTTGACCTACAAACGCTTACGCCTTCGGTGCTTCTCGCCGGTCGGGCGATCTGTGCGAAGGTCAAGTGCTATAACGGCGAATCACCAGAGCAGGGATCAGGCGAACGGGGCTGAGCCGGCCGATCAGGCGTCGCGTCTCGCAGATCGGCCGCGTCGGTTATTCAAGAAGCCGGGCGCAAATAGTCACGTTCGTCGATATCGATCAGCTTGGTTCCCTCTCTCACTCCGAGAAGTTCATAAATGGAAAGGCCGTAAGGCATTGATAATATGAAAGACCTCTGTTTTTGAAGACAAATTTTAGAGTTTCCTGATTGTTCCTGAAGGTTTTTTGTCGCTGCTGACGACATGATCTAAACCTGGTTCTGAACCAGAAAGGAGGAATCAACCATGACTGGAGCACAGCAGTACGCAAAGGTGACCCGGGTGAGCTGGGGGCAACGATTGATGCAATCGATTGCCGGGGTGGTTGGCGGGATTTTTTTGGTTCTGGCTTCCATCGGAGGTCTTTGGTGGAACGAGGGTCGTGCGGTCAATGCGGCCAAGGGGCTGAAGGAAGGATCGGCGGCTGTCACCTCAATCAGTGCCGACCAGGTGGGACTGGCCAACAACGGTCAACTGGTCCACGTCAGTGGCCAGGCTGCTGCCCAGGATGTCTTGCGTGATCCGGTGCTGGGCGTGGCCGAAACCGCGATCGCCCTGGTCCGCGAAGTCGAGATGTACCAGTGGCGAGAAGACAGTCGTACCGAAACCCGAACCACGGTCGGTGGCAGCGAGGAACGTGTGACCACTTATTCCTACCGGCCGGAATGGTCTTCTCGCCATATCGACAGTAGTCGCTTCAATCAGGCAGATGCGCATCGAAACCCGGCCGGGTTCCCGATCGAAAGCGAGACTCGACGGGCCGACAATGTCGCGCTTGGCGCATTCCGGCTCAATCCTGCCCTGATTGCGCAAATACGGCAGTCTGAACCCTTCGAGTTGGGTGCCGAGCATGCTGCCAGTTTGCCCGAGCGCTTTCGGGAACGTGCCAGCACGGATCAGTCCGGCTGGCTTCATGTCGGTGATCCGCTTGCGCCGGAAATCGGGGACATGCGCATCAGGCTCAAGGTTGTGCGCGACCAGCCGGTCTCGTTGCTGGCCCGCCAGGTCGACAATACCTTTGAAGCCCACACCACCTCGCATGGAACCAGTATTGAGCGCTTGATGCCCGGCATCCTCAGCGTCGATGCCATGTTCGAGCAGATGGTCAGGGAAAACACCATCATGACCTGGGCACTCCGGATTGGTGGTGTGTTGATGGTGGTCATCGGTTCTGGTTTGATCCTCAAGCCCATCCGGGTGACCTTCGACATCCTGCCGATACTGGGCAGTATCGCCGGAGCCGGCACTGGCGTGATCTCGCTGGTCCTGGGACTGGTGCTGTCATTGACCACTATTGCTCTGGCCTGGCTGTTCTACCGACCGCTGTTGAGCATTTTGTTGATTGCCGTCTGTGTCGGGATCGTATATCTGGCGCGCAAAAGAGTCACCAATGCAGGCGAAGCCTCATGATTTTACGGGAATCAATGGCTGGACTGCTCAAAGGCTGCCTGCTGCCAGGAAGTGCGATAGCCGATACGATCGAGCTGGAGCGGGCTATGTCAACCGGTCGCAATTCCGGCTTCATTGACTACGGTGACACCCTGGTCAAGATTGGTGACTACCAATCGTCGGTTCTCAGTCTGGCCGGTCGAGCCTTCACTATTCCCAATGCGATGATCATTCCCGTGCAGGCCGGCTACCGCGCCAGCAAAACAGGAACCATCAATATTTACAGTGAGTCAGGAGAAGAACATTGAACTTCTTTGGCAAATTCGCTGGACGGGTCGGCCAATGGCCATTGATTCTACTCGGCACAGTTCTATTGACCGGAATCAGCATTCCCGTATTTTCCAGTGTCATCATCGTGGACACGTTGGTTGATGAGCTCAATGTTGACGATTGTTGCAGCCTAAGAGGGCCTTTGCAGGACATCAATGGAGGCAATCATTCAGGCTCGACCAATTGTGCAGATGGACAGCTGGCCGGCGGCAACACCGTGTTGAATGGCACTGAGTTGCCGACCATCATCCGCGCACTGAACCTGACTGGACCGGTGCCAGGTAATCAATCCGGCATCAGCCTGGATGGGGACCAGAGTTTGCATGTGACACGGATTCAGGCCACTTTCGATACGCAGGTCATACAGACTGTTTACCGAAGCGCTGACATTGCGGCTGGCCAAGCCAATGATTGCTTTGCCCCGGGGTCCGAAAACCTTGCCGTTCCCACTCAGAATGTCGGCCTGATCCATACCCGGCCCACGTGGTCTGGTATCGACCAGAATGGCGTAGTCAGAATCCTCGAAGCCCTCTTCTAAACCCGTGATGGCGATAGCGCTACGCGGCAGTTCATTATCCAAAGGGAGATACCAATGAAATCACGACCAATCCGCAGTGCAGTTCCGCTCGCTGCATTATTTGCAATATCCAAGGCTGTGATCAACAGCACCTGGCGGAGAGGGTCTGTGACCAGTCTTTGGACAACTTCGTGGCCTGCTTTTATGCTATTGGCGTTGGTTATGTTCAGCGGCCAGTCTGGTGCCGCAATCATTCTTGTTGACACCCTTCAGGACGTGGTCACTGCCGATGGTCAATGCAGCCTGCGCGAGGCCATTATCAATGCGAACAATGGTGATCAGAGCGGCTCGACCGATTGCACCCCCGGCAGTGCCGGGACTGACACGCTCCGTTTTGCCGCCACGCTGTCTGGTCAGACCCTGACTCTTGGGGGTAGCCAACTGCCCTTGATCACCAGCCCTTTGATCATTGAGGGGCCGGAGGAGGGCGATCCGTCCGCCCTGGTGCTCGATGCCAACGGACAGTCCAGACTGTTTGAAGCCAGTGGCGATATCTCGGTTCACTTGCAAGACCTGACTCTGACCGGTGGGCATACCACCGCGCCCAATGGTCAGGGAGCTGCAGTGCGGGCTGTCGCCGGAGTCGAGCTGAGCCTGGAGCGGATGCACATTCTGGCCAATGTCACCGCCCGCGCTGGTGGACACGGCGGTGGTGTTTATATCGCTGACGGGTCACTGACCATTACTGACTCGACGATCAGCGCCAACCGTGCCACCGTGTTGGTCTCAAACGGTGGCGGCGTGGCCGCATACGACAGTAATGTGCTTGTCGAGCGAAGCCTGATCCACGACAACGAGTCGGTGCACAATCAAGCTGGCGGACTGTTTCTACAGGGCGGGCAACTCACCGTGGTCAACTCGACTTTTTCCGGCAACACGGCCAGCAGCGTCGGTGGGTTGGTAGTTTCCGGTGCCGATGCCACGGTCTTGCATAGCACTCTGGCATTCAATCTTTCTGGCAGCGGTCTTTTGCAGGGTCAGGATATTTCGGTTAGCGGACAGAGTGATACGCCGGCAAACCTCTTGCTAGTCAACTCCCTGTTCGTCCAGACAGATGATCGCATCCCCTGCCGGCGGTTTTCGAACGCCTCCACCACATTGACAAATATTGGCAGCATCGCTACTGACACCAGTTGCGGCGGCGACGCGACGGCGCTGGAATGGATTCGACTGACCGGGCTTGCCGACCAAGGTGGCCCAACCCGATCCCACGGACTGGGCGTGGGTAGTGTGGCCATCGATGCCGCTGGCGATTGTGCGGCCGATCATGGTCTGGATATCGACCAGCGCGGACTGCAGCGACCCGGCGGCGACTCCATGGCTTGCGATGTTGGTGCCTTCGAGCAACAGGAGCCACCTCCGGAGGCCGATCTGAAACTGTCGGCCGAGGTATTTCCCGAACAGGCAGAAGTCGGGCAGACCGTTGAAATTGAATTGACGGTCAGCAATCTAGGACCTGATCAAGCCCCTGGAGTGATCGTCGATGTAACGCTGCCTGCGGGTTTTGAACTGGAGACTTTCAATACCGATTCGGGCAGCTATGATGCGGGATTGAATTGGTGGCTGGTTGGCGACCTGGCCGCGACTGACCAGGCCAGCCTGACTCTGGCGGTCAGCCTCACTTCCTCACACCCCTACATTCTCCAGGCCGAGGCCAGTACTTTGGCCTTTGACCCGATCCTGGAAAACAACTTCGCCAAGGCCAGGGTCTGGCTACCGCCAGCGACGCTGGTGGTGACTACCCTGGCCGACGAAGTGATTGATGACGGCCAGTGCAGCCTCCGCGAGGCCCTGATCAATGCCAACCATAACGATCAGTCCGGTTCGGTGGACTGTGCTGCCGGCAGCGACTTTGATCAAATTGAATTCTCCTCGCATCTGATTGGACAGCGTATCGTGCTGGCAGGCAGTGCGTTACCGACCATCATTCATCCCGTGCATATCGCTGGTCCAGTCCTGGGCGATCCCGGCGGAATCGTACTGGATGGCAACGAGCAATCGGGAATTCTACGGGCCATTCATGCCAGCAACGATGTGCGGCTGCGACTGAGCGATCTCAGCCTGACAAAGGGCAGGTCCGATACCGGCTCGGCGCTGATTGCCGGCGTGTCGGCCGAGGTCAGGGTGGAGCGTGTCAGGGTGAGCGGCAATCGGGTGTTCGACTCCAGCATTCTTGGTGGGGCTGTTCATGCCACCACCGGCGCCACTATCGAGATCATCGAGTCGGAAATCAGCAACAACGTGTCACCCCACCACGCTTCCCGCGCAGGCGGGCTGCACATCTCGTTCGGCGCCCGAGGACAATTGCTGCGATCGACAGTGGATGGTAATCAGACCAATAGCAGGGGCGGCGGTATCTATGTCCGCCAGGCCGAACTGCTGATTGAAAACAGCACCGTCTCGGGCAACCAGAGCGGTGGCCAGGGCGGGGCAGGGATTTTTGTTGAAGGAGGCGTGCTTCACTTGCGGCACGCCACCGTGGCGAACAATGCTATAGGTGCCGGCTCAAGCGCGGCGGCCAGCATCGCTTTCGAAGGAACTGCCGATCATCCAAGTCTGATCATTCTGGAAAACTCCCTGTTCCTGCAGACGAATTCTTCCCAGCCGGTTTGCTCAACGCCTGATGAGTTCGCCGATCTCAGCCATACGGGCAGTCTGGCCAGTGATGCCAGTTGCACTGGAATCGCGACTGCGGCTGAGGCGATCGGATTGGCCCCGCTGGCCTATGAGATAGGCCTGACTCGGGTCCATGCCATACCGGAACAGAGCATTGCCCGCGACAGTGCTGGTGACTGCGCGGTCTGGCCAGGAGTGGATCATGATCAACGCGGCCTGTCTAGACCAGGTCTGAGGTCGATGGCCTGTGATGTCGGGGCCTACGAGTATCAGTTCGATGTCGTGTTCGCAGATCGATTCCGTCTCCCATGACCGAACCGTTTTCCCGATAACCGAGCTGATGCCTATGAGGTGTTCCGCATGATCAGGAGTGGTCTTGAAATACTACGTCCGGCTCTGAAGCGCTGAGTGCCTGCTGACCATTGATCTCGATATCGGCACACAGCGGGTCGAATCTACCCGTTTTCTGTTCTGTCGTAGCCAATCGTACGGCGAAGCACGCCAAACTTCCCGTCATTGGCCCGTTCCGGCACTAGCCCGAATAATTCATGAACAGAAGCCGGCGAAGCGTGTTTTGCGCGAGCGGGTGGAGCGAAGGGACGGGCCGAGCAGGGATCACGACGGAGGGAACGATGAGCCGGACACAGAACCGGAGTCGCATCTGCCCACAACTTCGTCGTACTGCGATCTACGAGTGCGATTTCCATGGCCTGAGCTACGGCTTCCGTCCGGGGCGCAACCAGCATCAAGCCTTGCAGGGGGTGCAGACCGCGCTGCAGAAAGGGCGGGTGAACTGGGCGCTGGACCTTGACCTGAAGGCGTGCCTCGACACGATCGAACATGACGCCCTGATGGAAGTGCTCCAGCGCCGGGTCGCAGACCGAACGATCTTGCGGTTGATCCGCAAGTGGCTGACGGTCGGCGTGGTAGAAGACGGCAAACGCGA
>SLQY01000044.1 GCA_007131235.1 Wenzhouxiangella sp.
CCGAAGTGAATGGCGGGGGCCGAAGGCGGTGTGGGCGCGTCGCTGTCCTGCGCGCTGGTCGAGGTTTCGAATTGCTCGGTCCAGGGGGTAACGTTGGCGGTGTTGATGACCAGGCCGATCAGCAGAAAGGCAAGGATGGAACAGACCAGGTACAGTCGTACCGGCGGGGTGTAGCGGGCGCGCTTGCCGCGGACATACTCGGTGGATAACAGGCCGGGTTGCAGGACCAGTGATTTCAGCGTGCGCCACATGCGCGAGTCGTAGTAAAGGGTTTCCCCGGCGATTTCCCGGATCAGGCCGGGCAGGGCCCGAATGAAACTGCGACTGGGCTGACCGCAGGCGTGGCAATACAGGCCATGCAGCTCGGCTCCGCAGTTCGAGCAAAGGCGATCGGTCCTCGCCGATGGACGCTTGGTCGGGTCTGCTTGCATTAAGGGGCTGTCAGCACGGACAATGCCGCTCCCTGTTCGGACTCCAGTCCTCCGGTGAATCAGTATAAGTCACAGCCCTCCCTGGGATTCGAGATACGACGCACCCTGGTGCTGGCCGGGCCCTTGATCGTCGGTCAGATCACCAATTTCGGCATGAACTTCGTCGACACGGTAATGGCCGGTCGGATCGGAACGGTGGACCTGGGCGCCATCGCCGTCGGTTCGTCGATCTGGGCTGCGGGATTTCTGTTCGTGCTCGGGGTGTTGCTTGCCGTATCAGCAACGGTGTCGCAGCTCGATGGTGCCGGGCGCCATCGCCAGGTCGGGGAGTTCACTCGCCAGGCCCTGTGGCTGGCGCTGGCACTCGGTATGGCCTTGTTTGTGGTTGCGCGCAGCGCGGGTTGGCTGATGGATGCGCTGGGCGTGGAGCCGGCGGTTGCCGAGCTTGCCGCCGCTTACCTCAGGGCCATCAGCTGGGGCGCGCCGGCCCTGTGCCTGATGATGGCGCTGCGCTTTTTCTCCGAAGGGGTTGGGTACACCCGGCCGACGATGTACATCGGCTTTGTCGGCATTGCATTGAATGTGCCGCTGAATTATGCATTGATGTTCGGCAATTTCGGCATGCCGGCGCTGGGCGCGGTGGGTGCCGGTTGGGCTACGGCGATCATTTTCTGGGTACAACTGATTGCCCTGGCCGGCTGGATCGCATGGCGGCCGCGTTACCGGCCGTTCGCGCTCTACCAGCGCTTCAGCAGACCCAACTGGCGCGAAATCGTCGCCCTGGTCAAGCTCGGTTTGCCGATCGGCGTGATGGTGTTCCTGGAAGGCGGCCTGTTCGTCGGTTCGGCGCTGCTGATCGGCACCCTTGGCGCGTTGCCGGTGGCCGCCCACCAGGTCGCGATGAACTATGCCGGCCTGATGTTCATGGTGCCGGTCGGCTTGTCCGGCGCGATCACGGTCAGGGTGGGCAATGCCACGGGCCGCGGTGATCCCGAGGGCGCGCGTCGCGCCGGCCTGGTCGGCATGGGCTGTGCGCTGAGCTTCGGCGTGTTCTCGGCGCTGGTGATTTTCCTGGTGCCGGAATGGATTGTGGCCATGTATACCAGCGAGCCAGAGGTGGCCGCGCTGGCCGTGCACCTGCTTTTCTTTGCCGCGTTCTTTCAGCTTGCCGATTGCTTGCAGGCTGCGGCGGCCGGTGCCTTGCGTGGCTTGAAGGACACGCGCATGCCGATGCTCTACAGCGTGATCGCCTACTGGGGCGTGGGCATGACCAGTGGCTGGTACCTGACTTTCCGCCTTGACTGGGGTCCGCAGGGCATGTGGTTGGGCATCATTGCCGGACTGTGCGTGGCCGCCGTCTTGCTCGGTGCCCGCTTCGGTCGTATCAGCCGGGCCTGACTTCCTGCGTGACCAACGGCACATTGTGTCATTCACTGCCTCGGCCTAGAATCTACGCTTGTTCCTATTGCGTCTGACAACTCATGGCTTCTCGACCCAACATTCTTGTGCGCCTGTGGCTGGGCTTCTGGCGTGGCCTGACCGCCCTGCGGATGGCGGTTTTCAATATCCTGTTTCTGATCGTGCTGGCGCTGGTCATCGGCTTGATCATTCGCGGTGGTGACAAGCTGGTCATCGAGCCGGATACCACGCTGGTGCTGGCACCGGTGGGTATCATCGTCGAAGAATACACCGGCTCGCCGATCGAGCGCGCTATCCAGGAGGCGCTCGGCCAGGATGTGCCCGAGACCCGACTGCGTGATCTGCTAGCCGTGCTGGAGCAGGCAGCCGACGACGATCGCATCAGCCAGGTCCTGATCGACGTGGACCGCCTGTTCGGGCTGGGTACCGGGACCATGCGCGAGCTCAACGAGGCGTTTGTCCGCTTTCGCGAATCCGGCAAGCCCATCGTGGCCTACGGTGGTTTCATGACCCAGGGCCAGTATTTCCTGGCCAGCCAGGCCGACGAGATCTGGCTCGATCACGAGGGTGCGATCCTGGTCGAAGGCTATTCGCGCTTTCGCAATTACTACCGCGAAGGACTGGATCGACTGGGCGTCGAGGTCAATCTGTTCCAGACCGGCGACTACAAGTCAGCCATGGAGCCCTGGCAGCGCAGTGACATGTCGGAGGCGGATCGTGAGGCCAGCCTGCATTTCCTCACCGGCCTGTGGGGCGAGTACCTGGACATGGTGTCTCGAAATCGCGGCATGCCGGTGGAAGTCCTGGCCGAGCTGATCGAGAATTTCCCGACCTACCTGGCCGCAGCCAACGGCAATTTCGGCGAGCTGGCGCTGGAGACAGGCCTGGTTGACCGATTGGTCAGCCGTCCGGAACTGCGGGCGGAAATGGCCAACCGCGGGGCACCGGACGATAACGGCAGCTTCCGCCAGGTGGCGCACGACGCGTTTTTGCAGCCAGCACTGCCGACCATGCTGCCTGGCGACCAGGTGGCCGTCATCGTCGCCGAAGGCCTGATTACCGAGGGCAACCAGCCGCCGGGCACGATTGGCTCTGAATCCACCTCGCGCAAGATCCGCCAGGCCGCGCGCGATGATGATGTCAAGGCCGTGGTGCTGCGGGTCAATTCCGGCGGTGGCAGTGCGTTCGCGTCTGAAATCATCCGGCGCGAACTCAAGGCGCTGCGGGATGCCGGCAAGCCGGTGGTGGTCAGCATGGGTAACGTGGCCGCCTCCGGTGGTTACTGGATTGCCATGGGTGCCGACGAGATCTGGGCCAACCCGGCCACGGTGACCGGGTCAATTGGCGTGATTGGCTTCTTCCCGACCTTCGAAGAGACCTTGTCACGCATTGGTATCCATACCGATGGTGTCGGCACCACGCCGCTGGCCGGCGCCTTTCGCGCCGATCGTGCGCTCAACGATGACTTGCGCAGCATTCTCGATACCTTCATCAATGCCGCCTACCGCGACTTCCTGTCCCTGGTGGCTGAACACCGACAGATGTCGGTAGAGGCGGTGCGCGAAGTGGCCCAGGGCCGGGTCTGGACGGGTTCGCAAGCGCTGGAGTTTGGCCTGGTTGACCATCTTGGCGGACTGGAAGAGGCCATCGCCTCGGCCGCGCGCATTGCCGGCCTGGGTGAGGATTTCACGCTGCGCTACGTCGAGCCGGAACTGACCGGCTGGCAGCAGTTCCTGGCCGAGATGGGTGCCAGCGCCCTGCTCAAGGCCGGGCTGGAACCAAGCGTGAGCCAGCTATTCAAGATGTTGCCATCCGGCCTGCGCCAGAATATCGCTGAAGATCTGCGGATCGTCTTCGAGGCCACCCAGGCCGGGCGCCCGGGCGTCATGGCTCATTGCCTGTGCGAGGCGCCGATGTAGGTAGGGTGAAGACGGCTAAGGGGCTAAGGGGCTAAGGGGCTAAGGGGCTAAGGGGCTAAGGGGCTAAGGGGCTAAGG
>SLQY01000232.1 GCA_007131235.1 Wenzhouxiangella sp.
AGCCAGACAATGCCCTGCTGGACCTGGCTACCGCCCCCGGCGACCGGGTCCAAGTACTTTCCCTGGAATCCAACCTGCCGGCCCTGGCCCTGGCCAACAGCCGTTTCGGCCTGGTCATGGCCGGTGCCGGTGAAGACCTGACCGGCAACCAGGTGTCTGATCTGGCAATTGCGGCCGTGCGCGGCCTGGCAGCCAATGGTCAGGGTTCGGGCGGCTGGGCGGTGATCCTGCCTGGCCAGGCCGAACCGTCAATCCTGCAGCTCAATGCCCAGGCCCGGCCGCCGCTCGCGCTTATTCCCGGCCGTCCGCTGCTGCTGCGGGTCGAGAACGGCGGTGAGGCTCGCCTCAACGAACTGGTCTTGAGCATATTCCTGGAAGACAGCAGTTTGCCAATCGCCGCCGCACTGACCCAGCTCCAGAGCTGCACCTTTGACGGTGGTGGTTTCAGTTGCCAGTCCGCCTCGGATCCGGCCTGGCAGTGCGCAACGGGTGCCGGCAGCGCCATCTGCACCTTGCCTACCCTTTCACGCGACAGCACCACGGAACTGTTGCTGGTCGTTGGCGAAGGCGCACGGACCGAAATCAGTATTGGTCTGGAGGCTGCCAACGCCGCATCTGTTGAACTGACGACGACTGTGGAATAGTTCGGCCTGGCAGAATCAGTCAGCGCAAAAAACCAGGAGCACCGGTGGCAACGCCGCCGGTGGCTTGCACGTCGGTAATCACCGTGCTGGCCTTGAAGGTCTTGAACGTGGTTTCCAGGGCAAGCGCCATGGCATCGATCAGCTGATCCACCTCGGGCAGGTCGCGATTGACCAGGCGAACGCCAAGAAAGGCCTTCAGTCTCCCGGAACCAAAGTAGACCGCCCCGGAAGAGGCCAGCGCGGACAGCATGGTGGGCTGGCAATGGGCCGTCGTGGGCTGGTGATCACCGCCACCCAGCAGCGTCGGGAAGGTCAACGGACCATGCAGGCTGTCGTGCCAGCTTTTCCAGGCATCGCTGACCTCGTCGGTAATGGCCGAGCGAATCGCGGTCAGATCAGCATCGCCATCATGGTCAAGATACGGCGGGGCCAGGCTGGTCAGCGCCGGCCCGGTAATGTCTCCCGGATTGATCATGCCGATGCCATTGTTGACCGTGATCGGCTTCAGTAATGCCAGGGATTTCCAGTCGTCCATGGCCTTGCCGAGTGCATCGGCCATGTCCCAGGCCCAAAGCTCCCAGTCAATTGTGGCCGCGGCCGGCTCTTGTCCGCCGCTCGCGCCCGGTTGATGGCGGCTATGGCCTGCGCTTCCCGAGCTTCCGGCGGTTCCAGCAGAACTGCCCGGCCGAAGCGTACTGGCCCGATGCCTGATGCGGCGAAAAGTATTGGTCGTCAGATTTCTGAGCAGTGCCCGACTGCTGATTCCCATCGCGTGTCTCCTCTCGTCTCTATCACCCCTGCACCAACACCCTGCCATCTGGCCGACGGCAAATCAAGCGCAAGCCTCGTCGGACGAGACTGCGTTGCCTCCCAAACCTGCAACAGTAGAGCCCCCTTCAACACAAACCGTTCCGAATGCTGTGACTGACTAAGTCGATATAGGAAGCGTTCCATTACATAGAACCGCAAGACTTCCTGAAAAGGCCCTACCCTGTGCGCGAGCCATGTTCAAAAGCCGCTGCAGGACAGACGCTGGAATTGATATTGGGCACCGAGGTCTGGAACAGCTCCGCCATCTCAGCCTGGGTCAGCCAGACGGTCTCGCCCTCAACACGCAGCTGAACTTCGGCCTTCCCGTCCTTGCTGCGATAGAGAATCAGCCCGCCTGTGCTCATCCAGTCAGTTTTTTCAGCATGTCATCAGACTCTCAACCATACAAATGCTGCTGAAAATCCACGAACGCGTCTCGAATCGTGCCCACAGGCCCCAGCTCCCGCAAGGCATCGCCGAGGCTGTGGTACTTCAGTTCGATCAGCTGCGGCAGCTTGGCCGTGTCCAGTTCGCTCACGCCCTGGGCGACATAGTGCGCGAGCACGAATTTCAGAAACTCCTGCTGTCAGTAGTCGTGGCCCTGAAGGATGCGCGCCATGTGCGTATCCACGCGCTCGGCCCGGGTGACCGGTGCCAGGTTGAAGGCGATATAGGCCAGCACATCGTATAAATCGCTGTTCTCGGCCTCGATCAACTTGCCCACTTCGGCCAACTGTTGCCTGCCGTAGCCCTTCTCCGTGAGACTTCAGGCCATAATCGGAAAGGAAAAACTTCGGCGACTTCTGCAGGCGTTTGCCAAGGTGCGAAGACCAGGCGGGCTCCTGGCGGACAAGAAACTGGGTCTCGAGCAGGGCCAGGTACCGCTTCAGTGTGGTTTGCGGGATGCTGGTGCTGCGTTGGGTGGCTTCCGGGTAGCCGCCGGCAACAAGGCGGGCAATGAAATCGGTCCGCGTGAACGGATAGCTCTGGGCAAAATCTCCGGCAAACAGGCGATCAATTGCGCTGCCGTCACGCCCGTTCAGTTCACTCTGGGCCAGCGGCCAGAGCTCGATGATTTCCATACGGTCGGCTAGCGAGTCGGCTATTTACGGCAACTTCAAGACATTGGCCGAGCCGGTGAGCAAGAATCGGCCAGGCCTGCGATCCTTGTCCACTGCGGCCTTGATGGCCAGAAACAGCTCCGGTGCCCGCTGCACTTCGTCCAGGCAGGTCGGCTCGTCAAGGTCGGCGATAGAGCCGAAAGGGTCGGATTTGACCGCTGCCAGCACCACCGGATCATCCAGGGTGAGATACCGAAAGCCCGGGCGCAGCGCTTGCACCAGCGTGCTTTTGCCCGTCTGTCGAGCGCCGTTGAGCAAGACCACCGGCGTGTCCTTCAGGGCTTCGGCCAAGGTGGGTTGTATGGATCGTGGGTACATGAGAAATGTAAATTCAGCCACTCAGTGGATGATTTTCCACCATGTTAGTGGCTGATTTTCCAGGCAGTGGGCGACCGGTCAAGCTCAAGCAATGGGCTCGATGGCCCTGAATATGCCGGTTTTGGTCATCTTTCTCTCCATTTGGAACTGCTCCAGCACGGCGATGGAGTTGAGGTCGGGCAGTTCTCCAGGAAAAATACGGCGTTTGGCGGTTGGCTGTTTTCCCGTTTGCGAGAATCCCAGTCCCGACATCAGGACACCAAGTGCATGAACGATTGCACCGGAACAACCGTAAAGTACTGACATGTAGGTATTTCTTCACCTTGGCATGCTTTATGTATTAAAGCGGGCATGGATTACCAAAGACCCGATTTAGCCCGTGGCCGAAAACAGCGTCGCATTCTGTATGGTGCCGTTATCAGCTTGCTTGTGATTGGCGCGGCGGTGGCCGTGCGGTCGCTGGAAAGTGCGGCGCCGCGTATTGACCGTGCGGCGGTTTGGACAGGCACGGTGGAATTGGGTGAGTTTGTGCGCGATGTGCGTGGGCCGGGTCGGCTGGCTCCGCGGGAAATTCGCTGGATTCCGGCGGCCAGTCCCGGTCGGGTTGAGCGCATCCTGGTTCGTCCTGGAACCTTTGTAGATCAAGGGACGGTGCTGGTACAGCTAAGCAATCCCCGCCTGGTCGAGGAAGCCGAGGAGGCGCGCTGGGCGATTGCCAGCGCCGAGGCGTCACTGGCCGCGTTGGAGGCTGAGCTGGATCGTGATCTGTTGAACGCCGAGGCTGGTGTCATGAGCCTGGAGGCGGATTTCGAGAGCGCTCGGCTGCAGGCTGATGCCGAAGCAGAGCTGGCCGGTCGCGGCATTGTTTCAAGCATCCAGGCGGCGCAGTCTGCCCTGCGCGTCAGCCAGCTTGAAAAGCGGCTGGATTTCGAGCGCCGC
>SLQY01000210.1 GCA_007131235.1 Wenzhouxiangella sp.
GATTGATGGCGTCAGGAAGCGACTGCGTCGTCGCCGCTGGTTGGTGTTGCTGGATGCCATCGCGCTGGTGGGGGTTGGCGCGCTATTGATCTGGTCGACAGCCTGGATGGATGGTTGGATGGCCTGGATTTACTGGGGCTTTTTTGCCAGCGTTTATGTTTTTGGCGTGGTTGTCTCTTTGCGCCTGCATCTTCAGGCCTCGGGGCGCGTGGACGACTCGGTTGCCGCCGTCCTTGACCATGCCCGCCGCGATGCCTGGTGGTATGTGCAGGGCGGGCGCTTCGGTTTTGGGGTAAGCGCGGCGGTCCTGGTCTTCATTTTCCTGTGGATGCTGGCCGCTGGCTGGATGGCCGCGGTGCCGCTTGCAGATTTTCTGAAAGACCGCGCCATAGTGCTTGTACTGGCTACCTTGTGGTGCGCGCTCGGGATGGCAGTGTCTGCATGGTTTGCCGAGCGCGGTCGTCGCCGGCTGCTCGAAACCGAACGCTTGGCCGATGAGCTTCGCGATCAGGCTTCTTAGCGCCTTTCTGCAGCAGCTCAGTAGCGATAGCCACATGTAATGCGCGGAGCTTGCCGAGGCCATGCGCACCTGCGGTCATCGACACCTGTGCGACCCAAGAGTGCGCTGATCGAAGTTTTTGCCCGATCCCGGAAGACATCGACAGAAAGCTCGAACGGCTCGATCTGGACTGGCAACGCTGGACTTTCCGCACCAGGCTCAGCGGCACGCGGCTGCGTCTGTCAGCCGACTTTCGCTACGGCTTCTAGGACCAGCAAACAAAACTGAGCACCATCGGATAACAAGGCCAGAGCCGGCACATCAACCGCACGTCGGCAAAACATCAGCCAGAGGGTTCGCTCCCTGAATCAGGCGCTGCCGTTACATCGGCATGAGCGCCGGGGTGGATTGAAGCATGCAGTTCGACCAACTGTTGCCGAAAGGGTGAACGATCAGGCAGCTCGGTGGCGTCGAGCAGGTTGGCGACGATGTCAGCAGCCTCCTCGACTCGCCCCTGGAGCAAGGCCAGTCTGGCGTGCTGCAGCCGCAGTTGCTGGCACTCCGAATTCCACTCCGCTGCCAGCCTCAGGTAGCCAATGGCGGGTTCGATTTCCAGGCGATCAAGATGCGCTTCGGCGAGGCGGATGCGGAGCCTGGCGCGTTGTCCGGGTTCATCCAGTGTTTCCAGTGCCTCCAGGGCAGCACGCCAGAGCGCCAGTCCTGCTTCATGCTCGCCCGACGACCAGGCCAAGCTGGCCAGGCCGGCTCGGGCCAGAGCGATAATGAGCTGGTCCGGGCTGCTCATGATGTCATCTATCGTCGAATGCGCTTCCTCTGGCTTTTCAAGTGCGTTCAGCGCTCGCGCTCGGAGTAGCTTACGGGCTGCTCGGTCACGCGGCTTGCTGATGTTCTGGTCTACCGTGTCGGCCAGGGCTAGCCGCTCAAGCGCGCTTTCGGGTTTGCCGCGAACGAGATCGGCTTCAGCCAGTATGGCCAAGGCAAGCGCCTGGCCGGTTGGCGAACCCAGTTGCTCAAAGTCGGACAGGGCAAGCTCGGCAATGGAAGCAGCGCTGGCGCCTTTAAGGCGGTTCAAGGCCAGGCGCGCCTGTTCAACCCGGACCTCGGCCATCCCGAAGTGATTGTCCTGGTCGGCTGCCATCTGCATGGCTTCGTCCAGCAGGGCTTCACCTTTTTCCCAGTCGCCCATTTCGACGTCCAGGGCCGCCAGGTAGGTCAGACTGCGCACCAGCATCGAATCGATGCCGAGCCGGCGCTGCATCTCTGCCGCCTGCTGCTGATAGCGCTGGGCTTCATGTAGCCGCGAGCGCTGCCGGCTGATTACCGCCAGGTTGGTAAAGGTAGCCGATTCTCCGACCAGGTCATCGGCAGCCCTGAAGCGATCCCGGGCGTTCAGATGCAGTTCAGCGGCTCGATCAAGGTCGCCGTGCTGATCGGCCAGATTGCCAAGGTTACCCAGGGCGCTGGCCGCCGCGTGCTCATCACTGGCTGCCTCGTAGTGTGTCAGTGCCCGCTCATACCAGGCTTGTGCTTCATCCAGAGATCCCCCCTGCCAGGCCAGAACGCCCAGCATGGTCGATGCATGGCCGGCCAGGCGAGGGGCGTCGAGCTCAAGAGCCTTTTCCAGGCTAACCTGGTAGTGCTCCCCAGCCTGTTCGTGCTCCCCAAGCTGCCAATGGGCATTGCCCAACTCATAGCGGGCATAAATCAGCGCTGGATCCAATTCGAGCACGGAGGCGAACAAGGCTGTTGCTGCCCGGTTATCCCCCGCCAACAGGGCATTCAGGGCGCGCACGTAGGCTTCGTTGACGAAATCGTCGGCCGAGAACACCGGGATGCCCTCTTGTTCCCGAAATGAGGCGCCCAGCTCCCGGGCAAGCTCACTGGCAAAACCTCGCACCATGCTGGCCAGATCGCCGAGTTCAGGCTGGATGAGCCGTTTAGGCCCTTCGGGCCCGCTGAGTTCGGCACGAAGTCGATAGCCGGTTTCATCCCTTGCAACGACGCTGCGAATCAAGTAGTCCACTCCGAGGGTCTGGCGCAGTGCTTCGAGCAGAACGGCGTCGTCCCCGCGCGGGTCCAGTCCCAGGCCATCCAGGGTGCGTTCAGTGCGTTGTGAGGTAATCAGCTGAATATCACTGCGCTCGGCGGTCATGCGGCTGAGCAGGACTTCAAGCCCGGCGCTCAGCGACTCGCCGACGAGCCCGGCTTCTGTCGCAGGCAGCGCGGCGATGGTGATGCGCTGCGGCAACTCCGGAACCGGGCTTTGCCAGGGTCGCCAGCTCAAGAAAGCCACGATGACCAAGCCGGTAACCGCCCATAGCGCGTAGCGGACCGGGCGAGAGAAGCCCTCTCGACCAGCCTGCATAGGCGAGCGTGCGCCATTGCCATCGTCATGCCGGGTCGCGGCGTTGAAGCGGTAGCCGACCCCGTGCAAGGTCTTGATAACCCGTTGCTGGCTTGCCGAATCGCCGCAGGCCTGGCGCGCTTTCCTTATGGCCTGGGAAATGACGGTATCGCTGATCACCCGGCCAGGCCAAAGGGCCGCGGCGATTTCGTCCTTGGAGAAGCTGTGCTCCGGGCGCCGGGCCAGCAGGTAGAGCAGGTCAAAAACGCGTGGCTCCATCTCGACCAGCCGACCTGCACGGCGCAGTTCGCGGGCATCCGGGTCAAGGACGCAGTCGTCGAAGCCAATTTTTCGGAGTGGAGGGTGTGTTGTCACTGTCACCAGCTGGAGCTCTCCCGGAAGCCAACTCCAGTTTAGCGCATAGCGCAGAGCTGGCGTCCCGTGCCAGGCTCGATCATTCAATCATCAAGCTTTCTTCAAGAAACCTTCAGGAATTCTGTTCCCGTTTTCTACATGCTGGCTGACATTGCGAACAAGGAAAGCTTTTGTGACCACCGAGCAATTGATCCGCTGGCCGCGGCCTGGCCTGATCATCCCAGCTGGCTTTTGAATGTGGATGCGTTCTCAGTTGGTCAGCTGGCCCTGAGTATTGTCGCCATCATTCTGGCGCTGGCTGTCGTCATCGGTCCTGATGAAGACGATTGAAGCGAGCGGCTCCGCAATTTTCGATAATCAAGCAGGACTGGAGCAATGAAAACAAACCCGATAGCTTCGTCATTCATGGTTGTCCTTGCCATGACCTGCTCGTTCAGCGCCTGGTCCGCCGACTGTGTCTGGAACGGTGACAGCGGCGACTGGGGCGAGCCGGCCAACTGGTCCGACTGCGGCGGTGGCGTGCCGGGACCGGGCGATACCGCGCTGATCAGCGCCGGCACTGTGACCCTCGCCGGGC
>SLQY01000058.1 GCA_007131235.1 Wenzhouxiangella sp.
AGTACACCCGAAACAGGTCCGCACTCAGGCTATCAAGGGCACGATCAAGTTCGGCCCGGCTGTGGCGCTCACCAAGCCACTGCTGCGCCATGAGTGCCGCTCCAACCCCAATCACGACGATAATGAAGTCGAGCACTACTGCGAACCAGTTCTGATCTCTCAAATGCTGAGTAATGCGGCGCAGTTTCATGGTTATCTCCTCGATCCTTGTTCCCGCTCTGTCCTGGCCACAGGTGATGACACTCTCCCCTTCATGCCCTATTTCGCAGGGCCGACGTGGTCGAGTACCAACTTCGCTGCTCCCTGGCCAGGGATGACTCACAATCGGTCGGCTACTTCGGGCTCTGCGAGCTTACCCTCCGTCCCGATGAGTGTAGTTTGCCGGAAACCGCGTCACGTCAAAAATCGACAATCTGCTGCTGACAAGATGGCTCCTGCAACCAATGCCTGTCTTGACGCCTCGTCGACCCGGCCTTGGGCAAAGCGCCTTGATCGACGGCATGAGGCTAAGCATTGCCGAACTGATCAGCCTGGAGCGAGACGCGCTGGAGCGACAGTTGCAGCGCAACCGTAAGCAGCGCCGAATGCATCTGGTACTGGGTACGGGCGGCCCGTTGCTGGCCGTCGTGCTGATGATGCTTCTGGCCGGTCGACGTATCGCTCGCATGACCTTGGGGCTTGAACACCTGGCCGAGGCCGCCCGTCAGATCGAGGCCAGTGATCTGGAAAGTCGCATTGATCTCCACGACTCGCGGGAGACTTCCGCGCTGGCATCGGGATTCAATCGCATGGCGGAACGACTGCAACGGCGAGACCGGCAGGCCGTACTGCTGGATCGGCTGGGCAGAACCCTGCAAAGCTGTCACAGCATTTCAAGCGCTTCAATGACACTTGGGGCCATGATGCCGCTGACGCTGTTTTGACCAGCCTGGCACGCCTGCTCCGACAGACCGGACGCGAAGTGGATGTACCCCGTCGGCTGGGCGGAGAGGAATTCGCTTAACATTCGCTTCCAATGACGCGCAGCAAACCCGGTTTTTTTCGTCGACGGTTGCGCTGGCTGCGGCTGGCGCTGGTGGCCTGGTGCCTGCTGTCGCTGCTGCTGGTTCTGCCGCTGCGCTGGCTGCCGGTTCCGTTCAGCAGTTTCATGCTTCAGCACTGGGTCAGCGACGGTCAGCGCCCGAACCAGCAGTGGGTCGATTTCGAGCTCATTTCGCCGCACATGGCGCTGGCTGTCGTTGCCGCCGAGGACCAGCGTTTCCCGCAGCACCTTGGTTTTGATACCCATGAGATTCGCCAGGCCATCGACCATCACCGCGCCGGGCAATCGCTACGCGGGGCCAGCACCATCAGCCAGCAGACGGCCAAGAATCTTTATCTGTGGCCGGGGACTCACCTGGCGCGCAAGGCGATCGAAGCCTGGTTTACGGTGCTGATCGAGATCGGTTGGCCCAAGCAGCGCATTCTCGAGGTCTATCTGAATATCGCCGAGTTCGGGCCAGGTGTTTACGGTGTGGAAGCAGCCAGTCAGCATTTCTTCGGCAAGTCGGCGGCTGCGCTGGAGCCCGCCGAGGCGGCCCTTCTGGCAGCGGTGCTGCCGGCCCCAAAACGGTTCCATGTGGATAACCCCTCGGAGCATGTGGTATCCCGCCAGCGCTGGATTCTCAGGCAGATGAACCAGCTCGGTGGGCCCGCCTACCTGCGCGAGCTGTAGCTCAATAGCGCGCCAGCAGCATCGGCCTTTTCACTCCGCCGGTCGCCATGCTGCGGAAGCAGGCGCATCCAAAAAGTCAACGATGACGCAGGGATGTCAGGGTGCCGTGGTGTTCTTGTAGATCTTGCCATCCTTCATGATGATCAGGAAGTTGTTCTCCGGATCGCCCAGCAGTTCGATATCTTCGATAGGGTCGCCGCGCACCAGCAGCAAATCAGCATAGGCATCTTCAGCAACCACGCCCAGCGTGCCCTGGTAGGGGCTTCTCAGACCGGAAAGGGCCAGCAACTGGGCGTTGTCATGAGTGACCAGTTTGAGAATCTCGGCCGGGGTAAACCATTCCTGCAATTCCAGGATATATCCGTTCTGCTCATGGTTGAGCGCCGGCTCGAACAGGAAGTCCGTGCCCCAGGCCAGCTTCACCCCAAGATCCCGGGCCATGGTCCACACCCGGGGCTGATTGTCGATGATGGGTGCTCTTTTGGCCTTGCGCAGCGGCTCCATATCAGGACTGCTGGCGCGCAAGACCTGCAGCGACAACCAGACATCGTTGTCGACCATCAGCTGAAGCGTTTCTTCGTCCAATAGCTGACCGTGATCGACGACCCGTACGCCGGCCTCGATGGCCCGGCGAATGGCCCGCGGGGTATAAGCATGTACGGTGACATAAGTGCCCCAGTCTTCGGCGGCCTCAACGGCGGCAAGCATCTCATCGAAGGTGTACTGAGTCACATCGACCGGATCATAGGCCGATGATGTGCCGCCGCCGGCCATCAACTTGATCTGGCTGGCGCCGAAGCGCAAATTTTCGCGAACCGCCGTAAGCACATCAGCACGGCCATCAGCAATGAAGGTTGCGCCTAGCAGCTCGGCCCGAGAAGGCTCACCAAAGAACCGGCGCGAGCGCTCATGGGGCAGGCGAAAGTCGCCGTGACCGGAGGTCTGACTGATGGTGGCTCCCGATGGCCAGACACGTGGACCGATGTAGCGACCGGCATCGATCCCGGCCTTGACGCCCCATATCGGGCCACCGACATCGCGCACAGCGGTGAATCCGCGCATCAACATAGCCTCAGCTTCCCTTGCGGCGGCTTGCTCGGCGGCTTCGGGGGTCAGGTCCGGCCCTAGAAGATCGGCCATGGACAGCGCACCGAAGGTCAGGTGCACGTGTGCATCAATCAAACCGGGCATAAGCGTATGTCCCTGCCCATCAATGACCTGGGCCCCGTCAGAAACCTCGAGGTCATCGCCAATGACCACGATGAGATTACCGCGCACCAGTACCTGGGTTGGCGCAGAAAGCCGTTCTGATTGCCCGTCAAAGACCCGGACTTGATCAAAAAGCACTTCGCTGACCGCTTGGTCATCGGCCTTTGCAGCACTGCAGACCAAAAAAATGAACGACGCAGCGGTGAAAAGACTGATGCTTTTCATGGACTTTCTCCTCGGCAAGTTCCAACCAGGCGGCAGTGTACTACAGATGCTTTTTGCTTGAATTTTCAGCGATTTCCGCAGCAGGCTGGGGCCTTTCCATTGTTGTTTGTACGCGATCGTAGACCATCCGTATGGATGGTGATAGGATGGGCAATGGCTGGAAAATCACTGTCGCGCAAAAGCACCTCGCTCCCAGAAAGCGAGAAGATCACGATCAACCTGGGGTTTGTGGACCTTGGTCACATCGATCTGCTGGTCAAGGAAGGCTTTTACTCCAATCGCACGGACTTGATTCGAACCGCGATCCGGCAGCACTTGATGCAGCATGCCGAGGTGCTGAAGCAGACCGTTACGCGAAAAACGCTGACGCTCGGCCTGCATCATTTCACCCGCAGTGATCTCGAGGCCGTTCGGGCCTCTGGAGAACGCCTGCAGTTGCGAGTACTGGGCCTGGCCAGCATCGCGCCCGACGTGAGCGTCGAACTGGCGTTGGCTACTATCGATTCCATCCTCGTGCTCGGCGCGCTCAGTGCCAGTCCCGAGGTCAAGGCCGCTCTGGCCGATCGGATGCGCTGATGCGCCGGGAACTTCCATGAAGTCCATGTTTTCGCCATTGCTGGCGAG
>SLQY01000110.1 GCA_007131235.1 Wenzhouxiangella sp.
CAACCCGCATGACAGCCAGCGCTTCGGCCTGGACAACGCGCCCAACGCCTGCAGCGACTGCCACGCTGACTTGAGCCCCAGCGAACTGGTCGCCACCATGCGCCAATGGTGGCCGAACTACGATCCCCCAGATCCAACCGTAGTAACGCGGCAATCCAATAGCTTGCCGCGTTGATGCCCGGCCGGAACGGCCGGGACCTATGAGCGAAGGCCTACACGGACATGCGCCGCAAATGCCGTGCAACGAATACCGGAGGTGACCGTAGGTATTTCGTTGCCGGGTTGATAAAACATCCGGGCCAGCCTGTTGGCCCAGGCAAAGCAGTGATTGATTAGCAAAAATCCCGAGAGCCTGCTTCCAGCCGGGCCAGTCGATGGTCTTCGCTTTCGATACGTCGGGCGACCAGGTGCTGGGTGCCGTTGGCATTCTGCAGAGTGCCTGCCACGCGCAGGATATGGCCGGAAAGCACGGCGCGTCGGTAGCGCTCGACCAGCTTGGGCCAGACGATGACGTTGATGATGCCGGTCTCGTCTTCCAATGACAGAAAAACCACGCCGGAAGCGGTGCCGGGGCGCTGGCGATGGGTGACCAGGCCGGCGGCTTCGATCCGCGTGCCGTCGGCGATGTCTTTCAGGTCGCGAGCCCGGCGCAGGCGGGGACTGAGCTGACGGCGCAGCAGTTTCAGTGGATGCTGATCCAGGCTCAGGCCCAGGCTGGCATAGTCATCGAGCAGGTTGTCGGACGCGCTGGGCGGGCGGATGCTGAGGCGCGGCTCGGCGATGGCCGCAGGTGCCAACAAATCCTTCTGCGCGCGCGCCGCCATCGCTTCCCAGCGGGCCCGGTTGCGATGTCCGGCCAGCCCTTTCAGGGCTCCGGCCTCGGCCAGGGCGCGCACCTGACCCTTGTCCAGCCCGGCCCGTTCGGCCAGATCCTGCACATCACGAAAATCCCGCTCGGCACGGGCGGCGACAATGCGACCGGCAGCGGCCTCGTCGAAGCTCTTGACCATGCGCAGGCCAAGGCGGATTTTCGAGGAACAAGGATCAAGGAGCAAGGAGCAAGGTTCAGAATGCTTTCTTTCCCTTGTTCCTTGTTCCTTGTTCCTTGTTCCTTTTGTTTTTCCCGGAAACCGGAAACCGTCTTTCCCCTCCTCCAGAGAGGAGTCCCACCCACTAACCCGCACATCCACCGGCAGCACCTTGATCCCGTGCCGCTTGACGTCATTGATGATCTGGGCCGGAGCGTAGAAGCCCATCGGTTGGCTGTTGAGCAGGCCGCAGGCGAATTCGGCCGGGTGGTGACATTTCAGCCAGGCCGAAAAATAGGTCAACAGGGCGAAACTGGCGGCGTGTGATTCCGGGAAACCGTAGTCGCCAAAGCCCTGGATCTGGCTGTAGATGCGCTCGGCAAACTCAATCGTGTAGCCGCGCGCGAGCATGCCGTCGATGAGTCTTTCGCGAAATGGCTCCAGTCCGCCGCGGCGCTTCCAGGCGGCCATGGCGCGGCGAAGCTGGTCGGCTTCGCCGGGTGTGAAACCGGCCGCGGCCATGGCGATTTGCATCACCTGCTCCTGGAAGATCGGCACGCCCAGGGTACGCTTGAGCACGCCTTCCAGGGCCGGCGAGGGGTAGCTGACTTTGTCCGGCTGCTCGCGCCGTTCCAGGTAGGGGTGAACCATGTCGCCCTGGATCGGCCCGGGCCGGACAATTGCCACCTCCACCACCAGGTCGTAAAAGCAGCGCGGCTTGAGCCGGGGCAGCATCGCCATCTGCGCCCGCGACTCGACCTGGAACACGCCGATGGCATCGCCGCGGCAGAGCATGTCGTAGGTCGCAGGATCTTCGCGGGGAATAGAAGCAAGGTTCAAGGAGCAAGGTTCAAGGTTCAAGGAGCAAGGTTCAAGGTTCAAGGGGGAATCTGCCTCGCCCGGCCGATTTTGTGCTCCCGTACTGTCTTTCCTTGCTCCTTGTGCCTTGTTCCTTGAACCTTCATTGACATAGTCAATGGTCTTGCGAATCACGGTCAGCATCCCCAGCGCCAGACAATCCACCTTCAGCAATCCCAGCGTCTCCAGGTCGTCCTTGTCCCACTGGATGATGGTGCGATCGGCCATGGCGGCGTTTTCGACCGGGACCAGGTGGTGCAGGGGGGTATCGGAGATCACCATGCCGCCGACATGCTGTGACAGGTGGCGGGGCAGGCCGACCAGCCGGGTCGTCAGGGCCATGAGCTGGCGGGTCGCGGCGGCATTGGGGTCGAAGCCGCATTCGGCCAGGCGCTCGGGCCAGACCTCGGGCCGGTCCCACCAGGCCAGCGAGGCGGTCAGGCGATTCATCCGCTCCGGTGCCAGGCCCAGGGCGCGACCGACGTCTTTCAGTGCACTCTTGGGGCGATAGCAGATCACGGTGGCAGCCAGGGCAGCGCGCTCGCGGCCGTACTTGTCGTAGATGTACTGCAGCACTTCTTCGCGACGCTCGTGCTCGAAGTCGACATCGATATCGGGCGGTTCGTTGCGCTCTTTCGATATGAAGCGCTCGAACAGCAGCTGCTGCTTGGAAGGATCGACCTCGGTAACGCCCAGGCAATAGCACACCGCCGAGTTGGCCGCCGAGCCGCGGCCCTGGCAGAGGATGCCACGCGAGCGGGCAAATCTGACCACATCGTGCACGGTCAGGAAAAAGGCTTCCACGCCCATCTCCTCGATCAGCTTCAGTTCGCGGGCCACCAGGGCGCGAATCGATGCCGATGGCGAGTCGCCGTAGCGCCGATGGAGCCCTTCCATGGTCAGGCGGCGCAGGTGCTGGGCCGGAGTCAGTGGGGCAGGGGCCAGTTCGCGTGGATAGCGGTACTCAAGCCGGTCCAGGGAGAAGTCGCAGCGTTCGGCTATTGCTATCGTTTCATCCAGCCAGCCGGGTGGGTACAGCCTGGTCAGCGTGTCGACAGGGCGCAGGTGGCGCTCGCCATTGGCGGCCAGGGCCAGTCCGCATGTGGCCAGCGGCTTGTTTTCATCCAGGGCGGTCAGCACGTCCAGCAGGGGCCGATGCGCTCGGGTTGGCATGCGGGCATCACCGCAGGCCAGGCACGGGATGTTCAGGGACTGGCCCAGTGCGTCCAGTTCCCGAAACCAGGCGCTTTCGCCGGGCTGCAGTAACCGGGTGGCACCCAGCCAGAGACGGGTGCCGAACAGGTGCTTGAGATGCCGGCCGGTGGGTCGGTGGTCCGGGGGCGATGCTTGGTGGTCAGTGGCTGGGGGTGCCGTGGTTTCCGACCACCGCCGCTCTGGCTTCCAGATCACCAGCACGGCGTCCAGCTCCTGCTCCAGATCCTTGAGCATGACCCGGTAGCTGCCCTTGACCGAGCGTCGCCGGGCCGTGGTGATCAGGCGGCATAGCTGGGTATAAGCAGTCTGGCTTGGCGCAAGCAGGACAAGATGCGGGCCTTCCTCGACAAAGAGCTCGGTGCCGACAATCAGCTTGAAGCCCAGGTCGCGGGCGGTTTCGTGGGCCCGGATCACGCCGGCCATGGAACATTCGTCGGTCAGGGCAAGGGCGCGATAGCCCAGGGCCGCGGCACGCTTGACCAGCTCGGCCGGCATGGCCGCCGAGCGGCGAAAGCTGAACGCGCTCAAGGCATGCAGTTCGGCATACTGGGGCATACCGCATTATATGTATAAAAATACAGTTTTCGTGACGGATGTTCGAATGCCCCGATTGTCCCGGCCCGAATTCCCTTCTTCCCTGTCACTGCCTACGCGCCATAGAACAGCATCCCGGCCTGTGGCAAACTAAGGTCTTGATTTTTCCCGTGTGAGTCCGTCTTGAACCAACCTGATCCGACCCTTCAAGGTGACGTTACCCAGCTGTTGTCCGAACTGAAGGACTCGCCGGATCTGATGGACCATATTCTGCCGCTGATCTACGATGATCTGCGTCAGGTGGCGCGTTGTCAGCAGGCCCGGCTGGGCGCGAGCCCAACGCTGCAAACGACCGAGCTGGTCCATGAGGCCTTCATCAAGCTGCGCCAGGCATCGGGTCAGCCGATCCATAATCGATTGCACCTGAAGCGCCTGTCCTACCTGGCCATTCGCCAGCTGATTGTCGATCATGCCCGCGGCAAGATGGCTGCCAAGCGGGGCGCTGGCCAGGCCGCTGAAACCCTGGAAGACCACCTGGTGGCTGATGTGGAGAGCCAGCCCGAGGAGTCGGTACTGATGGTCAACGACGCCCTGGAGCGTCTCGAGCAGACTTCACCTGAGCTTGCCGAAGTCGTGATCGCCCGGTTTTTCGGCGGCTATACGGCCGAAGAGATCAGCGAGATGCAGGATATATCGGTGCGCACCGTGCAGCGCTACTGGGAACGGGCGCGGGCCTGGTTGCTGATGGACATGCAAGAGCAGAATGACGCCTGAGAGCGGAACACGGCGTCCACGCGGTGGCCGGCTGACGCCGCGCCGACGCAAGATGCTGGATCGTCTGCTTGACCAGGCCCTGGAGCAACCGGTCGAGGCCAGGGAGGATTTTGTCGCGCGCTGCGTGCAACGTGCGCCGCACCTGGGTTTCTGGTTGCAACGCCTGGTCATGGCCAGTGCCGAGCCAACCGGCTTCATAGATCACTCGGCCCGGCACCTGGCTGCCGACGCGCTGGCAGCCCGCAGTGACATATTCCCTCGCACGCTGGTACGCGGCACCCGCCTGGGCCCGTGGCGCATCATCGCGCGGATCGGGACTGGCGGCATGGGCGAGGTCTACCAGGCCGAGCGCGCCGACGGTGCCTTCGAAATGACCGTCGCGATCAAGCTGATTCGTTCACGCAAGGAGAATCTTGCCCGTCTGCTCGAGAGCGAGCGCCAGCTCATGGCCCGCCTCAATCACGGCTCCATTGCACGTCTTATTGACGGTGGCCTGGCCGACGACGAGCGGCCTTACCTGGTGATGGAGTGGGTTGACGGACGCACGCTGGGCGAATGGGCGCAGGGTAATGACATCCCAGCCGAGCGTTTCCTGGATGTATTCGCCGAGACCTGTGAGGCAGTAGCCTTCGCCCATCGCAGCCTGGTTGTGCACGGCGATATCAAGCCAGCCAACCTGGCGGTGTCCAGGGATGGCCAGGTCAAACTGCTGGACTTTGGTGTCGCCCAGTTGCTCGATGTCGATCAGGCCGAGCTTTCGCCCAGCGCCCTGACGCCTGGTTTTGCGGCACCGGAGCAGATCGAGCGGGGTGAAGTTTCAACCGCCAGCGATATTTACAGCCTGGGTGCGCTGCTGCACTGGATGTTGTTTGGCAAGGCCCCCAACCAGGATCAGCCCCGCCCCGGACTGCGCACTGCCTGGCGTGAGTATCGTCGCGTATCAGACCTGCTGGCAATCGCCGACAAGGCGATGGCGACTGATCCGGAGCAGCGCTATGCCACGGTCAATGCGCTGCTTCTGGAGTTGCATCGGCTGCGTGATGGAAGGCCGGTCAAGGCGCGCAGGTTGTCGGTGGTGGATCGTACGCTGCTGTGGGTTCGTCGGCGTAAACTGGCCGCAGGACTGGGCGGGCTGGCTACCTTGGCGATTGTGGTCGGTATCAGCGTGGTGCTGTGGCAGGCCCGGATCGTGGCCCAGGAGCGCGATGTGGCGCGGCATGAGGCAGCCGTATCACTGGCGGTCAAGGACCACCTGATCCAGCTGTTTCGTGAAGCGACCAGCCTGAATCCGGATGGTGACCAGATGACCGCGCGTCAGCTGCTCGACGAAACCGCGGAGGTTGCTGCCCGGCGCTTGCATGGTGATCCGGAGGCGCGGGCGCAGGTGCAGCTGGCGATTGCAGAACTGCTGATCAGCATGGATGATTACGCGCGTGCCGATCCGCTCTTGCAGCAGATCCTGGAAGACGTGGACGAGACCTTTTCTTCCGCGCTCAGGGCCAAGTTGTACCGTAACCTGGCCCTGGTCCTGCACCGTCGAGGTGACATCGGTCGCGGTTTGCTGATGGCAGACCAGGCCGTGAACATGATCGAGCGCTTTTCCGGCGATCACCGCGAACGTCTGTCCGATGCGCTGCAGATGCGCGCCCGACTGCGCCGCGAACACGGCAACTGGGAGGGCGCGGTGATGGACTTGCACAGGGCCCGCTTGCTGGCCCTGGCAGCCACCGAGGTAGCCAGCCCGGTGCAGGCTCGCGCCGAGGCCAACCTGGCAGCGACTTACCTGTCGCGGGGCGACTTCGAGGCTGCTGTTCGCCACATGGAAGCGGCCGATGTGCTGTGGAATGAACTGGGGCGCAAGGAGTCCCCCGACGCCCTGGTCAATCAGTACAACCTTGCCCTGGTGCTGGACCGGCTTGGCCGCATCGATGAAGCCGAGCGACGTTTTCGGTCCAATATTGCCACGCGCGAAAACCGCCTCGGGCCGTCCGGGGCGCTGGGTGCCGCCAAGCTGCAGCTGGGCCGCTTACTGACCGTGCGCGGCGTTTTCGAGGAGGCTGAGGCGCTGATGCAAGACGCCCAGGGCATGATGAGGCGCTTTGTCGGTGAGCAGTCTCCGGACTATGCCAGCACCTACTTTGGCCTGGGCGAACTGGCCCGTGCGCGCGGTCACTCCGATCATGCCCTTGCTCACTTTGCTGCAGCCGAGGCGGTTTTTGCAGAGGCAGCCGGGCAGCGTCATTTGCACACGCTGATGGCCAGGAGTGAGCAGCTTGGCGTGGCGGTCGAGGCGGGACGCATCGAGAGCGAGCAGCCATTCGATGAGCTGTTCGACCTGTTGGACGAGTTCGGTGCCGCCGGCAATGCCCTGCGCGCTCAACTCCACTGTGAGCGCGCTCGCTGGCGCCTGGACCAGCAGCGACACGAGCTGGCACGGAACGATGCGACGCAGTGCCACGCCCTGCGCGAGGCCATGGGTTTGGGTGGCTGGCGACTGCTGGAGGCGCATGCCCTGGCCCAATTGGCAGGGTTCAGGGCCGGCAATGAACTGGCCGGCGAACAGCTTGCATCTGTGCTTGAGCGGCTGGCGTCGCAAATGTCGCCACAGCATCAGCGGTTGCGCTGGTTGCTGGATCAGGCGGAGCGCTGAATGGTGCTGGACTGGTTTGCTGACACCACCATCCTGATGCGATCGGGGCTGGTGCTGTTGGTCGCGGTGCTGGCCCACGCCCTGGTGTGGTCGATTCGCTTGGCGGGAACCCGCCTGACCCGCAGCGAAGCGACGGCCTCGGTGCGCAAGCTGCGAACCGTGATCACCCTGGTGACCAGCGTGACGGTGTTCGTGGTGTATTTTTCTGTTGTTGGCTTCATTCTCAACGAGTTTGGTATTCCCCTGACCGCCTACCTGGCCAGCGCTTCGGTCATTGGTCTGGCCGTGGGATTTGGCTCTCAGGGCGTAGTCCAGGACGTGGTCACCGGCGTGACGCTGATCTTCGCTGATCTGCTGGACGTGGGCGAGATGATCAATATCGGGGGGCAGGTTGGCATCGTGCGCGCCATCGGGATGCGTTTCGTGACCCTGGAGAATGCCATGGGAGCACGGGTCAGCGTGCCCAATCGCAGTATCGGCAACGTGATCAACTACCCGCGTGGATACCTGCGCTGCCTGGTTGACGTGCGCTTGAGCCGGGATGATGAGCGGGCGTTGCGCCAGGTCGAGGCCATCGAACAACTGGTGCCGACCGTGCCGGAAAGATTTCCTGGCATCATGCGCTTGCCTCCGACCATCGAGGGACGTTTCTCGGCCAGTGGCGGGCGTGAGTACCTGCGCGTCAAGTTCCGTATCTGGCCGGATCGGGGTGAGCCCATAGAACGCAGTTTTCGGCCGGAGCTGCTGGCCGCGTTACGGCGGATCGATCCGGATTATCCCGATTGGCAGGTGTCAGTATATTTCGAGGTTGAGCAGCGGCAGCCGCTGCCGCGGCGCGGCTTTCTGCGACGCCGTCCCGGACCTGGTGCACGCTGACCATTTGAATGTAGCCATAGCGACCCATATTCTGCCCTGCGACAGCTTGGAAAGCATAAAGCGATGGAATTCAAGGACTACTACAAGATTCTGGGGGTAGCCCCCGAGGCCGATCAGGATGAGATCAAGCGCGCTTACCGCAAGCTGGCGCGCAAGTTTCACCCTGATGTCAGCAAGGAGGCGGATGCCGAGGCTCGATTCAAGGAAGTGGGTGAAGCCTACGAGGCGCTGAAGGACCCGAAGAAGCGTGCAGCCTACGACCAGGTGCGCAGTGGTGGCTGGCGCCAGGGTGATGAGTTCCGTCCCCCGCCCGACTGGGGCCAGGGGTTTGATCCGGGTGCCTTCGAAGGCACGGATGATCCGGCCGGCTTCAGCGACTTCTTTTCCAGCCTCTTCGGTGGGCTGGGCGGTCGCCGGCGCGGCCCGATGCGCAGTGCCGGACGCGACCAGCATGCCCGCATCGAGGTTGACCTGGAGACTGCCTTTGCCGGCGGCACGCGCCAGATCAGCCTGACCCGGACGGTGCCTGGTCCGGACGGCATGCCACGTCGTCAGCCCGGGTCTTTGAAGGTGCGCCTGCCAGCCGGCCTGACCGAGGGACGGCAGCTGCGCCTGCGCGGTAAGGGCGAACCTGGTCTCAACGGTGGTCCGGCCGGGGACCTGTTTTTGGAGATTGCCATCCGGCCGCATCCCTTGTTCGAGCTGCACGGGCGGGATCTGCACCTGACCTTGCCAATCGCACCCTGGGAGGCGGCCCTGGGCGCACAGGTGGCGGTACCGACCCTGGCCGGCAAGGTCGAAATGAACATTCCGCCGGGCGTTTCCAGCGGCAAGCGCCTGCGGCTGAAAGGTAGAGGTCTGCCGGGTCAGAATCCAGGCGATCAGTATGTCATTGTCAAGGTCGTGGTCCCGCCAGCATCCAGCGAGCGCCAGCGCGAGCTTTACCAGGCGTTGGCCAGTGAGCAGGCCTTCAATCCACGCGCTGACATGGAGGACAAGTCATGAGTCAACGACCTGTGGATTCCGTTTCTCCTGTTGAAGAAATCGCTTCCGAGCAGGCGCTTGATGCCCGGGAGTTGTGTCGGGTCTGCGAATTGAGCTACGAGGTGTTGCTTGAGTGGGTCGCCGAAGGTGTGGCTGAACCCCGGGCCAGTCGCAACGGGGAATGGCGCTTCGGCTCTGCTCAGCTCCGGCGGCTGCGCAAGGCGCGGCGCCTGCAGGCCGACCTGGACCTGGAGACGGCTGCACTGCCACTGGTGCTTGATCTTCTCGACGAGCTTGACCAGTTGCGTCAGCGCATCCGTCTGCTTGAGCGCCTGGTCGAGAACTGAACCGGCAGGACTGGTCGCACCGGTCGTTGATCATCGCGTGGGGTGGCTGCAGCGGATACACTACCCGCTTGTCCCGCCCGCTACCCGATAACCCGTGCCTGAACTTCGCTACCCTCATATCTTCAAACCGCTCGACCTCGGCTTCGTCACCCTTCCCAACCGCGTCCTGATGGGTTCGATGCACACTGGCCTGGAAGACCGCCTGTGGAACTGGCCGCGCTTGACGGCTTATTTCGTCGAGCGCGCACGTGGCGGCGTAGGCTTGATGGTGACCGGTGGCATTGCGCCGAACCGACGTGGATCGCTGGCTCCACTGGCCTCCAAGTTGACCAACCGCTGGGAAGCCATGCGCCATCGGCGCATGACCGAGGCTGTGCACGAGGCTGGTGGACGAATCTGCATGCAGATTCTCCACGCCGGCCGCTATGCCTACCACCCGTTTTCGGTTGCGCCATCGGCGATCCAGTCACCGATTACACCGTTCAAGCCCCGGGCGCTGAGCGAGCAGGGGGTCGAGGCCCAGATCCGGAGTTTCGTGCGCTGCGCGCGCCTGGCACGCCATGCCGGGTACGACGGCATCGAGGTGATGGGCTCGGAAGGTTACTTCATCAACCAGTTCCTGGTGCCCCGGACCAATCAGCGCAGCGATCGCTGGGGCGGCAGCTTTGAAAACCGCATGCGCTTGCCGGTCGAGATCGTGCGCCGGACACGCGAGGCGGTGGGCGAGGATTTCATCATCATTTACCGCTTGTCGATGATCGACATGCTGGCTGATGGCAACAGCTGGGACGAGGTTGTCACGCTGGGTCAGGCCATTGAGGAGGCGGGTGCTTCCATCATCAATACCGGCATTGGCTGGCATGAAACGCGGGTGCCCACCATCGCCACCTCGGTGCCGCGGGCCGCATTTACCTGGGTGACGCGCAAGCTGCGCGACTCGGTCTCGTTGCCGCTGGTCACCAGCAATCGCATCAACATGCCGCACACGGCAGAGGCGGTGCTGGCGAGCGGTGATGCCGACATGATTTCCATGGCGCGTCCGTTCCTGGCCGACCCGGACTGGGTCAACAAGGCTGCCGCCAACCGACCGGAGGAAATCAACACCTGTATAGCCTGCAACCAGGCTTGTCTGGATCACGTGTTCCAGAACAAGGTAGCCTCGTGCCTGGTCAACCCGCGCGCCGCCCATGAAACCGAGCTGGTTATCCGCCCGGCCGAGCATCGCAAGCGAGTGGCAGTGGTTGGCGCCGGGCCGGCCGGCCTGGCAGCGGCGACCACGGCGGCGCGGCGAGGCCATGAGGTGGTGCTGTTCGACCAGGCCGAGCGTATTGGTGGCCAGTTCAACATGGCCATGCGTGTTCCGGGCAAGGAAGAGTTTGTCGAGACGCTGCGCTATTTCACCCACCAGATCGAAATCACCGGCGTGGAGCTGCGCCTGCAAACGACCGTTGATGTCAGCCTTTTGCAGCAGGAAAAGTTCGATGAGGTCATCATTGCCGCCGGTGTGACCCCGCGTGACCCGCGCATTCCAGGCCAGGACCATGCTTCGGTACTGAGCTATATCGATGTATTGCTGCATCGCAAGCCGGTCGGCAGGCGCGTGGCGGTGATCGGCGCCGGTGGTATTGGTTTCGATGTCAGCGAGTTTCTCGTGCATGCGGATGTGCCGGGCACGCCCGATCCGGATCAGCCTCGACCGGAGGATTTCTTTCGCCAGTGGGGGGTGGACATGGATATGAACGGACGCGGTGGCGTCGAGGGTACGCAGCCGGATTTCGGTCAGCCGCAGCGGGAGGTTACCTTGCTGCAGCGCAAGACCACCAAACCGGGGGCCGGTCTGGGCAAAACCACCGGCTGGATCCACCGCGCATCGCTGAAGAACATGGGTGTCAACATGCTCGGCGGGGTCAGCTACGAGCGTATCGACGATGCCGGGCTGCATGTCCGCATTGGTGAAAAAGAGACGCGCTGCCTGGAAGTGGACAACATCATCATCTGCGCCGGCCAGCTGCCGCGGCGCGACCTGGCCGATGCGCTCAAGTCGGCAGACATCGAGTGCCACCTGATCGGTGGTGCCGATGTTGCTGCCGAACTGGACGCCAAACGCGCTATTGACCAGGGCACCCGCCTGGCCGCCCGGTTGTAGGCGGCCAGGGGAGCTGAAAGCTTATGGTGCCTGGGCCCGCTCCAGGTAGCGGAAGAAGTCGGAGTCGGCGCGTAGCATCAGGGTGCTGTTCTCGCCCAGGGTCCGGTACGTCTCCAGGGTCTGGAAGAAGGTGTAGAATTCCGGGTCTTCGCCAAAGGCCTGGCCGTAGATGCGGGTCGCCTCGGCATCGGCGCTGCCGCGGATTTCCTGGGCCTGGCGCTCGGCTTCCGAGCGAATGCTGCGCAGCTCGCGTTCCATTTCACCGAGGATCTGCTGAGCCTGGCCCTGGCCTTCGGCGCGAAAGCGCTCGGCAATGGACTGGCGCTCGGCAATCATCCGGCTTTCAACCTGGCGGCGTACCGAGTCGATGTAGTTGACTCGCTTGACCCGGACATCGTGCAGTTCGATACCCAGCTCCGGCATCAGTCGGCGGGCGCGCTGGAGGATTTCCTGCTCCAGCAGTTCGCGTCCCAGCTTGGGACGCTGCTGCAGGTCGACATCCTCTCGCTCGGCCAATGCCGGGTCTTCGAGGTCGTCGAGGTCCACGCTCCAGTCACGCGAGCGGATGATCTCTTCCAGTTCGGTTGAAGAAACCATGTCGCGCACCACCGAGTCGATGATGTCATCGAGGCGAGTGCGGGCACCACGCTCGTCGCGCACGCTGCGCAAAAACTGCAGCGGATCGTCGATGCGCCAGCGCGCGGTGGTATCGACCAGGATGAATTCGCGCCCCAGGGTCGGGATCTGGGTGACGTCGCCATCCCAGTTGAGCAGGCGTTTGTCAAAGTAACGAACCTGCTGCCAGGGCAGCTTGGTCTTCAGGCCTGGTTCGGAGATGATGTCGCCGCGTGGCTCCCCGAACTGGACGATGATGGCCTGGTCGGCTTCATCAAGCACGAACAGGCAGGTATTGGCAGCGACGATCGCGACCAGCAGCAGGATCAACAGGCTAAGCGCTTTCATGGACGTGCCTCCTGGGTGCGGACCCGATCGAGGTTCAACAGGGGAACTGGCGGTACCTGGTCGTCCTGAACCACCAGGATCTTGCCGATGTTGGGCAGGACCTCGTGCAGGGTTTCCAGGTACAAGCGCGAGCGCGTCACTTCGGGCGCCTGCCGATACTCGGTCAGTACCGCGGAGAATCGGAAGCTTTCCCCCAGCGCACGATTGACCCGCTCAGTGGCATAACCCTCGGCCTCGGCGATGGTGCGCATGGCCTGGCCCTCGGCGCGCGGAATTTCCTGGTTGACCCGCTTCTGGGCCTCGTTGATCATGCGTTCGCGCTCCTGGCGCGCCTCGTTGACCTCGTTGAATGCCGGCTGCACGGCCGGTGGCGGCACCACGTCCTGCAGTTCCACCGTGATGACATGAATGCCGGCGTCGTAGCGGTCCATGATCTGCTGGATCTCGTCGCGGCCAAGCTGCTGAATGTCGACGCGGCCAACGGTCAATACGTCCGAGCCGAGGCGATTGCCGACGACTCGACGCATCACCGATTCAGAGATGTCGCGCAGTGTGCGGGTGGGCTCGCGCATGGAATAGAGGAACTTGATCGGATCGCTGATCCGGTACTGCACCACCCACTCCAGGTCGATGATGTTCAAATCACCGGTCAGCATCAGCGATTCGTCTTCATACTGCTTGGCGCTGTAGGCGGTGCGACCGTCCCGGGTTCCCTCGGTACGAAAGCCGAACTCCTGCTTCAGCACCCGCTCCGTAGCCACCAGCTGTACCTGGTCAATGCCGAACGGCAGCCGGAAGTGCAGGCCCGGATCGGTAATGTCAACGACTGCGCCAAAGCGCTTGACCACGGCGCGCTGCTCGGGCTGGACGGTGTAGAAGCAGGAAAATACGCCCCAGATCAGCACCAGGACAACGATGGCGCCCAGCATCAGGCGGGCGGATTTCTTGGGTGATTTGCCCAGCAGCTCTTGCAGGTTGGATGGACCGCCTGCCTGCCGGGATTGCGACTGGCTCATGGATTGTCTTCCCTCCGAATGGTGGTGACTGGTCGGCTAATAGTGAGTTCGACCTGATTTTTCTCCCTTGCCAAATTGTACGGGAAAACTGGAAAAGAAGAGGGAAGAGAGGTTGGTGACCTGCCGACATGACTGTTCATGCGGCAGGGGTTGGATCGTGCAATATATTGGTTCATTGTGGCCGCTATACTCTGGCCTCCACGCCATCAGGAACGAGAAATGGAGCAGAACGGACATCCAGGGTCCGAGGGGCGCGTTGACGCCCTGATCCGGGTCGCGCGCGAGTTTGGCCAGCAGGGCTGGACGCCGGCGACCAGTGGCAACTACTCGGTTCGCTTGGCCGAAGATCGCCTGATGATGACCCGTTCCGGCGTCCACAAGCGCGACCTGGACCGCAGCGGACTGATGCCGGTGGATCTGCACGGTCGGCCGCTGGAGGGTGGGCGTCCGTCCGCCGAAACCGGCCTGCACACCCAGCTCTACCGGCATTTTCCGGACGCCAACGCCGTGCTGCATGTCCATTCACCGGCCGCGACTGTCGCTTCGCGTCTGTTGGCGGCCCAGGGCCGGATTGAACTTTCCGATTACGAGATGCTCAAGGCATTTTCCGGCATCGACACCCATGCCACCCGCCTGGTCGTGCCGGTGTTGCCCAACAGCCAGGATATCGACGCCCTGGCCGCGACGCTGCAACCCTGGCTGGCCGACGGCACGGTACGCTGGGTGTACCTGATTGCCGGCCATGGCCTCTACGCATGGGGCCGCGAGGTTGCCGATGCAGCGCGCCATGTCGAGGCGCTGGAGTTTCTGCTAGCCTGCCACCTTCTGGAACAGCGAGTAACCGCAGTATGACCCAATTAAGCGTTTATCCGGATACAAAGCCTGACCAGGCCGAGCTGGTCACCGACGATTTCGACGCCATCAAGGCCCGACTGGGCGAGGTCGGCGTTGACCTGGAGCGTTGGGAAACCGACCTGGCAATCGATTCCAGCGCCGATCCCGAGCATATTCTCAAGGCCTATGCCAGCGATATCGAGCGGCTCAAGCGTGAAGAAGGCTACCAGGCCGTTGACGTGGTCAGCATGGTTCCTGACCACCCCGACAAGGCGATGTTCCGGACCAAGTTCCTGGCCGAGCACACCCACAGCGAGGACGAGGTACGCTTTTTCGTCGCCGGCCAGGGGCTGTTCAGCCTGCACATCGACGGCCGCGTGTTCGAGGTCTTGTGCGGGCGCGGTGACCTGATCCGCGTGCCGGCCAATACCACCCACTGGTTCGATATGGGGCCGAATCCCGAATTCACTGCCATTCGTTTGTTCAACAACCCCGAGGGCTGGGTGGCGAATTTCACCGGCAGCGATATTGCCGACCATTTCAGCCGATTGGAAAACTGATGGTCGATGTCGTTCTGACCGATATCGAGGGTACGATTGCCGACATCGATTTCGTTCGCAAGGTCTTGTTTCCCTATGCCCGCGAACATCTGCCGGGGTTTGTGCGGCAACAGGCGGGCAAGCCGGAAGTTGCGGCCCAGCTCGATGCCACGGCTGCAGATGCCGGCCTGGATCGAAACGACCTGGAAGGGCTGATCGGTCAGCTGCTGGACTGGATCGACCAGGACGTCAAGGCAACCCCGCTGAAAGCGCTGCAGGGCATGATCTGGAAGACCGGCTATGTCAACGGCGATTACACCGGTCACCTGTATCCTGACGCCCTGGAAAAGCTCAGGTCCTGGCACCAGTCCGGGATTCCGCTGTATGTGTACTCGTCCGGCTCGGTCCAGGCCCAAATGCTGTATTTCCAGTACAGTGATTTTGGCGATATCCGGGCCTGGTTCAAGGGTTTTTTCGATACCACGACCGGACCCAAGAAGGCGGCTGAGTCCTACCGCCTGATAGCTGCCAGTATTGGGTGTGAAGCAGGCGATATCCTGTTTCTGTCCGATATTGTCGACGAGCTGGATGCTGCCGGCCAGGCCGGCCTGAAGACGGCCCAGATCTGTCGCCCGGGCAACGAGTCAGCCGGAAATCACCCCCGTTATGCGGCCTTGAACGAGTTATCGGAACCCTGATCAGCGCTGCCGGGGCGAAGCTGATGATCGCCCACTACCGATGATAACGACTAGAATATGAATATGGCTGAGTGTTCACAGCAGGTGTCCGAGCCCGGCGAGCGCAAGGTAGAACGCCAGCGGCGCGGCCAGCGCACTCGCCAGGCCATTCTCGATGCCACCCTGGAAGTGATAGCAGACGGCGGTGTGCGCGCGGTAACGCATCGCGCCGTTGCCGCCAGGGCCGAGGTCAATCTGTCGCTGACCACGTACTACTTCAGCGACATATTCGATATGGTATCCAGTGCTTTCGACGACTTCAGGCTGAAGGGCATCGCGCGTATCGAGCAGGCCTGGTCAGATGTTTTCGCCAGCGTTCACCGCTATTCGGCCCAGCAGCGTCGGCGCAAATCGGTGCGCCAGGCGCTGCGGCTGGAGCTGACCCGAATTGGCGTGGATTTCCTCTACCATGAGCTGACCTGTCGACGCGCCGGTATCGCGGTCGAGCACCATTTTTACTTCGAGGCACTGCATGATCCGCGTCTGCATGACCTGTTTGAGGCCTGGCATCAGGCGACCCGGGAGCAGATGACGCAATTTGCGGCGGTGTTCAACCGTCATTCGCCGGAGATCGACGCCGAGTTGTTGATTGGCACTATCTTCCGGATCGAGCACCGGGCGTTGGCCGGACCAGTTGATCGCACCGAGATGGAAGCGATGCTGGGCCGCGCGCTTGGATGGGTCATGAACTTGAGTGATCCCTGGCCAACCGACCAGAAGGATGAGGAACCATGACCGATATGTCACATGGCTACGCTGACATGATGAGCGCCCTGCGCCAGAGCTTTGCAAGCGGCCTGACCAGGCCACTGGACTGGCGGTCTGGCCAGCTCGATGCGTTGGAAAGAATGCTGAAGGAGAACGAATCGGCAATCAGTGAGGCGCTGGTTGCTGACCTGGGCAAGCCCGAGCAGGAAATCTTGCTGGGTGAGTTGTCCCTGCTCTATTCCGAGATCCGCCATGCCAGGCGCAAGCTGAAACGATGGAGTCGTCCGCGACGGGTCTTCACGCCGATGGTAGGTCAGCCCGGGCGAAGCTGGGTACAGCCGGAGCCACTGGGTGTGGTCCTGATCATGGGCGCATGGAACTACCCGGTTCAGCTTGTACTGAGCCCGCTGATTCCGGCCCTGGCCGCTGGCAACTGCGTGGTTATCAAGCCATCGGAAATTGCCGCACGCACGGCCGACCTGATGGCCGAGCTGATTCCACGTTACCTCGATTCGGCCGCCGTCCAGGTTGTTCAGGGCGCGGTCGATGAGACCACGGCGTTGCTGCAGCAACGTTTTGATCATGTCTTCTACACCGGCGGCGCTGTCGTGGGGCGGATCGTGATGCGGGCTGCGGCCGAGCACTTGACGCCGGTCACCCTGGAGCTTGGCGGCAAGAGCCCGGCTGTGATCGATGCCGGTGCCGACCTGGAGTCGGCAGCCCGACGCCTGGTGTGGGGCAAATGCCTGAATGCCGGCCAGACCTGCATTGCCCCGGATTACGTGCTGGTCAGTGCCGAGCAGCGCGAACCGCTGGTTGCGGCCATGCGCTCCCAGCTCGACGCCATGTATGGCAGTGATCGACTGGCCAGCCAGGATTACGGGAAGATCATCAACCGCCGTCATTTTGATCGACTCAGGGCTTACCTGGATGCCGGCACGGTGGCGGTTGGTGGCCAGGTTGATGAAACCGGGGAGCGGATCGAACCGACCATCCTGGTCGATGTCAAGCCCGATGATCCGGTCATGCAGGAAGAGATCTTCGGTCCGATTCTGCCGATACTGACCGTGTCAGACCTGGATGAGGCACTGGGTTTCATCAAGGCCAGGGAAAAGCCGCTGGCGGCGTATTTTTTCACCCGCAGCAAGGCCAGTGAGCGCCGTTTCGTGGATCAGGTCAGCACCGGCAATCTCTGCATCAATGACGTACTGATGTTCATGTCAGTGCCGGAGTTGCCCTTTGGTGGCGTCGGCAACAGCGGCATGGGCCAGTATCATGGCAAGGCTGGCTTCGATCGGCTCAGTCATTTGAAGGCGGTCATGAAGCGCAGCCGCTTCCCGGAAATACCGGTTCGTTTCCCCCCTTACAGCGATTTCAAGATGAAACTGCTGCGATGGTTGGGCTGAACCCTTGGGCTCGATCAGGCTCAAAAGCCTTGTGATCGCTCTGTTGCATGTTTTCTGGCCTTACTGATATCCGCGCTGTATGAATCGATTAATCCGGGGGCGTACGCCCTACCTGCTTGTTTTTGTGGCCTGTGTCGGCCTCCTGGCCTACGCGCTCTATGCCCAGTTTGTCATGGAGCTGCCGCCTTGCCCCCTGTGCATGCTGCAGCGCTATGGCTTCATGCTGATGGGGCTGGTGGCGCTGGCCATGGCCGTGCACAACCCGAGGGCCTGGGGGCGCTGGGTTTATGCGCTACCTTATTTCGGCGGCGCGATATGGGGAATCTCGACCGCCGGTCGCCACCTGCGTATCCAGGGCACTGAGCCGGATCTGCTCGGTGGTTGCGGGGCAGACTGGCAGTTCATGGTAGAGACCGAGTGGCCCTGGGCCGATCGCATTCGCGAGGCCTTCACCGCCACCGGCGATTGCACCGAGATCGACTGGGTGTTTCTGGGCTTGTCAATGCCGGCCTGGACGCTGCTCTGGTATGTTGGTCTTGCAGCGTTTATGCTGTGGGTTCTTATTGCAAACAAGCGCCGAAAAGAAGCTTTTCAACGATGACTGAACGACTGAAGACGATCACCCCAGCGCAAGGCTGGCGTCCTGATTCCTGGCAGCAGAAACTGGCCGGTCAGCAGGCCACCTACGATGATGAGAACGAGCTTCGGGGCGCCCTGGCACGTCTGGCCGGCATGCCACCGCTGGTCACGTCCTGGGAAATTCTTGCCCTTAAAAAGCAGATTGCAGAAGCCCAGGCAGGCAAGCGATTCTTCCTCCAGGGCGGTGACTGTGCTGAGGTGTTTGGCGAATGTCAGTCCTCGATCATCGCCAACCGGCTCAAGGTGCTGTTGCAGATGTCGTTGATTCTGCTCCACGGCCTGGAAATGCCGGTGCTGAGGGTAGGGCGTTTTGCCGGCCAGTACGCCAAGCCGCGCTCATCCGACCTGGAGACGCGCGACGGGGTCAGTCTGCCTAGCTATCGTGGCGACCTGGTCAATTCCCCTGACTTCACCGAGGCCGCGCGACGGCCGGACCCGGCTCGTCTTCTCCAGGCCCATGCCTGTTCGGCCATGACCATGAATTTTGTCCGTGCCCTGGTCGACGGCGGCTTTGCAGACCTTCACCACCCGGAATACTGGGACCTGGGCTGGGTCGAGCATTCCCCGCTGGCGGCGGAGTTTCACCGAATTTCCGACAGCATCGGCCAGTCGGTCCGCTTTGTCGAGACCATTACCGGGCAGAAGCCAGGCAGTCTCAAGCGGGTTGACTTTTTCACCTCGCACGAGGCCTTGCACTTGCACTACGAGCAGGCCCTGACTCGCCAGGTGCCGCGGCAGTGGGGTTGGTTCAACCTGGCCACGCATTTCCCGTGGATCGGCATGCGCACTGCCGAAATGGACGGGGCCCATGTCGAAATGTTCCGGGGTATTCGCAATCCCATGGGCATCAAGGTGGGGCCGGGCATGAGTGCAAGCTGGCTCAAGGACCTCATTCGGACGCTGAATCCCGACAATGAGCCGGGTAGGCTGGTCCTGATCCACCGCATGGGGGCCGGCAAGGTCGGCGATCACCTGCCGGGCCTGATCGAGGCGGCCAAGAGCACCGGATCACCGGTCTTGTGGATTTGCGATCCCATGCATGGCAATACCGAAAAGGCTGCCAATGGTTACAAGACCCGTCGCTTCGCCAACATCCAGGCCGAACTGGAACAGGCCTTCGATATCCACGCAGCTTGCGGCTCGCGCCTGGGTGGTGTGCACCTCGAGCTGACTGGTGAAAACGTGACCGAATGCGTTGGTGGTGCCCGCGAACTCAACGAGGAAGACCTGGCAACCTGCTACAAGACCACGGTCGATCCTAGGCTGAATTACGAGCAGGCGCTGGAAATGGCGATGCTGGTCGTGAGAAAACATCGCAGCCTGGCTTGAAAGAAAGGGTTCAGGGCTCAGGAACCCAGCTGTCGGACCTGAGCCCTGAACCCTGAACCCTTATTTCAGAGCAATGCCTCTACCGCTGCCCGCTCCTCGCGCAGTTCCTGGTCAGTGGCCTCCATGCGCGCCCGCGAGAACGCATTGATTTCCAGGCCCTGAACGATGCTGTACTTGCCGTTTTCGCAGGTGCAGGGGAAGGAGTAGATCACGCCCGGCGCAATGCCATAGCTGCCGTCGGCGGGAACGGCCATGGAGACCCAGTCGTCACCGTCGGTGCCCAGCGCCCAGTCCCGGATATGGTCAATGGCGGCCGAGGCCGCCGAGGCGGCGCTTGATGCGCCCCGAGCCTTGATGATCGCGGCGCCGCGTTGCTGTACGGTAGGAATGAAATTATCGCTGTACCAGGCCTGGTCGACGCCTTCCATGGCTGGCTTTCCGGCAACCAGGGCATGATGCAGGTCCGGGTACTGGGTCGAGGAGTGGTTGCCCCAGATCGTCATTTTCTTGATGTGGGTGTGGTGTAGTCCGCTCCTGGCAGCCAGTTGCGCAAGCGCGCGATTGTGGTCAAGCCGGGTCATGGCGGTGAAGTTTGCGGCCGGCAGGTCGGGTGCGTTGGCCTGGGCAATCAAGGCGTTGGTGTTGGCCGGGTTACCGACCACCAGGACCTTGACATCGCGGCTGGCAACTGCGTTCAACGACTTGCCCTGGGGGCCGAAGATCTTGCCATTTTCGCTGAGCAGGTCGGCCCGTTCCATGCCCGGTCCGCGTGGCCGGGCACCGACCAGGATGGCGTAGTCGGCGTCCTTGAACCCTTCGTCCAGATCGGTGGTGGCCACAACGCCATGGAGCAGCGGGAAGGCTGCGTCGTCCAGTTCCATGACCACGCCCTTGAGGGTGTCGAGCGCGGGTGGGATTTCCAGCAGCTGAAGAATCACCGGCTGGGTCGGACCCAGCAGATCGCCGGATGCGATGCGAAAACAGAGCTGGTAGCCGATCTGCCCTGCGGCACCGGTGATGGCCACGCGTACGGGTTCATTCATCGAAAGTCTCCACGGTAATCAAGGTAAGCCGCATATGGTAACGCTTTTGCAGGAGCTAGTGCCGTCTCGGTGCCAGGCACGCCAACGGATGGCCGTGCGCTTGACCTGACCCGGTCGGGCCCCAACTTAACGTTTGCCCTAGCAAACAGTACCGCTTCATGACGCAGGTTCACCGCTTTGCCCTTGTGACTTTCACGCCGCAGCAGATGTTTGAGCTGGTCCGGGACGTTCCGCGTTATCCGGAGTTTCTCAACTGGGTCCAGGCTGCAACCGTTCACGAGGAAGATGAGCTGCACCAGTTGGCCACGCTGGAGGTGCGGATCGCCGGCATTACCCGGCGATTCACGACCGACAACAAGCTTATACCCGGGCGCCGCCTGGAGATGAACCTGCGCAGTGGCCCGTTCGATCATCTGGGCGGTGCCTGGCAGTTCGATGCCCTTGGAGACCTGGGTGCAAAGGTCAGCCTGGATCTGCAGTTTTCCATGGCCCGTTCGGCGCTGATGCTGCCGTTTCGGCGCGGGTTCAGTCGAATGGCCGATCGCATGGTCGACGACTTCTGTCGTCGCGCCGAACAGCTGCATGGCCGCTGAGCTGACCATCGAGGTGGTTGCCGGCGACGCCGGGCGGCAGACCCTGCGACGCCTGGTCGTGCCGGAAGGAACGACGGTAAGCGATGCCATCAAGCGGGCCGGGCTGGACGCCGTTTTGCCTGACCTGGAAATTGATCCAGCTCGACTCGGCATCTTTGGCCAGCGGGTCGAACCCGACCAGCCCCTCAAGGACGGCGACCGGGTCGAGATCTATCGTCCGCTCAAGGCCGATCCCAAGGAAGTCAGACGGCAGCTGGCCGCGCTGAACCGCAAGCGCTGATTACGCGATCATTGCTCGCGGCGCAGTGACTCGAGGTCCTGGATTGGCTGGTCGTCGCGTTGCTGCAGATCACGCAAGGCCTGGGCGGCGACCGAGTCCTGATCGAGAAAGCTGCCTTCCAGGGCAGCAAGTCGGTTGTCCTCGAAGCGCAGGGTCAGGACACGCTTGACGGTGTTGGTTCCGCGCGGTGCGTAGGTATTGACATAGTCCCAACGGTCCTGGTGGAACGGGCTTTGGACCGACGGCGACCCGAGCAGGACTTGAACCTGCCGCTTGGTCATGCCGATCTCCAGCCGGGCCACATCGTCGTCGTCGAGGACGTTGCCTTGCTGGATATCTTGCTTGTAGACGATATTGCAGGCTGCCAGGCTCAGAGCCAGGGCCACACAAAGCGCGATCCGCTTTAGCATTGAAAAAATCCGGGAATGGGCAAAACAGGCCCAATGATACAATATCGACCCGGTTGGCCGGTTAAACGAATGTTCAGGTGCACTGATGTCCGAAGAAACCACGGAGTTGCGCAAGGCGGGTCTGAAGGTGACCCATCCCCGCCTGCAGATTCTAAGGCTGCTGGAGCAGACCGACCAGAAGCACATGACCGCCGACCAGATCTACCGAGCCCTGAACGATCAGGGCGAGGATATTGGCCTGGCCACCGTTTACCGGGTCTTGAGCCAGTTCGAGTCGGCTCAGCTGGTTCGCAAGCACATGTTCGACGATGGCAGCGGACGACCCGCCCAGGCCTGCTACGAACTCGACGAAGGTGAGCACCACGACCACATGGTGTGCATGGAGACCGGCGAGGTGATCGAGTTCTTCGACGAGGCCATCGAGCGTCGCCAGGAAGAAATCGCACACAAGCACGGTTACGAGATTGTCGACCACTCACTGGTCATGTACGTGCGCCCGCGCAAGTCCAACGGCTGATCAAGCCTTGCCGGCGGCAAGCAGTTCGCTGGCATGGGCCAGGCTTCGCTTGGAGTCGGGGTTGCCCAGCATGCGGGCAATCTCGCGCTTGCGCTGGCCGGCGTCCATGGCCACCACCTCAAGCTGCGTACTGTCCTCACCCAGGCGCTTGCTCACCCTGACCTGCTGATCGGCGCAGGCTGCGACCTGGGCCAGGTGTGTGACGCAAAACGCCTGGCCCTGGTCGGCAACCTGCTTCAGGAACCGCCCAACCACGGCCGCTGTCTCGCCGCCTATCCCCGCATCCACCTCGTCGAAGACCCGCACGGTCGGACCGTCGTGCGGTCGGGCGGCAATCATCAGGGCCAGGCTGACTCTGGACAGCTCGCCACCCGAGGCGACGCGGCCGATTGACTGCGGCGGCTGGCCCGGGTTGGCGCTGAACAGGATGCTGATCCGGTCCTGGCCGTGGGGGGAGGGTGCGAGAGCGCTGTCGCGTTCAACCAGGATCTGCAGGCGCGCGCGGTCCATTCCCAGGCGCTTCAAGCTTGCTGCAACCTGGCTTTGCAGCGTGTCGGCGGCCTGCTGACGTGCCTGCCGCAGCCGGTCGGCGCTGGTTTGCCAATCGGCCAGGGCGGTGGACAGCGCCTGCGCCAGCCGTTGCCTTTCCTGGTCCTGGTCTTCCAGCTTGTCCAGGCGAGTGCGCAGCTCAAGCGCCAGCGCGGGCAATCGTTCGGGATCGACCCGGTGCTTGCGAGCCAGGTCCAGCGCTTTCTGCAGGCGCCGGTTGATCCGGTCCAGTCGAGCCGGATCAATGTCACCGTCGTCGTCATGGCGCTCCAGCTCGGCGATAGCTTCGTCGACATTGATTCGCGCCTCCTCAAGCAATGCAGCCGCAGCGTCGAGGTGGGCATCCAGGGTCCGCACCCCGCTCAAGGCCTGCAGGGCTTCGAGCACCAGGCCACGAACAGAGGGCTGATCATCCTGGTCCAGCAGCGCGCTGGCGCGGGTCAGGGCAGAGCGTACCTCGTCAGATCTGGCCAGGCGCTCCTGCTCCAGTTCCATTTCCTGGAACTCGCCCTCGGCCAGGGCCAGCTCCTCGAGTTCCTGGCATTGAAAGCGCAGCAATTCTTGCTGGGCCGCGTCGCCGCTATCGGCCTCGAAGTCGGTCAAGGCCTGGCGGGCGTTGCGCCAGGACTGCCAGCGATCGCGGACCTGGTCGAGGAAAACGGGCTCGACTTGTTGGTCAAGCAGTTGGCGCTGGGTTTCGGCCCGGCCCAGTCGCTGGTGTTCATGCTGGCCGTGAATTTCAACCAGCAACTCACCCAGTTCCGCCAGTTGGCCGATCGTGACCGGGCGGCCATTGATCCAGGCCCGCGATGGCCCGCCACGGCCCAGCAACCGGCGAATCAGCAGCTCGTCGCCGTCACTGAGCGCCTGCTCGGCCAACCAGTCCCTGGCTGCGGACGGGTCGGCCAGCTCGAATCGTGCTGAAAGTTCGGCCTGGTCCTGGCCGGCTGCGATCAGGCCGGAGTCTGCCCGGTCGCCCAGCAACAGCCCCATGGCGTCGACGAGAATCGATTTGCCGGCACCGGTCTCGCCGGTGATCGCGGTAAATCCGGCTTCAAAATCCAGCTCGAGCTGCTCGACGATGGCGAAATGACGAATGGACAGGTAACGCAGCATGATGACATCGACAGGTTGAAGGCGGGTGGTCCAGATGGTTCCAGATCGTCCCTTGGCCAATTCTACACGGGCAGACGGTTTGGCCAGTACGTAACCGCGCCGTTGTTTTCCGGACCAGTCAACCCCAGTTAAACGCGCAGGTCAACGAATGCGGAATTCTAATCCCATGGGTGAGCATCAAGACAGCAACCGGGCCGGGTCTGAAACCCAGCATGAAACGACCCGGCAGCGTGAGGCCGAGCAGGCTGACGAGGCGTTGCAGGGCCAGGTAGAGGACGGCGGGGTGGCCGCCGAGAGCGAACCGGCATCAAGCGATGAGGAGATGGCACGTCTGCGCGAAGCACTGCTGCGCACCCGGGCCGAGATGGACAATCTGCAGAAGCGAGCGCAGCGGGAAGTGGAGAAATCCCGGCGCTTCGCCGTTGACAGCCTGTTGCGCGACCTGGTGCCGGTGGTTGACAGTCTCGACCAGGGCCTGGAGAGCGCAGGCGATGACAGCAGCCTCAGCGAGGGCTTGAGCCTGACCCGGCGCCAGCTGCTCAATACGCTGACTCGCTTCGGCCTGGAGGAAGAAGACCCCTCGGGCAAGCCATTCGATCCGCAATGGCACGAAGCGATGAGCATGCAGCCGTCAGACCAGCATCCGCCGGATACGGTCATTACCGTGCTGCAGAAGGGGTACCGGCTGCATGATCGGCTGCTTCGCCCGGCCAGGGTAATTGTGGCGCGCAGCCCGGATTGACGGGTAGGGCATTTGAAAAGCGGGGTCTTCAGCCCCACTAAACGGCCAAGAGCTTCGAGTCTTTCTCGAATTGAAATTGATCAAGGAACAGGATTGTTAAAGCCATGAGCAAGATTATCGGCATAGACTTGGGAACGACGAATTCCTGCGTCGCCATCATGGAAGGTGGCAAGGCGCGCGTGATTGAAAACGCCGAAGGCGATCGAACCACGCCGTCTACCGTTGCCTTCACCAAGGACGGGGAAGTGCTGGTTGGTCAGCCGGCCAAGCGCCAGGCGGTCACCAACCCGGAGCGCACCCTGTATGCAGTCAAGCGTCTTATCGGCCGCAAGTTTGGCGAAGATGTGGTCCAGAAGGACAAGGGCCTGGTGCCTTACCGGATCATCGAGGCCGACAACGGCGATGCCTGGGTTGAAGTAGACGGCAAGAAGATGGCGCCGCCCGAAATTTCGGCGCGCGTGCTGATGAAGATGAAAAAGACCGCAGAGGACTATCTCGGTGAAGAAGTGAGCGAGGCGGTCATCACCGTCCCGGCTTACTTCAATGATTCGCAGCGCCAGGCAACCAAGGACGCCGGCAAGATCGCCGGTCTCAACGTGCGCCGCATCATCAACGAGCCTACCGCGGCCGCGCTGGCCTACGGTCTGGACAAGAAGAGTGGTGATCGCAAGGTAGCCGTCTACGACCTCGGCGGCGGTACTTTTGATATTTCCATCATCGAAATAGCCAACGTCGACGGTGAAATGCAGTTCGAAGTGCTGGCGACCAACGGTGATACCTTTCTTGGCGGCGAAGACTTTGACAAGCGCCTGATCGACTATCTGGTCGGCGAGTTCAAGAAAGAGCAGGGCGTCAACCTGCACAACGATCCGCTGGCGTTGCAGCGTCTGCGCGAGGCGGCAGAGCGGGCCAAGATCGAGCTGTCCTCATCGCAGCAGACCGAGGTCAACCTGCCCTACATCACGGCCGATGCGTCGGGTCCGAAGCATTTGAACATCAAGGTTACCCGTTCCAAGCTCGAATCGCTGGTTGAAGACCTGGTGAAACGCTCGATCGATCCGTGCCGGACGGCGCTGAATGACTCCGGGCTCAAGGTCAACGAGATCGACGAGGTCATCCTGGTCGGTGGCCAGACCCGCATGCCCGCCGTGCAGCAGGCCGTTGCCGATTTCTTTGGCAAGGATCCGCGCAAGGATGTCAACCCGGACGAGGCAGTCGCGGTCGGCGCGGCCGTTCAGGGCGGAGTGCTGGCCGGTGATGTCAAGGACGTACTGCTGCTGGATGTGACCCCGCTATCGCTGGGTATCGAGACGCTTGGCGGTGTGTTTACCAAGGTCATCGAGAAGAACACTACGATACCCACCAAAGCTTCGCAGGTGTTTTCCACGGCCGACGACAACCAGAGCGCGGTTACCGTCCACGTGTTGCAGGGTGAGCGCGAGCAGGCGGCAGCGAACAAGTCCCTGGCCCGTTTTGATTTGACCGGGATCCCGGCAGCGCCGCGGGGTGTTCCGCAGATCGAGGTCACTTTCGATATCGATGCCAACGGCATTCTGCATGTCTCGGCCAAGGACAAGGCGACCGGTCGCGAGCAGCGTATTGAAATTAAGGCCGGCTCGGGTCTCAGCGAGGACGAGATCGAGAACATGGTTCGCGATGCCGAGGCGCACCGCGAGGAAGACAAGCGCTTCAGCGAGCTGGTTACCGCGCGCAACCAGGCTGACGGTGTTGCCCATGCCACTCGCTCCAGCCTGGCCGAGCATGGCGAGAACCTGGATGCCGACGTCAAGCAGCGGATTGAAAGTGCCCTGACCAAGGTTGATGAAGCCATCAAGGGTGACAGCAAGGAGGCGATTGATGCCGCGGTCAATGAGCTGCAGCAGGCTGGAGCCGAGCTGTACCAGAAAGCCGCCGAGAAGGCCCAGGCCGAAGCGGGTGGCGATGCCGACGCAGGTCAGCAGGAAGCTGGTGAAAGCTCTGGTAGCCCGGATGATGTCGTGGATGCCGAGTTTACCGAGGTCGACGACGACAAGAAGTAATCGATCTGAACGCGATTAACTTCGGTTGAAAGATGCCGGGCCGACGCAGCAGCATGCTCGTCGGCTCGGGCATAAAGACCGGGCGCGCCTCGGAGCGCGTTCCTTCCCCATCACGCAATAATTGATCAAGAGCTTATGCCGGCTGACTACTACGAAGTCCTGGGTGTTTCACGAAGTGCGACTGCCGATGAGTTGAAAAAGGCGTACCGTCGCCTGGCGCGAAAGTACCATCCGGATGTCAGCCAGGAACCCGACGCCGAGGACCGCTTCAAGGAGGTCCAGAAGGCCTACGAGGTGCTGAAGGACGACCAGAAGCGGGCCGCTTATGACCGGTTCGGGGCTGACGCGGTCAATGGTATGGGCGGCGGTGCCGGTGGCGGGGCCGGGTTCGGGGATATCAACGATATTTTCGGCGATATTTTCGGCGATATTTTCGGTGGCGGACGACGCCGCCAGAGCCAGCGGTCCCGACGCGGCCAGGATCTGCGCTACACCCTGGATCTCGACCTTGAAGAAGCCGTCAACGGCATCGACAAGGAGATCAGGATCCCTACGGTCGGGCGCTGCACAACCTGCGATGGCACGGGCTCGAAAAGCGGCAAGCTGGAGGTCTGTTCGACCTGCGGCGGCCAGGGCCAGGTGCGCATGCAGCAGGGGATTTTCTCGGTTCAGCAGACATGTCCAACCTGCGGCGGCAGCGGCAAGGTAATCAAGGATCCCTGCGATGTCTGCCATGGCAGCGGCCAGGTGCGTGAGACACGCACCCTGCAGGTCAAGATTCCGGCGGGCGTGGATGAGGGCGACCGTATTCGCTTGAGCGGAGAAGGTGCGGCCGGGGCCCAGGGCGGTCACGCCGGCGACCTGTATGTCGATATCCATGTTCGTCCCCATCCGCTGTTTCAGCGCGAAGGTGACGATCTTTACTGCGAAGTACCGATTCCGATCACCACGGCGGCGCTGGGTGGCCAGCTCAAGGTGCCTACCCTGGACAGCTCGGTGATGCTCAAGATCCCGGCAGAAACCCAGTCCGGCAAGCTGTTTCGACTCCGCGGCAAGGGCGTACAGTCGGTGCGCAGCCGCTCGGCTGGCGATCTCCTGTGCCGAGTCAGTGTCGAAACGCCGGTCAAGCTCACCCGAGAACAAAAGGATTTGTTGCGCAAGTTCCAGGAGTCCTTCGGCGAGGGTAGCGACCACAATCCGCAGTCGTCGGGCTGGACTGACAAGGTCAGGAGCTTTTTCGACCGCATGGGGCTCTGATCGAGCGGTCATGCCGGGCCGACTTTTCGGCTATGCTTGGGCCCATGAGCCTGGGAATTCTTGTCAGCGGAGCCAGCGGAACCATTGGTCAGTCCTTGATCGAGGAAATGGCTGCCGATGACCGCTTTACGGTGGTCGGAACTGCCACAAGCGAGCGCTTCTTCGAGCCGGACACGCAGGCCGATGTCATTATCGACTTCTCTCATCCGCGGCTGCTCGAACGAACGCTCGACTATGCCCTGCGGCATCGCCTGCCGCTGGTAACTGGCACGACCGGGCTCGACGGCCTGTTGAGTGAACGGGTCAGCGAAGCGGCTCGAAGCATTGCCATCTGCCAGGCGGCCAATTTCAGTGTTGGGGTCAACCTGTTGCTGCGGCTGGCGACCGATGCTGCTCGGGTCCTTGGCGAGGGCTTTGATATCGAGCTGTCAGAGCTGCACCACCGACGCAAGATAGACGCCCCCTCGGGCACGGCGCTGGCGCTTGCCCGGGCCCTGGCCGGTGCCCGCGGGCTGGTTGCGCGCGAAGCGCTGGTGCAAGACCGCAGCCGTCACCGCATTCCGCGCAGCAACAACGAGATCGGAGTCGGTGTCTTGCGCGGCGGCGATGTTCCCGGCGAGCATACGGTCTACTTTCTTGGTGACGGCGAGCGACTGGAACTGACCCATCGGGCGACCGATCGCGGGATTTTTGCCCGCGGTGCCTTGCTGGCCGCGCAGCGGATGCAGGACAGGCCCGCCGGGCTGGTCGAGTTCCAGGACTTGGCGCTTGGTGGTTAACCGCCCGGACCACTATTGGCCCTGTGAGGGATGGAGAGCTCACGACAGGACGTGAGCTCTCGGTTTTTTTCCGGCCCGCTACTTACTTGTTGTCGTCGGTCAAGCGGTAGAGGCCACTATCTTCCTTGACCGCTCGCGGCGCTTTATCCTTGCTGTCGGAGTCGGAACCGGTGTCAGGCTTCCTCGTTTCTGAGGCCGGTTCCTTCCTCGGCGGCTCCACCTTGTCGGCAGGCTTGGACGCTGGTGATTCCGCAGCACCCTGTGCCTTGTTACCGGTCTTGTTGTCGGGTTCGGCAGATGCTGGCCTGGCCTGGTCTGGCTTCGGCTGGTCCGGCTTGCTGTCGGCCTTGGCGGCCTCGGCGCGCGGCTTGTCACTTTTCGCCTGGTCGTTGGATTCCGGCCGGGCCGGTTTGGCAGGCTGTCCATCACTGGTCGGCTTTGCCGGTGCGGCCTGCTGGGCAGGCTTCGATGACGACTCCGTGTCGGACCTGGGTGGGCTCGATGGTGTTGCTGCCGGCTTGTCTGCAGTCGCGCCCGCGCCCGGCCGCTGGTCTGCGGCTTGCCCGGCTGGCTGTGGCTTGTCCTGGCTTGACGGCGCCGGCTTGTCCTGGCTGCCGCTGTCCTTGTCCGCTGCGCCTGAACCAGACGGTGTTTTTTCCGCGCCTGTTGATTGCGGCTGGCCGGCCTGATTGTTGTCGGTGTTGGCGTCACTACCGCCGCGTGCGGTTCGGCGTTTCTTGCCTCCGCGCCGACGACGCTTTTTCTTTTTCGGTCGGTTGTCTTCGGTATTGCTTTCGTTGCTGTTGCCAGCGCCGGCGCGATTGCCAGGCTGGCTATCATCGCTGTCGCTGGGTTTGCGGCGAGATTTCTTCTTTTTCTTGCGCGGCGGGGCATTGCGCGATGATTCGTCGGCAGGCTTGTCCCCGTCGGACTTGACGCGCTTGCGATGGTGGTCGCGGGCGAACTGACCTTTACGCGATGAAGCTGATGACTCGGTGCGGGCCTTGGTCTGGCGCTTGCCATCTCCCTGGCCGGATCCGAAAATCATGGCAAAGAAAGCCTTGATGGCATCAAGCAGGCTGCGCTTCTTGCGCTCCGGTGCTGGCGCGGCCGGCCGTACCCCGGAGACGGCGGCCTGAGCCGGCGGTTTGGGTGGGGCCTGCTGTACATCCTGGCGCTGATAGCCCTGGCTCTCTGCTTCTTCGCTGACGGTCAGGGCATAGCTCGGCTCGTCGACGTTTTCATTGGTTCGCAGGCGCTGAATCTCGAAGCGGGGAGTCTCCAGGTCATCGTTGGCGACGATGGTCACGGGCAGCTTGTTGCGTTGTTCGATTTCCGCCAGCGCGGTACGCTTTTCGTTGAGCAGGAAATTCGCCACGCTGATCGGTGCTTGCACGATCACGCGAGCGGTGTGGTCCTTCATCGCCTCTTCTTCAGCCAGGCGCAGAATGGCCAGGGCCAATGACTCGATGGAGCGGATCGATCCGTGGCCATCGCAGCGCGGGCAGGTGATGTAGCTCGATTCACCCAGGGACGGCCGCAAGCGTTGGCGCGACATTTCCAGCAGGCCAAAGCGCGAGATGCGACCGATTTGCACGCGGGCCTTGTCCATGCGCATGGCTTCGCGCAGCTGGTTCTCGACCTGGCGCTGGGCGTCCTTGCTCATCATGTCAATGAAATCGATCACGACCAGTCCGCCGAGATCGCGGATTCTGAGCTGGCGGGCGATTTCGTCGGCAGCCTCGAGGTTGGTGTGCAGGGCGGTTTCTTCGATGTCTGCGCCCTTGGTCGCTCGAGCCGAGTTGATGTCGATGGACAACAAGGCCTCGGTGTGGTCGATAACCACCGCGCCACCGGACGGCAAGCGAACCTCCCGGGCAAAGGCTGATTCGATCTGGCTCTCGATCTGGTAGCGGGAGAAAAGCGGGATGGGGTCGCGATAAATCTTGAGCTTGCGAAGATTGTGCGGCATCACCTGCTGCATGAACTCGCGTGCGTCCTCGAACACCTGTTCGTCGTCGATCAGGATCTCGCCGATGTCCTCGCGCAGGTAATCCCTGAGCGCACGAATGATGAGCTTGCTTTCCTGGTAAACAAGAAACGGCGCTTTGCGCGACCCGGCGGCGTCCTTGATGGCAGCCCATAGCTGGGTCAGGTAGTCCAGGTCCCACTGCAGGTCTTCCTGCTCACGGCCGACGCCAGCGGTGCGCACGATCAGGCCCATGCCATCGGGCACTTCGATTTTCTTCAGGGTATCGAGCAGTTCCTTGCGGTCGTCGCGCGAAATCTGGCGCGATACGCCGCCGGCTCGAGGATTGTTGGGCATCAGTACCAGGTAGCGCCCGGCCAGGCTGATGAAGGTCGTCAGGGCCGCGCCCTTGGTGCCGCGCTCTTCCTTGTCGACCTGGATGATGACTTCCTGGCCAGCCTTGACCGCATCCTTGATTTCGACCCGGTTGCCGGAATCAAGCTGCTTCTGGGCTTCTTCGCTGAAGTACTCGCGACTGATTTCCTTCAGCGACAAAAAGCCGTGGCGCTCGGATCCGAATTCCACGAAGCAGGCATCAAGGCTGGGCTCGACCCGGGTGATGCGGCCTTTGTAAATGTTGGACTTTTTCTGTTCCTGGGCAGGAACCTCAATGTCGAGGTCAAGCAGGGACTGACCATCGGCGATCGCGACACGAACCTCTTCGGGCTGGGTCGCGTTGATTAACATGCGTTTCATTGTTGTTGATCCTCTCGCGTCCCGAACCTGGACTCCAGGCGTGGAGAGGATGCCGACATGTGCGCGGTACGTCGCGCAATAAACAATGGGGCAGGCTTCAGTGACGATTCACCAGCCTGGCGATGACCGGTCTGGAAAGGCTTTAGCACCGTTCCAGGAACGGATCCGTCGATTGGTCTGCACCTTCATTGTCGCGGCAGCCAGCGCCTCGTAATACGGTGCTGGCTACAGCATCTGGCATCCATCCCCGGCTTCAAGTCTTGATCGCGTACCGGGAGCGCGTCATTTTTGTTGGTTGTCCGGCCTGCATCAATGCAGCCAGCCTGTCGTGGGTCGCGGGTCGTTGCCCCGGGCCCGATGGGCGTTTGCCAATCCGGGTGGTTGCGGCGTCAGGCCCCTGCGGCCCGTTCATCTTTTCTGCGCGTGCCGTGCGTTGTGGTCCGGCTGGCGCGGTCTAGCTTGTTGTCGGAGTGCCCCCCTGTCGCGCCATGAACGGTCAACAACGGATCGCCTGTCATGACTGCGGTGTCTGCTTGGGTCTGTGGCAGAATGCAATCAAAGCGGCCGCGACATCGGGCTCAGGCCTGGCAACTTGCCAATCGGGCCTGAACCTGTGTGCCGGGATGTACCCCAACCGCACTATACTATCACCGAAATCGCAGCTTTGAAACCTATATGAGCCGGACGGATCGCAAGGTCCAGCACGTCAAGGTAGCGCCCGACCGCGCCGGGCAGCGCCTGGACAACTTTCTGATCGGGCAGCTCGGTGGCGTGCCGCGCGGACTGGTCTACCGGCTGGTTCGTACCGGCCAGGTTCGGGTCAATGGATCCCGGGCCAAGCCGATGAAGAAGCTGGTGGCTGGCGACGAAGTCCGGATTCCTCCAGTCGCAACGCAGGCGCCGGAGCATCGCCAGGTGCCCGATGGCCTGGTCGAGGAAGTACGTCAGCGCATCCTCTACCGGGATCATGACCTGGTCGTGCTCGACAAGCCTGCCGGTCTGGCCGTTCACGGCGGGTCGGGGCTGAACTATGGGTTGGTCGACGCGGTCAACTTGATTGATGCCAACTGGAAGCCGGTGCATCGCCTGGATCGCCCGACCAGCGGCCTGCTGCTGCTTGCCTGCCATCACCAGGCAGTGGTGCGTTTGCAGCGGGCGTTTGCTGAGCGAGCGGTGGAAAAGCGCTACCTGGCCCTGGTCCGCGGTGAGTTGGCCGAGCCCCGGATTCGCGTCGATGCGCCGCTGAAGAAAATCCGTGACGGCAGTGGTCAACGAAGAATCATAGTCGCCGAGGAAGGTCAGCCCGCCGTGTCGATCTTTCGCTGCCTGGAAACACTGCCTGGCTACAGCTTCGTGGAAGTTGAAATTGAAACCGGACGAACGCACCAGATTCGAGCCCATGCCCGACATATTGGTCACCCGGTTGCCGGCGATGAGCTGTACGATGAGAACATGCCGCCCGTTGGCCTGAAGCGATTGTTCCTGCATGCCCATTACCTGCGGCTGCGCTCGCCCGACGACCGCGTGTTCAGCGCGCCCCTGCCGGCCGAACTTGGCCAGGTACTCGATCGTCTCAGAGACCGGTCCGTGCCGTCCGACCCGGCTCCTGACTGAAGGATACACAAGCCCAGACATGTACCAGCCCCTGACCCTGTTCATTGGTCTGCGCTACTTGCGCGCCAAGCGTAGAAATCACTTTATCTCGTTCATTTCGCTGATCTCCATGGCGGGCATTGCCCTAGGCGTGATGACCTTGATTACCGTTATCAGCGTGATGAACGGTTTCGAACGGGAGTTGCGGGAGAGAATTCTTGGCATGATTTCGCATGCCACCATTCAGGCCCCGGATGGACGTTTCGTTGGCTGGGAGCGCGTCATCGACCAGGCGCGGGAGCATCCCGAGGTGGTTGGTGCGGCACCCTTCGTCGAGCAGGAGACCATGCTCAGGGCCAGTTCCCGTACCTCGGGTGCGCTGGTCAGGGGCGTGGACCCGGCCAGTGAGCCGGAGGTGTCGGACATTCACAAGCTGATGGTGCGGGGATCGCTCGACGACCTGGTGCCAGGCCAATGGCAGGTGCTGCTGGGGGTGGGCCTGGCCAATCGCCTCGGCGTTGGCACCGGCGATTCGATCACCATCTTTGCGCCGGAAATCCGGGCCACCCCGGCCGGGGTCGTGCCCCAGGTCCGACGCTTTGTTGTGGCCGGACTATTCGAGGCAGGGGTGCATGAATATGACACGGCCCTGGCCGTGATTCATTACCAGGATGCCCAGCGCCTGTTCAGGCTTGAAGACAACATTGGCGGGATACGGCTGAAGTTGACCGACATGATGCGTGCCCAGCGGGTGGCGCGGGAACTGAGCGCGGAATTGCCCGGGTTTTTCCGGGTGCGCGACTGGACCCAGCAGCACGCCAATTTTTTCCGCGCCGTACAGACCGAGAAAACCGTGATGTTCATCATCCTGTCCCTGATCATCGCCGTTGCCGCCTTCAATATCATCTCCACGCTGGTCATGGTGGTGACAGACAAGCAGGCCGATATTGCCATTCTCAAGACCATGGGGCTGGGGCCGCGCCGCATCATGGGGATTTTCATCATCCAGGGATCATTGATCGGAGTGATTGGCACGGTCCTTGGCGTGATCCTTGGCATCATTCTGGCGTTGAACGTGGAAAGCGTGGTGGCTGCGGTCGAGCGCTTGCTGTCAATCGAGTTCCTGTCGGCCGAGGTTTACTACATTTCCGACTTGCCATCGGAGCTTCGGGTCAGTGACGTGACGCGGTTTGCCCTGGTCGCGCTTGGCTTGTCCTTGTTGTCGACCGTTTACCCCGCCTGGCGCGCGGCCCGCACCGAGCCCGTGGAGGCCCTGCGCTATGAGTGAGCAACCCGTCATCCGCTGCCGCGGACTGGTTCGACGTTTCGTTCAGGGTGAAGTCGTGCTCAAAGTGCTGGCCGGCGTGGATTTCGATGTGTTGCCGGGCGAGCGCGTCGCCATCCTGGGCGCTTCTGGCGTCGGCAAGAGCACCCTGCTGCACATACTCGGCGGTCTCGACAAGCCCAGCGAAGGGGTGGTCGAGGTCGAAGGCCAGGATATGGCGACGGCAAACGAACGCAGCCGGGCTCGCATTCGCAACCGCTCGCTGGGCTTTATTTACCAGTTTCACCACTTGCTTCCGGAATTCACGGCGTTGGAAAATGTTGCCATGCCGCTGCTGATTCGCGGTGACCAGGCCACTGATGCCAAGGCCCAGGCCTCGGCCCTGCTGGATCGGGTCGGCCTGGGAGAGCGTTTGCATCACAAGCCTGGCGAGTTGTCCGGTGGCGAGCGCCAGCGTGCCGCCGTTGCCCGGGCCCTGATCAATCGACCGGCCTGCGTGCTCGGCGATGAGCCGACCGGCAACCTGGATGAACGCAACGCGGCCTCGGTTTATGACCTGATGCTGGAGCTCAACCAAGAGCTGAAGACCTCCATCGTTCTGGTTACCCACGACCCGCGCCTGGCCCGACGGCTGGACCGGCGTCTGGAAATGACCGGCGGCCTGCTGCACCCCATCGACTGAGTTCGGGCGTGGACTGGCGACTGCCGCTCAGCTTTGCTGTCGGAGTCCTGCTGGCCACGTTGTTTCCGACCGTGCCAGCGCCGGCCTGGAGCCTGGGCGTCTTGCTGGTGGCGTTGCCCGGCCTGTACTGGGCCAAAGGGCGGGTGCCGGTGTTGATGGTCGTTGGGGCAGCCTGGTTTCTGTTCCAGGCTGGCCTCGAGTTGGAGCGAAGCTGGGACCCGGCCGATCGCGGCGCCCGACTGACCGTGACCGGCACCGTCGTCGGCCTGCCGGAGTATAGCGGGCAGCGAGTCCGCTTCCGCTTCATCCCGGATCGCGGCCAGGAGGTCAGCTTGCCCGCGCGTCTTCAGGTCAGCTGGTACCGTCCGACCGAATATGTTCAGCCAGGTCAGCGCTGGGCGTTGCCGGTGCGCCTGGATCCACCGCATGGTCGGCTTAACGCGGCCGGTTTCGATTTCCACCGACACCTGGTGGCCATGCGAATTGGCGGCCTGGCCAACGTTGCCGAGCCACCCCGGCTCCTGGGCCAGTCCCGCTGGCGTGGTCACATCGACCGCCAGCGCCAGTATCTCAGTGAAGTGCTGCAGGCCGAAACCCGCTATCACCGTGCTGCTGCACTGACGCGGGCCTTGGTACTGGCCGATCGCTCGGGTATTGACAGCGAACTGTCGGAACGGCTGCGCCGCACCGGTACCGCCCACCTCCTGGCCATCTCCGGTTTGCATGTCGGCATGGTCGCGGGCCTGGCGGCACTGCTTGGTGGCTGGCTGCTTGCTCCCCTGGTCCTGGCCAGTTCCGGGCTGGACCGGCGCCGACTGGCCCTGCTCTGTGCCCTGTTCGCCGCCACTGCGTATGGATTTCTGGCCGGCTGGACCTTGCCGACCCAGCGAGCCCTGGTCATGCTGGTCATCGCTGCCGGCGCGCTGCTGTTGCGACGGGGACTCCAGCCCGCCCACGCCCTGATCATGGCCCTGGGGTTCATCTTGTTGCTCGATCCGCTGGCCCCGCTGGCCAGTGGGTTCTGGTTATCGTTTGCTGCCGTCGCAGTGCTGATCTGGGCATTTGCCTGGCGCCCAGTCGCCGACGGTGGATCATCCGGCTGGCTGTCCGGACTGTTCAGGGCCCAACTGGTCATCGCCATTGGCATGTTGCCGCTCAACGTCGGCGTATTTCAGCACCTGGTGCCGCTGGCGTTGCCGGCCAACCTGGTTGCCATCCCGCTGGTTGGCTTGCTGATTCTGCCTTCCCTGCTGCTCAGCGTGGTGTTGATCCTGCTTGACCTGCCGGCAAGCTGGACCTTGTGGCTGACCGAGACCGGGCTGGTCTGGCTGCTGCGAGTGCTGGATGCGCTGGACGGCCTTGACCTTGGCTACCGGCAGGTGCCGGGTGCCGGTTTGCTGGCCATGGCCCTGGCCCTGGTCGGTGCACTCTGGCTGCTGGCCCCGCAGGGCTGGCCCGCACGCTGGCTGGGTCTGGCCCTGTTGCTGCCTTTGCTCTGGCCCCGCCAGGCCGAGCTGGAGGCTGACGCGCTGGAGTTGACCATGCTGGACGTGGGCAATGGCCTGGCCGTCCTGATCAGGACCCATGACGAAATGCTGCTCTACGACACCGGCCCGGGCGATGGCGAAGGCGGCGATGTGCTGGGACGCACTTTGCCGGGCCTGTTGAAGGCGGTTGGCGGCGGAGCCATTGATCGCCTGGTCGTTTCGCATCGGCATCGCGATCATGCCGGGGGACTGGGTTCGCTGGATCTTTCGGACCCGGATCTGGTCGTGTTCAGTGCCCATGGCCTGGTCGGACAGCCTTGTCTGAGCGGCGAGGGGTGGCGCAGTGGCGTCTGGCAGTTCCGATTCCTGCACCCCTCGCCTGGCCTGCCGGACCTTGGCGGCAACAGTGCCTGCGTGCTGCACGTTACCGGCCCGGGCGGCTCGGTGCTGCTCAGCGCTGGGATTGATCACACCGTCGAGAGTCGCTTGCTGCTTGAAAATCCGGACTTGCAGGCCGATATCCTGGTGCTCTCGGCCGGTGGCCATCGCCGCGCCAGCAGCCCTGAATTCCTGGCCCGCCTGCAACCGAGCCTGGCCCTGGCGTCGGTGTCGGCGGTGGATCGGTCCGGACGTCCCCACCCGGAGGTTGTGGCTGGGCTGGACGAGCTCGGCGCGCACCTGGTCAGCACGGCCTGGTGCGGTGCCATCACGGTGACGCTCAAGGTCGACCAGGCGCCGACGTTCACGACCGTCGCCGGCGCGCATTCGCGTTTCTGGCGGCGCGCGGACGATTGCGGGCCTAGTGTACTGTCTGGTATTGATTGATGAAATCAGCGAGTCGCCAAGTGGTCAGCTGCCAGGCGCGCGCTCGCCGGAAGGGTGAGCCCCTTTCAAGAGCGCGCAACGCCGCAGATGGCCGC
>SLQY01000282.1 GCA_007131235.1 Wenzhouxiangella sp.
AGTGCCGATACTTGCTCACTCACTCGGCTGGGCACAATGCTAGGATATGCAATCATTGATTGCACTGTTTTATGGAGAACCCAATGGCCAGCATCACGATCCGCCGGATTGATGAAGACATCAAGGAGCGCCTGCGCAGGCGCGCAGCCCGGCACGGGCGCTCGATGGAAGACGAGGTGCGCGAGCTTCTGCGCACGAGTTTGGCCACAGAAACGGCCGAGCCGGTCAACCTGGCCGAGCGCATCCGCGCCCGCTTCGCACCGCTCGGTGGCGTCGAACTGGACCCGCCGGAGCGCGAGCCGGTTCGCGAGCCGCCAAGGTTCTGAGTCGCATGTGGATTCTGGATACGAACGTCGTTTCGGAATTGATGCGACCCGAGCCTGAGCCCCGCGTGATGGAATGGCTGGGAGCCCGACCGGGCGGCAGCCTCTTTCTCACCTCGATAGCAGAAGCGGAATTGCGTTACGGCCTAGCGCTGCTGCCCGCCGGTCGCAAGCGCACTGATCTGACTGTCGCGCTGGAAGATATGCTCGATCAGGATTTTGCCGAGCGCATCCTTCCGTTCGACCGAAGTGCTGCCCGGATCTACGCAGAAATTGTTTCCAGTCGTCGCAAACAGGGGCGGCCGATGAGCCATTTCGATGGGCAAATTGCAGCCATCGCCCGGTCGCGTGACGCCGGTGTGGCGACGCGAAACGAGACCGACTTTACTGACTGCAATATCGAAGTCATCAATCCCTGGCAATCTCGAAATTAAACGTTACCATTAGCCCAGCAGCGAAATACCTACGGTATTCGTTGCACGGCATTTGTGGCGCATGGCCACCCATGGCCGCGCATGGGTGGCCGGATCGCTTTTCTACCGACCCAATTCCGTCGGCAGCGGCGGTGGTTCGCGGGCGATATCGTCGCTGTAGCTTTCGAGCTGGTCGAGGATTTCGCGGATGGCGGCTTCGAGCTGGGTGTCGCGGCCACGGTTGGTGGCGACCGGGTCGAGTTCGACGCGAATGTCGGGTGCAACCCCCTCGTTTTCTACCGACCAGTTGTTGGCTGTGTCGACAAAGCGGAAGTGCGGCACGGTCATGACGCCGCCGTCTACGAACGGCGGGTTGGCGAAGATGCCGATCAGACCACCCCAGGTGCGCGTGCCCATCAGGGTGCCGATACCTAGCTCGCGGAAGGCATAGGGCAACCAGTCGCCGCCGGATCCGGCATCCTGGTCGATCAGCATGATCTTGGGTCCGTGCAAGGCGCCCATCGGCGTGGTCGCCATCAGGCCGTCGCGGTAAACCCAGTTCGACAGGTGACGACGACTCAGTACCTCGACGATGTAGTTGGCTGCCTGGCCGCCGCCGTTGGAGCGTTCGTCGATGATCACCGCGTCGCGATCGAGCTGGGCATAGAACATGCGGTTGAAGAAGGTGTAGCCGGGGCCCGCGGTATTGGGCAGGTAGATGTAACCGACCCGGCCGTCGGTAGCCTCGTGCACGGCCTGGCGGTTGGCTTCGACCCAGCCCCACAGGCGCATGCCTGATTCATTGCCAACGGGCTCGACGACGATATCGCGCGCGTTGCGGCCATCGGCGCGGGGCCCCACGCGCAGGGTGACCTGCTTGTCGACCGTGTTGTGCAGTAGCTCAAACAGGTTGTCGGCTGCGGTCAACTCGCGGCCCTGGACGGCGAGGATGTATTCACCCACCTCGGCGCTGGCGCCCGGCCGGGTCAACGGACCCTGGATGAAAGGATTCCAGGCCTCGCCGGAATAAATTCGGCTGATCCGCCAGCGGTCGTTGGCGATCTCGAAGTTCGCGCCCAGCAGGCCGACGCCGGGACCGGATTCGCGGTGCATGTCACCACCACCGACCCGGTTATGGCCGGCATGCAGCTCGGCAATCATTTCGACCATCAGCTCGTTCAGATCCTGGCGCCGGCCGACATGATCGAGCAGCGGGCGGTACTGTTCGTAGATTGCATCCCAGTCAAGGCCGTGCAGGTTCTCGGCATAGAAGAAATCGCGCTGGAACCGCCAGCCCTCGTCGAAGATCTGAGCCCACTCACGGGCCGGGTCGATGAACATGCGCAGATCGGACAGATCGACATTCTTGGTATCCAGGCTGGAACCGACCTCGGCCACGACCAGGCTGCCGTCGGCAAGCTGGATAGCCAGGTGCTTGCCGGCCGCGGCCAGCTCGAAGCCCTGGACGCCGGTCAACAGGGTGGCCGTCTCTCGCTTGTCGAAATCGAAGCGGACCAGGCGATCGTCGCGCGCCCACTGCTGGCCGGGAGGCTCGACGGTGGCACCCGGCTGGGTACGGTGGACGTAGACCAGGCTGCCGTCATTGGCAACGGCCAGGCCGTCGTAATTGCCCTCGGCTACAGGCAGCGACACCTTGCGCGCCATCAAACCATCGAAATCGATCCGGGTGGTCTTGTTGGTGTCATCGTCGTTGTCGTTGCCATTGTCCGACTTGCTGTCAGAGCGGGCTTCCTCCTCATCCGACCGGGGCTTGAGCGGCGATTCGCCGTCAGCGGCCAGCACCAGCGCGTAAATGCCGGCGCGGAAGGGCCGTTCCTGGCTGGACATGTCGAGGCTGAACTGAACCGGGCCTGAGTTGGTCGAGGCAGCGAAGTACAGGTAGGCGCCGTCCGGGCTGAAGGCTGGCGAGGCGACGTCGGCCAGGCCGTCGCTGACCACGCGCGAACGGTTGCTGTCGAAATCATGGATGACCAGGTCGCGCAAGAAGTTGGGCTGGCGCAGGGTGTAGGCCAGGTAACGGCCGTCTGGCGAGAACGCCACATCGAAGCTGCCCTGGCGGGTATTGCGGGCAATTTCACGGATGCGGCCATTGCCCAGATCGATGACATGCAGCGCCAAGCGATTGTCGGAAAAGACGATGCGGTCGTTGTCGGCATCCCAGGCCTGGAGCTGATAGAAGTCCGGCCCCAGCGAGAATTCGCGGCGCTCGCCCAGCCCGGACTGATCGGCAATCACCAGGGTCTGACCGTCCAGCGACTCGACGATCCAGGCAATATCCTGGCCGGCGGGCGACCACAGCGCCGGGTATTCGCGCACACCGTCAGTGCGGGACAGATTACGGGTCGAGCCATGCTCAACCGGTACGGTAAACACGTCACCGCGGGCCGTGACAACCAGGCGCTGGCCGGTCGGGGAAATGCCCACGCCCTGGATGTTGGAACGCACGTTGCGCCAGCCAGGCTGACGCTGCGGCAGGTCCGGAGACAGGGTAATGTCCAGGGTGCGCTGGCTGCGTTCGACCAGATCGAATTCATGCAGGCGACCGCCGGCCTCGAACACCACCTGATCGCCATGGCGGGCGGCCCAACGGATGTCCCAGGTTGCCTGGCTGGTCAGCCGCTCAGGCTCGCCCGAGCCCAGCGAGACGATGAACAAGTTGAAGATCTTGTCATCCCGGTCGGACAAGAACAAAACCTCCTCGCCATACCAGAGCGGGTTGATGTCATTGACCCGCTCGCCGGATACAGCCTGGACCTCTCCAGAGGCCGGGTTCAGCACCCGGATCGACGGGGTCGTGCCGCCGCGATACCCGCGCCAGCCGGCACCGCCGCCGTAAAGCCCGTTGTAGGCCGGCCCGAAGTCGATATAGACCAGGCGCTCTCCGTCCTCATGCCATTGGCCGCGAAAGAAGCGCGCGTCCATTTGCCTGATCGGCGCTCCACCGTCGACCGGGACATGGTAGAGCTGGGCGGAGCGGCCATGATCAGTCTCACGCCGCGAGGCAA
>SLQY01000304.1 GCA_007131235.1 Wenzhouxiangella sp.
ACCCTGAACCCTGAACCCTGAACCCTTTTCATTCAATGACCAAGATCAGCCAAATCCAGGCCCTGGAAATTCTCGATTCGCGCGGCAACCCGACCGTGGCGGTGGATGTTGTGACCGACAGCGGTGCCCACGGGCGCGCAGCCGTGCCCTCGGGCGCTTCCACCGGCACCCGTGAAGCGGTCGAGTTGCGCGACGGCGATGACCGTTACCTGGGCCGGGGCGTCAGCAAGGCCGTGGCCAATGTCAACGGCGTTATCGCCCAGGCGCTGATCGGAACCGATGTGGCCGACCAGGCAACGCTGGATCAGCGCCTGATTGAGCTCGACGGCAGCGACAACAAGTCCGGGTTGGGGGCCAATGCCCTGCTCGGCGTATCGCTGGCCGCCGCCCACGCCGCTGCCGCTGCCCGCGGCATGCCGCTGTGGCAACACCTGGCAGAGCTGAGCGGGCGCCAGCCCACCCTGCCGGTGCCGATGATGAACATTCTCAATGGCGGTGCACATGCCGACAACCGGGTTGATATCCAGGAATTCATGGTCATGCCGGTCGGCTTGCCGGACTTTCCCGAGGCCCTGCGCGCCGGCACCGAAATCTTTCATGCGCTGAAAGGAATTCTGCGCCAGCGCGGACTCAATACGGCGGTCGGCGACGAGGGTGGTTTTGCGCCTGATCTCGGTTCCAATGAAGAGGCACTGGAGCTGCTGATGACCGCCATCGCCGAGGCCGGGTATCGTCCCGGAGAGCAGGTGGCGCTGGCCCTGGATGTGGCTTCCAGTGAGTTCTACAAGAGCGGCAGCTATGTCCTCGACTCCGAAGGTCGATCTTTCGACGCGGCCGGCTTTGTCGATTACCTCGCCGATCTGGTTGATCGCTATCCGATCGTGTCGATCGAAGACGGTATGGATGAGAGCGACTGGGACGGCTGGCGCGTGCTGACCGAGCGTCTGGGCCAGCGCATCCAGCTGGTTGGCGACGACTTGTTCGTCACCAACACCGAAATTCTCAAGCGCGGCATTGCCGAAAACATCGGTAACGCCATCCTGATCAAGCCGAACCAGATCGGTACCCTGACCGAGACCCTGCAGGCCATCACCATGGCCCAGGACGCCGGTTTTGCCACCGTGATCTCGCACCGTTCCGGAGAAACAGAGGATGTCACGATTGCCGACCTGGCCGTGGCCACCGGGGCCGGTCAGATCAAGACCGGTTCCTTGTGTCGTTCTGATCGGGTGGCCAAGTACAATCAGCTGCTTCGTATCCAGCAGCAGCTCGGGAGCAGGGCCAGGTATGCAGGCCGGGAGGCCGTGCGGGCTGCCTGAAGCAGCGTTGCCTGGTCGGCGGCAGTTGCTCTTTTTTCTTTGGATGGTGGCTTGTCGCTCGGTCCGTCAGTAGTTCCCGGCGCCTGCACCCAGTACAATAGAAGTTCAACCGAATCTATTCCTTGGAGTTCGAATCATGCCCATTAAAGTTGCCATTAACGGATACGGTCGTATCGGTCGGAATATCTTGCGCGCCCTGTACGAATACGGCCGTACCGACGACATCCAGATCGTCGCGGTCAATGATCTGGGGGACACTGAAACCAATGCGCACCTGACCCGCTTCGATACCGCTCACGGCAAGTTCAACGCCGATGTCCAGGTGGACGGAGATAACCTGGTAGTCAATGGCGATCGCATTCGGGTGCTGGCCCAGCGTGACCCCTCGAAGCTGCCCTGGGGCGAAATGGGCGTCGATATCGTCATGGAGTGCACGGGATTTTTCAACAGCAAGGAAAAGGCGTCGGCCCATCTTCAGGCTGGAGCGCGCAAGGTGCTGATATCAGCGCCGGCCGGCAAGGACCTGCCGACCGTAGTCTACGGCGTCAATCATGACGTGATCAGCGCTGACGACAACGTGGTCTCCAACGCCTCGTGCACCACCAACTGCCTGGCGCCGATGGTCAAGCCGCTGCATGACACCATCGGTCTGGAGTCGGGTCTGATGACCACGATTCATGCCTACACCAACGACCAGGTGCTGACGGATGTCTTCCACAAGGATCTGCGCCGGGCCCGTTCGGCGACCATGAGCCAGATTCCGACCAAGACCGGTGCCGCCGCTGCGGTTGGCCTGGTGTTGCCGGAACTCGACGGCAAGCTGGACGGGTTCGCCATGCGCGTTCCCACCATCAATGTCTCGGTGGTGGATTTGAGCTTCGTCGCCAGTCGTGACACCACGGTCGAGGAAGTCAACCGGGTGGTCAAGGCGGCCAGCGAAGGCGAATTGAAGGGCATCCTTGGCTACAACGACCAGCCGCTGGTCTCGATCGATTTCAATCACGACCCGCGCTCCTCGGTCTTCGATGCGTCGCTGACCAAGGTCTCCGGCGGCCGCCTGGTGAAGGTCCTGAGCTGGTACGACAACGAGTGGGGTTTCTCCAACCGCATGCTCGACACCGCCACCGTGCTGGCAAAAGTCTAGATGCCGCAAAGAGAAGACAGAGTGTTTTAAAACTGAGTGCTATTGATGAAAACGCTGGACCAGTTTGATCTCAAGGGCAAGCGGGTACTGATCCGCTCTGATCTCAATGTGCCGATTCGCGATGGTCGGGTGACCAGTGATGCACGCATCCAGGCCTCGTTGCCGACCATGCGCCAGGCCCTGGATGCCGGGGCAGAGGTGATGGTCATGTCGCACCTGGGTCGCCCGACCGAGGGTGAGCCGGTGGCCGAGTTTTCGCTCAAGCCGGTGGCCGAGAAGCTTACCGAGCTGCTGGGCCATCCCGTGACCCTGGTCGAGGACTGGATAGACGGGGTTGACATTGAGCCTGGTCAACTGGTGCTGCTGGAAAACGTCCGCTTTCTGAAAGGTGAGAAAGGGAACGATGAGTCGCTGGCTCGGAAAATGGCCAGGTTGTGCGATGTTTTCGTGATGGACGCCTTCGCCACCGCGCACCGCGCCCAGGCTTCTACCGAAGGCGTGATCCGGTTCGCCCCGGCGGCCTGCGCCGGACCGTTGCTGGCCGCCGAAGTCGCAGCCCTGGACAAGGCGCTGGCTGATCCTGCTCGGCCGCTGGTGGCCATCGTTGGCGGAGCCAAGGTATCCGGCAAGCTGCAAGTGCTTGAAGCCCTGATCGACAAGGTGGATCAGTTGATCGTCGGTGGCGGCATCGCCAATACCTTTTTGGCCGCAGCCGGACGCCGAATCGGCAATTCCCTGCACGAACCGGACCTGGTCGATACCGCACGCGAGCTGATGAAAAAAGCCGAGGCCAAGGGTGCCAGTATTCCCCTGCCCACGGATGTCCTGACCGCCGAGCGCTTCCACCAGGAAGCCCATGCGTCGCTACGGGACGTCAGTCGAATTCATGAAGACGAGATGATTCTCGATATTGGCCCGGAAACTGCGGGTCATCTGGCCGGCATCATTCGCAATGCCGGCACGGTGATCTGGAACGGTCCGCTCGGCGTGTTCGAGTTCGATGCCTTCCATTCCGGTACCCAGGCGATTGCTCATGCCGTGGCTGCCTGCGAAGGCTTCACCCTGGCCGGCGGCGGCGACACCATAGCCGCCATCGAGAAGTTCAAGGTTGCCGACCGCATCGACTATATTTCCACCGCCGGTGGGGCTTTCCTGGAGTATGTCGAAGGCAAGGAGCTGCCTGCAATCAAGGCGCTGCGGGCTTTCTGACGGTCCGATGGTGCGCCGTAGC
>SLQY01000189.1 GCA_007131235.1 Wenzhouxiangella sp.
CCCTTGCCCCTTGAACCTTGAACCTTGAACCTCGATCCCTCCGTCATGCCCACCAACCTCCCACCGCCGGCCCATGTCGACGTCGTGATCATCGGTGCGGGCGCGGCTGGGCTGATGTGCGCTATCAGCGCCGGTCAGCGTGGCCGGCGCGTACTGGTGCTGGATCACGCCAACAAGGTCGGCAAGAAGATCCTGATGTCGGGCGGCGGGCGCTGCAATTTCACCAATATGTACAGCGGGCCCGAGAATTTCCTCTCGGCCAATCCGCATTTCTGCAAGTCGGCGTTGAGCCGCTACACGCCCTGGGATTTCATTGCCCTGGTCGAAAAACATGACATTCCCTACCACGAAAAGAAGCTGGGCCAGCTGTTCTGTGACCGCTCTTCCAAGGACATTGTCGCCCTGCTGCTCAGCGAATGTCGCGCTGCCGATGTCGAGGTCAGAACGCATACCCCGGTCGAGATCGAGCAACTGGGGCCGCCGCATCAATTGAGTGCCGGCGGGCAGACATTGCGCTGTGATTCGCTGGTGATCGCGACCGGCGGCTATTCGATTCCACGCATGGGGGCGACCGGGTTCGGCTTCGACTTCGCCAGACGCCTGGGCATGAAACTGCAGCCGACCCGAGCCGCCCTCGTGCCCTTTGTGCTGGAAGGACGCAAGCTCAAGCAGATTGACGGGCTGGCCGGCGTGGCAGTGGATACTCTGAGCCAGGCCGATGGCGCCGCCTTTCGCGAGAACATCCTGTTTACCCACCGTGGCCTCAGTGGCCCGGCGATGCTGCAGGTATCTTCCTACTGGCAGCCCGGGCAGCCCGTTCAGGTTGATTTGTTGCCCGAGCTGGATCTGGGTGAGTATCTTCGCAAACTACGCCAGCAGCGGCCGCGGCTGCTGCTGCGCACAGCGCTCTCCGAGCTGCTGCCAAAAAGCCTGGTGCAGCGCTGGTGCGAGCTGTGGCTGGACGACCGCTCCTTGGCGGAAATGTCCGATCAGGCGGTGGCATCTTGTGTTGCAGCACTGAAGTGCTGGCAGGTCTGGCCATCCGATACGGAAGGCTATCGCACCGCCGAGGTGACCATCGGCGGGGTCGACACCGCCGAGTTGTCGTCGCGCACGATGGAGGCCAGATCGCAGCCGGCTGTCTACTTCATCGGCGAGGTCGTCGATGTCACCGGCCACCTGGGCGGACATAATTTCCAGTGGGCCTGGGCCTCGGGCCACGCGGCCGGCTGTGTGGCTTGACGCGCCAGGTCCCCGCATGCCTTTACAATGCCAAGTTGGTTTGGATCAACACGGGCGGGAAACTGACCAGTTTCAGGGCATACGGGCTGGCCTTGGGCCGGTGGCTGACTGACAAGTCGCCACCGCTGTTGGTGCTGGCTGCCTTGATGTCGGCCGGTTGGATTTCATCGGCCCCGGCGCTGGATCCGCAACGGGCCATCGATCAATACACCCAGCAGACCTGGTCACTGGATCATGGTCTGCCACAGTCCACCGTCAACGCCATGGTCCAGTCGCCGCTGGGCTACGTGTACATCGCCACCTTCGGCGGCCTGGCGCGCTTCGACGGGGTCCGCATGGAGCTGATTCCCGAGGAGGCGGCGTGCGGACGTCGCTACATCAGCCTGACCGTCGACCAGCACGGCGTGGTCTGGGTCGGGGCAGAGCGCGGCAAGATTTGTCGGCTGGTCGACGGCTGGCTGCGCCAGCCCGAGACGGTTCAAGCCGCTGCCATTGATCGCGTCAATGCGATCCGCGCTGGCCGCAACGGGCGGGTCTGGATCGGCACCCACCAAGGCTTGTTCGAGCTGCTTGATGACCAGGTGCGAGAAATCGACCCTGAACAACTGGCCAGTGCCAATGTCCTGGCCCTGGCTGAGCACCCTGATGACGGTGCGCTCTGGGTTGGCACCGACCGGGGCCTGTGCCGTTATGCCGGAACGACTTGTCAGCGGCCTGGATGGGCGGATGATTTCGCCGACGAAATCGTTCGCGTCATCCACCATGGACGCGATGGCGTCACCTGGATAGGCACGGAGTTCGGCTTGTTCCGCTACCACTCCGGAAGTCTCGAGGCCTTCACCATGCCTGAAGGGCTGGGGTGGGTTAACGCCGTGATCGACGATGTTCATGGCAACGTCTGGCTGGGCACCAGTATTGCCGGCCTGCTACGGGTAGTGCCCAGCCTGGAAAGACCCGGCGAAGACAGCGCGCTGCGACTGGGCGGCGTGTCGTCGCTGATGAGCGATCGGGAAGGGAATCTCTGGGCCGGCTTTATGGGTCGAGGGATCAAGAAACTGGCCGAGGGCCGTGCTTACGGCGTGCGCCTGGAACGATTTGCAGCGATTCAGCCGTTCCTGCCGGTCACGGTCGACGAAGCGGGCGATGTCTGGGCTGGCTTGCCGTGCCGCGGGGTGGTTCACTTCAGCCAGGATGGCGCTCGCCTTTTTAACGGTGATGCGGGCCTGGACAATACCTGCATCTGGTCGCTGCTGCCCATCGGTGGCGAGGTCTGGATCGGCACTCACGGCGGTGGTCTGTACCGCCTGGATCGCCAGGGGGTGGCGCGCCGGGTGTCCGAGATCAACACGCGCGAGAGAATTGTTCGCGCCCTGTATCAAGACCTTGCCGGCAACGTGCTCATTGGTACCGATCAGGGTGTCTTTCGCTACCGCTCGCAAACCTCGCTGGTAGATGCTGTGCCCGGGACCGAAGGCGAGGATGTGTTTTTCCTGACCGAAGCCGCCGACGGCGTGCTGTGGGTCGGTACCCGGGATGGCGCGCTTCGGCTTGATGGTAATGGCCGACAGCGCTTCGACGAGCGCGGCGGACTGTCGGGAAGGCAGGTCAGGGTGATCTACCCGGACCGCGAGGGCGTGGTCTGGATTGGCACCTATGGCGGTGGCCTCAACCGGATCGAAGAAGGTCGGATAACCGTTTTCGACCGCAGCAATGGCATGCCCGACGATATCGTTTCCACCTTGTTCGAAGATGACTCCGGCCGCTTCTGGATGAGCGCCAATCGCGGCGTGATGCGAGTCGAGCGCTCCAGCCTGAACGCTTATGCCCGAGGCCAGGCCGAATCCATCGAGGTCATGCTGCTCGACCGCAATGACGGTATGCCCGCCAGCGAGACCAATGGCGGCGCCCAGCCGTCCGGAGTGCTGCTCGACGATGGCCAGCTGTGGATTCCCACCGTTGACGGTATCGCCGTTTTTGACACGCGCAGTGACCAGGTCGACGCCCTGGCACCGCCGGTGCTGATCGAGCAGGTACTGGTTGACGGCGTGGTCGTTGATCACCGGGCCGGCCTGGTTCTGCCGTCGGGGGCCCGCAACCTGGAAATCCGCTACACCGCGCTGTCGTTCCGGGCGCCGGAGCGGGTGCGTTTCCGGTACCGGCTGGAAGGTTTCGATGAGCGCTGGGTCGAGGCAGGCGCTCGTCGAGAAGCCTACTTTCCCGTCATTCCGCGGGGCCGTCTGCGTTTCCAGGTCATTGCCGCCAATCACGACGGCGTCTGGAACGAAACCGGCGACGGTTTTGAATTCGAGGTCCGGCCAGGCTTGGTCCAGCGGCCGGTCTTCTACCTCGTGCTGATCGCACTGGCCTTGCTGGTCGGCCTGGCCAGCGCGCGTTTGCGTACTCGCTGGGTGAG
>SLQY01000008.1 GCA_007131235.1 Wenzhouxiangella sp.
AGTCTATTGTCCGCACAGCGTATTTTCCTCAGTCGGTCGTATGGCCCGATACGACGCTCCATCGGAAAATCCCCTGTGCGAACAATATCCTGAGCGATCATCGCGCGAATTCATGAATTATTCGGGCTAGCTTTATACTTCTAGTACGCTGCGCATCAGACAAGTCCCGATTTGGTGCGGTGGGAACATTGAGGGGATACAGCATGGCGGAATCGCAAGCCCTGCCGCGGACGGTTGGCTTCTGGGGCACGACGCTTTTCCCGGTCAATGGGATGATCGGCGCAGGTATTTTTGCGCTTCCTGCCATCATGGTGGCGGCTGGCAGCACCGATGCCACAGTGGGTGTATGAGCACATGCCCATGCGGGGCCTCTCCTCAGTTCAACTGCCTTAACGTCACCGAGGGTGTTGCAAATTGCAACTGCAACTGCTACAACTGCCAAGCTTTTCTCCCAATCGACCTTGTTTGGCCCAACCCTTCCCCCATAGGAGGGCCCGGGACCGGAACAATCCCCTATATTCCATGGAACTTCTCCAACAATGCCCCATGGATTGCGGGTGGTGGCGACTTCGGCTGGCTGCAGCCTTAATCTTTGATCTTTGGCTTTGCTGGCCTGACTCATTATCAGGCCAGCCTAAAAGTTTCTGGGGCTAAACAAGCTCTGAGTTCCCGATGAAAACTTCACTGGCCACAACATTTGGGCCGGCTGCCACTCTGGCAGTAAACCGGTTTGGTCTGGCCGTAGGCTTAGGGCTGGTTCTCGGGCTGGGGTTGATGACGCTGGGCTCCTGGTGGGGAGGCGTGACGACTTCAACGCTGGTCTGCGGGCCTGAGCTGAGGCCTACTCACGTTGAGCAGGTAGCGCATCATTACCGGACCCTGGGCAGGGATCAGCTTTCGCTTGAGTTCTACGAGCCCATTGATGCAAGGCGTGAGGGTCTGGTCCCGGCCGAAAGTGATCATGCCTGCTTGCGATATGGCTGGACGGACCGGGTTCCCTCGGTCATCTTTCTCCGACAGCAAGCGCCCCCATCGCTGCCTGTGGCTGATATCTCCCTGAGCTGGGAGTCGCATCAGGCCCTGCCCGAACTGGCCTGGCTGGCGCCCCAGCTGGCCATGCTCCTGATCTTGCTGTGGCGGGACCGTCGGCCTTTCGTTCAACTGCGCCAGGAGCTGCGTGGACCGCAATGGCGGCTGGTCGGCCTGGCCGCCGCGACTGGCCTGGTGTTGGCCACACTGGTGATGGGCCTGGTGGCAAGACTGTGGCCGGAGGATGTCAATCTCCATTATTCCAGCACTTCGCTGCTCGGCATTGTCCTGGGCATTCTGATCATCAACCTGCTGGCGCCGGTAGTCGAAGAACTGTTCTTTCGCGGCCTGCTCTACCAGGGCCTGCTGGCGGCAGGTCAACCGCTATCCGGTGCGGTGCTGATCAGTCTCATGTTCGCCGGGCTGCATGCACTTGCTCTGGCACCGCTACTGCTTGCCGAAGGCGCCTACGACGCGCTGACGATTGTGTACCTCACAACCCTTGCAGGGTCGGCGCTGCTGTGCCTGCTCTACTGGCGCTTTCGGAATCTGCTGCTGTGCGTGGGTTTCCATGGGGCCTATAACCTGGCCATGCTGATCATGGCCTTGTTGCTGGTTCCCTGACAGCGACCGGGACAAATGCCTCCTGCTCGAAGCCAGGACGCACGTTCTATGGCGCCGCCGCGATCCTGTTCAGCCTTTGGGCCGGCTTTGCCGTTCTCGCTGTAGCGAGCACGCTGTCGCGGCTGGTGATGTATCTCCTGACCGCATTGGCATTGCCTGTTCTGGAGCGCAGGGACGCTGAAAAAGCCCCAGGGTGGCACATGCCAACCGCACTGCTGGCTGCGGCGGTATCGCTGTGGGTGGCCAGCCAGGCCAGCGCGGAGGCGTTTCAGATGCTCGGTCTGATCCTGCTTGCGGGCACGGTGCTGTATTTCATCGCCGGAAGAGGCCGAGGTCAACCCAGACCCGGTCTCACACCGCCTGCCCGTGGCGATCAACGACATTGAGCTGGCGGGTGTCTTTGGTTCAGTTCTGCATGGGAATGTCGTCGTCCCAGCGAAAGCCGACGCCACCCGCCTGCCAGACACCCGCCTTGAATGGATTGGGCCCGCGAATGTGGACACGAAGCGGCAATCCATAGCCGGGCGCTAGATCGTCGACGCCCCGAACCGTGCTTCGGTGCATGATCCGCAAGCCCTGTTCCTCGGCTGGCAGGTGGGCCTCTGGCGAAGCGCGATGCGCCACGGCCAGGTTGTCGATAAAGATGCAGTCGTGCGCCTGGTATTCGTAGGCAATGGCGTAGCCGCTCTCCAAGCCTGCATTGAGAATATCGTTGTACTCATGGCAGAGCTGCTTCAATTCCTCGGCATTCAACAGGCGAAAGCCATCTTCATCGCGCAGTTTTTCGATGACGGCCCCGGTCATGCCCAAATGCAGCCAGATACTCTTTCGGCCAGAGACCGGATGCTCATGCACCGCCGGATGAACGACACCTGAAGTGGAATTTACCGAGGAAAGACGCCGCCAGAACTCCTGCCTGTCCTCCGGCAGCGCGTCGTAGGCAGCACCTTGATGGGCAAAGTAGGTTCCCCCGCCCTTCTCGGCCGGCCGGATGATGTGGTAGCCCGCGTGTGAAAAGGTGTCCGTGTTGAAGCTTCCGTCGTTGTGCCATTGAGGGCCCACGCCCGGAATTCCGTGTCGAGGGTCGTTCGACAGACGGAAAATGTGCGGGTTGCCTTCAGGGGTCGCCGGGTGGACACCGTGCGTGCTGTGCAATTCCTTTCCGCCCCACCAACTGCTCGCGCGGAGAAAATCGTCGGGCGTCAGTTGCCTTTCGCTTTTGAAGACCAGAAACCCCCGGTGAGCCATTTCCTGCTCGAGCGCCTCCACGACTTCGGGAGGCGGCGGGTTCCTCGAGGTCAAGTCCAGACCGTGCACCTCGGCCCCCATCGGGTCGAGCGGGATGATCTTTCCACCGGCACCTTCGATCGCGCATACGCGCGACGAGTCCAACGGTGAAATCTTCGCTGATTCAATTGTCGATGAATAACTCTTGTCAATCATCCTTCCCACCCTAGCGCACTCAGGATGAAATCGAAAGCTGCAAAAGCCGAACCGCCCTACCGAAATATCCGGACAAGCCAACCTGGAACTCCCTGATTGATTCTGCACAGTTTCTTATTTGCTTGGTATGTTGACGCCTTGCGTAACTAGGGCATAAGATGACCATCTAGATGACCAGATAACTCGCCCATGCACACCATCACCGTCGCAGACGCCAAGGCCCACCTGTCCGAATTGCTCGGGCGCATTGAAAACGGCGAGGAGATCGTTATCACCCGCCGAGGCAAACCCGTGGCTCGCCTGACCGCCGTGGAGCCGGCGAAGCAGCCCGTAAAGTCGCTTGCCGAATTCCGTGATTCGATCCAGCAACCCCGCACGCCGGCGACCGAAGTCCTGACCGCGTTGCGCGACGAAGCGAGATGATGCGCTATTTCGACACCAGCTTCCTAGTTCCGTTAATTATCGCCGAGCCCAGGACCAACCGGGTCGAAGGTTTCTTTGAAAATCTGCCGGAAGATGCAAAGCTGCTGTTCAGCCACTGGGGCCAGCTGGAGTTC
>SLQY01000050.1 GCA_007131235.1 Wenzhouxiangella sp.
AATGAAGGGCTGGTGGGCATCGCACCCTACAATAGTCCGACGACATCGCCCTACCCGCACGACAAAATGAAATGACTTCAATGGCAGCAGCGGATACTCGAATACTTGTCGCGGACGATCAGGACGATGTGCGTCATGCGCTGAAGCTGGCCTTGGGTCGGGCCGGATATGCCGTTGAACTGGCCGCTGACCCGGCCTCGGCGGAAAAAATCCTGGCTTCGGGCATCAGCCTGGCGTTGCTCGACATGAACTACAGCCGTGACACCACCTCGGGACGCGAGGGGCTGGCGCTGATCGAAAAGGCGCGCAAGCTGGACCCGGATTTGCCGCTGGTGGTGATGACGGCCTGGGGCTCAGTGGAACTGGCCGTCGCGGCGCTCAAGGCAGGTGCCGCCGACTTTATTGAAAAGCCCTGGGACAACAACCGGCTCCTGAACATCGTTCGCACGCAGATTGAAAACGCGAGCGCACGCAAGGACGGTAAACGTTACCGCGATATCGCCCGTCTGCAGCGAAGCGATCAGGGCAGGACCGAACTGATCGGCGAGTCCGAAGCCATGGCGCGGGTACTGGATACCTGTCGTCGCGTGGCGGGTTCCGATGCCTCGATCCTGATCACCGGCGAGAACGGTGTCGGCAAGGGTCTTCTGGCGGACTTTCTCCACCGCCAGTCCGATCGCGCCGACGGGCCTTTCGTGTCGGTCAACCTGGGCGCCATTCCCGAGGCCTTGTTCGAAAGCGAGATGTTTGGCCATGTTCGAGGGGCCTTCACCGATGCGCGTGAAAGCCGGACGGGCCGGTTCAGCCTGGCCGATGGTGGGACGCTGTTCCTGGATGAAGTCGGCAACCTGCCCGAGGCGCACCAGGCCAAGCTGCTGCGGGTGCTCGAATCGGGCCAGTTTGAAGCCATCGGCGGGACCAGGACCCAGACGGTTGATGTGCGTATCGTGACGGCCACCAACGCCAAGCTGTTGGAAAAGGTGGCCGAGGGCAGCTTTCGGCGTGATCTGTTCTATCGCATCAATACCATCGAGATCGAGATTCCGCCGCTGCGTGAGCGAGGCAATGACGTGCTGCTGCTGGCCGAGCATTTTCTCAATCGATTTTCCCAGCGGCACGGCCGCCAACTGACGTTTTCCGCATCGAGTCTGAAAGCGCTGCAAACGCATTCCTGGCCCGGCAACGTACGCGAACTCAGCCACGCGATCGAGCGCGCCGTGCTGCTGTGTTCAGACCAGCGGATCGAGCCGGACCACCTGCGGCTGTCGTCGTCCGATCCGGTCGCTGGCCTGAACGGCAACCGGATTGTGCCGCTTGAGGAGGCCGAAGCCCTGCTGATCCGAAATGCGCTTGATCGCTTCGAGGGCAACGCGGAAAAAGCGGCCGGTGCCCTTGGCATCAGTCGCAGCGCCATGTACCGCCGCATGGAAAAGTTCGGCATTCGATGAGATGTCGGTGAAACGACGGTGAGACGACTCAGCCTGGAAGCGCGGGTGGCCCTGACCCTGATGCTGGTCGCCACGGCGACCGTGCTGATGGTGCTGGGCACCGTGGCGCTGGGTCTTTCCGCCTGGCTGGCGATTGTCCTTGCCGTGGCCGTCAACGGGCTGGTGGCCTGGAAAGCGCCCGGCCTGATTCTGTCGCCGCTGGTCAGTCTGGCCAGCGTGCTGGATGCTGTGCGTACGGGTGATTTCGCCCAACGGCTGCGCGCTGATCGACGCGGCATCGCGGGTGATCTGGCCAGCTCGGTCAACCAGCTCAGCGAGACCTGGCGGCGCCGCGAGGGTTCGCGACGTGAGGCCGATGCCCTGCTGGCCAAGCTGTTACACGAGATTGATTTGGCCATTTTTACCTTCGATGACCAGGGACGGCTGGTTCTGGCCAATCCGGCCGCCTGTGCCCTGGTCGGGCTGCGCCTGGCCCCGGGTGTGCATGCCCGCTCGCTGGAACTGCACGACTACCTGCTTTTCGATGTCACCGAGCCGGTTCACCTGGTCTTCCCCGGCGGGGCCGGACGATTTCTGGTCCGTCGACGTCCGTTCCGGATCGAAGGCCGAGCGCATTTTCTGCTGGTTTTGACCAATGCCGAGGCGGCTCTCGGTGCCGAGCGACGCGAGGCCTGGCAAAGCCTGGTGCGCGTGCTGGGCCATGAAATCAATAATTCGCTGACGCCGATCAAGTCGATTGCCCAGACCATGGCCGACAGCCTGGCGGACCAACAACCTGCTGGCGATGAAGCGAAGGACTCGGTCGAGATGCTGGAGGGTTTGAACTTGATTGCCGCGCGAGCAGACACCCTGGGACGCTTCGTGGCCGGCTATGCCGCACTGGCGCGCCTGCCCGAACCGGAGCCTCGACTTGTTCGCTTGAGCGATCTGGCCGAGCGGGTCAGCGATATGGAACCCCGTTTCAGGGTCACACGCTCAGGCCCGGATGTCAGCGTTCAGGTTGATCCGGGCCAGCTTGAGCAAGCCCTGATCAACCTTGTCAAGAATGCCGTCGACGCCATCGAAGGATGCGGTGACGAGGTAGCGATTCATTGGCGGCAGGAAAAGGCAACCATTGAGATCGAGGTCATCGACAACGGGCCGGGACCGCCCGACTCCGAGAATCTGTTTGTCCCGTTTTTCACCACCAAGCACCACGGCAGCGGGATAGGCCTGCTGCTTTCGCGCCGCATCGCCGAACTGCACGGCGGCACTCTGACGCTTTGCCGACGCAAAGACACTCCCGGTGCAGTCGCCCAACTCAGTCTGCCTAAAAGCGTAGCGGCCGCCAGAAGGCAGCCGCAGACGCCAGGATGATCGACACGATAATCGCGGCCACGATAATCGAGCCCGGCATTGACCTTCAGCGCCCCAGCCTAGCGGCCGGCTGAATTACGCGCCGGCGCGCTCTCTCAGCGGGTCGTCCTTGTTCTCCATTTCGGATTCATCCAACCGCAGGATGCGGAAGTCGAACACGGCGTAGAGGATGCCGATGATGGGCACCAGCAGCAGGAAAAACGCGTAAGGCGCGTAGGCCAGAGGGCTGACGCCCAGGACGCCAAACATGTAGACCCCGCAGGTGTTCCATGGGATCAGCGGTGAAGTGATGGTGCCGCCACCTTCCAGGCTTCTGGACAGCACGCGCGGGTCCAGGCCACGCTCGCGGAACTCGGCACGGAACATCCGGCCCGGTAGCACAATGGCCATGTATTGGTCCGCGGTCAACACGTTGGTGCCAAAGGCGGTAAAGATGGTGGTGGTCACCAGCGAGGCCGTGGAGCGGACCATGCCGATGACGCCGCGCAGCAGCTTCTGCAACAGACCCGTGCACTCGACTACCGCACCAAAGGTCATGGCGCAGATTACCAGCCAGACAGTGTTGAGCATGCTCGACATGCCGCCCCCGCTGAGCAATCGATCCAGATCATCGTTACCGCTTTCAACCGAAGTGCCGTCGGCCAGGGCCATCCAGGCCGCCTGCACGGCCTGCAGAAAGCCGTCACCGCCGGCCAGCTCGGCCACCCGCTCGGGTTGGAACAGGACGGCCCAGAGACCGCCAAGCAGCGCGCCAATGAAGATACTGGGCAGGGCCGGCTGCCCGACCACGGCGAGCCCGAACAGCACCAGCAAGGGAACCAGCATCCAGATGTTGATATTGAA
>SLQY01000203.1 GCA_007131235.1 Wenzhouxiangella sp.
CACCCCGTTGATCAGCCGGATGATGGGCGCATCATCTTCGCTTTCGAGCAGATCAGCCGGCTCGGGCAGGTCATCGGCCAGCCGGGCCAGGTCCAGGTCCTCGCCGATATCCTCGGCTACCTGGCGCGCGGTGTCGTCGCCGGATTCGTACAGCCGGGTGACCAGCAGATCGAACTCGCCGGCCGGAATCTTTTCCAGCGCAATGGGCCCGCTCAGGCGTCGGCGAACTTCCTGTACCGCAAGCACATCGACCGGCTCGCGCACGGCCAGGCGAATCCGGCCTTCGCTATTGCGGCCGGCCACGGCCACGCCGCGGCGGCGGGCAAAGCCGTAGGCCGGGCGAAAATCAGCGTCCATCCGGCGGTGCTTGCAAGAATTCGTCGAGATCCGGCAGCAGCGGCATGTCGCGCGGACGGACCAGGCCAGCCGGGCGGTCTCTTTGCTCGAGCTGGCGGGCCCGGATGGCGCTGTACTTGCTGCGGGTCAGGTTATCCATCAGGGCTTCGTCGTGCAGGATCTGCGGGCGTATGAACACCATCAGGTTGCGTTTGACGTTGCTGGTCGAGCGGTACTTGAACAGCTCGCCGAGCAGCGGGATACGGCTCAGGCCCGGCACGCCTTCCATCTGCTCCTGCAGGTCTTCGCTGATCAGTCCACCAAGTACCAGCATGGCGCCATCGGGCACCATGACCCGGGTGCTGATGGTGCGCTTGTTGGTAATCAGGTCGACCGCACCACCCGAGGGTGCCAGGGTAGAGACTTCCTGGCTGATCGCGAGGATGACCGTATCGCCTTCGTTGATATGCGGGGTGACGTTGAGCTTGACCCCGATTTCCTCGCGGTTGATGGTCTGGAACGGGTTGACCTGGCCATCGCCGGTGGCAATGCCCTGGGTGGCAAAGCTGCCGGACAGGAACGGGACTTCCTGGCCGACATTGATGGTGGCCTCGTGGTTGTCCAGGGTCACGATCGAGGGCGTGGACAAGACATTGGTGTTGGCATCCGTGGCCAGGGCCCGGGCGAGAGCGCCGATCTCCAGGATCTCCACCCCCAGCAGACTGGAGCGGCCACGCACATAGCCCAGGTTGAGACCGCGACCCGGCAGCACCAGGCTGCCATCCTCGGCGGCCTGGCCGGCCGCGGCAGAGAGGTTCAGCAGGTTGCGCCCGCCGGACTGGAAGTTGGTGCCGCCGAAAAGTCCACGATCGCCGGAAGAAAAGCCCTGCCACTGGATACCCAGTTCGCGCGCGGTGTCGACGGCGACCTCGGCGATGATGGCCTCGACCAGCACCTGGGCGCGGCGAATGTCGAGCTGGTTGATCACCGACTGGATACTGCGGAAGGTAGCCGGGGCGGCGGTAATCACCAGGGCATTGGTTTCCTGGTGGGCCTGGATGCGCACCCGCTGGCCGTTCTCGCCATCCATGTCCAGAATGCCTTCCAGTACCGGCAGCAAGGTGTCAGCGGTGGCATAGCGCAGGTACACCACCTGGGTTGAACCCTCGCGCTCCAGCGGGGTGTCGAGGTGGGTGATCAGGGTGCGCAGGCGCAGCCGACGATTCGGGTCGCCGCTCAGGATGATGGTGTTGGTGCGCTCATCGGCGACCGCGCCGTCGCGGCCACCTTCGGCATAGACCCGGTTGATCAGGCTGACGATCTCGGCGGCATCGGCATGGCTCAGGCTGATCACCTCGATGTCCTGGTCGGCACTGGCATCCAGCCGGCGGATGATGGATTCGATGCGGCGCACGTTGCCGGCCCGGTCGCTGATGATCAGGCTGTTGGAGCCCTCGTGGTGGACCATGTAGGCCGACTGCGGCAGCAGGTTGCGCAACAGCTGGCTGACCTCGGAAGCGCGAACGTGCTCGAGCTGGATGATGCGGGTGACCGGCTCATCGCCGCCGACGCGCATGTCGTCGACGGGCACACGGCCGTCCTGGCGCGCGTTGACATCCGGCAGGATACGCACCGCATGCTCGTCGGACACGACACTGTAGCCGTGGACGCGCAAGACCGACAGGAACACGTTCCAGACCCCGTCGGCGTCCAGCGGCTGGGTAGAAACCACCGTGACCCGGCCGGATACCTGCGGGTCGATGATCACGTTCTTGCCGGTCATGTCGGCCACGGCCGTGATCAGCGAGCGGATGTCGGCATCCTTGAAGTTCAGCACATGACCCTCGTCGGCCGCGGCGGGCAGGGCCAGGGTGAGGAGCAGAATGAGGCCGGAAAGGCGTTTGATCATGGGTTTTGCAGGCTCCCGATGATTTGTTCCAGGTCAGGGCGCAAGGTCATCTCGCGGCCCTGGCGGTTGACGGTAATGGCGACTTCGCCACGCCTGAGCACATCGGCGAACAGGGCGCGGGCGGCGTCTTCGGATTCCAGCGGCTGGCCATTGACGGCGGTCACGATATCGTTGACCTGCAGCCCGAGCTGGGCAAACAGGCGCGCATCGCGGCCGGGTCGAACGCGGAAGCCGCCGCTGGAGACAGGCATGACCGAAATGCTTTGGGCGAGGTTGGACACATCGACGCTGCCGGCCCCCATCACATTCACCGACGCGACGCTGACCCCGCGTTCGGTGTCGAAGCCACGCAAACCGTGAATGGGCGCAACCGGGCTACGCGACGGCGCCGCCGAGGCACTGGAACCACGCTGGCCAACCGTGGCCCGATCGCGATCCAGTTCCAGCGCTTCGCTGCGGCCGTTGCGGGCCAGGATGACACGCGTGGCTTCGATGTTTTCCAGCACTGCGCCATCGGGCAGCTCGTCGCCGCGCCGGTAAACCGACTCGCGGCCCTGGCTATCGGCAATGAAGGCATAGGCGGTGACATCGCCGGTCATGACACCAAGCAGGCGCAGGTTGGAACGGGTGGTGGTTTCCACGGCGCGTATCGGTGCCAGGTTGCTGCGCTGCTGGGGCCCGAACAGGTCCCAGCGAAAATCGCGCGATTCAGTCGCGGTCTGGCTGACTCGCGGCACCGGAGGCACCGGCGCGGCGTCGACCTGCGGCCCGGCCAGTACCAGCCAGACCAGGCGTACCAGCAGCCAAACGGCCAACAGCGCAAGCATGGCACTGGCGAGCAGCGCCAGCCGGCCAGACCAGACGGGGGAGAAAAACTGTGCCAAGGGGCTCCGGTAGCGGTCGAGTCAATCCACCCGGAAGATTAGCACACGACACCCCAACCCGGACACCCCCGACCTTAGGATGCAGAGCGAGGGATGTAGCCCGGCCCAACGCGGCCGGGGACCATGCCGAATCCATCTCCGAAAGTTCGAAACAAGGCACCAAGGCCCCCGTTGCCCAATCGCCCAACCTCATCAATGGTGACCGCATCACCATGGTCCCCGGGGACGTTGCCCCAGGCTACGAAACCACCGCCATCCGCGGCGCTGGCTGGATCCGTTCGGTCAACTTGATCGGGCGCGCCGCCTGCGCCCGCCACCGCCGCCCCGGCCGCCCTTGCGGTCATCCGGCCGCTTTTTCACCGGCGGTGGACGCTCCAGGGTGGGTAAATCATCCGGATCATGCTGTTCCACCGGCAGAGACATCTCGATGTATTCCTCGATTTCCGGCAAATGGAAGGCGTAATCCTCACAGGCAAAGCTGATCGCATCGCCGGTCGCGCCCAACCTGGCCGTGCG
>SLQY01000272.1 GCA_007131235.1 Wenzhouxiangella sp.
CAATGTCGCGGGTCAGGTCAATGGGGAAGCCATAGGTGTCGTAGAGCTTGAAGGCCACGGCACCGGGAATCTCACGGTCTTTCAGATCGGCAATCGCGGATTCCAGCAGTTTCATGCCCTGATCCAGGGTTTCGCCAAACCGACGTTCCTCCCGCTCCAGCACCTGGGCGACCTGGTCGGCCTGCCTGGCCAATTCCGGATAGGCCTCTCCCATGACCTCGACCAGCGGCTCAACCATGCGGGCAAAAAACAGATCCTCGCAGCCCAGCTTGTAGCCATGGCGGATGGCGCGGCGGATGATGCGCCGCAGCACGTAGCCCCTGCCCTCGTTGGCCGGCAGCACACCGTCGGCGACCAGGAAGGCGCAGGCTCGAATGTGGTCAGCGATCACCTTCAGCGACGGTGCATGCCGGTCGCCGGTCCCGGTCAGGCGGGCAGCGGCTGAAATCAGGTGCTGAAACAGGTCGATATCGTAGTTGGAGTGACCACCCTGAAGAATCGCCGCCAGGCGCTCCAGGCCCATACCGGTATCGACACAAGGCGCCGGCAGCGGACGCATTTGTCCATCATCGGTACGGTCGAACTGCATGAACACCAGGTTCCAGATCTCGATGTAGCGGTCCCCGTCCTCGTCCGGACTGCCTGGCGGACCACCGGGGATCTCGGGGCCGTGATCATAGAAAATCTCGGTGCAAGGACCACAAGGGCCGGTGTCGCCCATGGCCCAGAAATTGTCGCTTTCGTAACGCTTGCCCGGCTTGTCGCCAATGCGAGAGAAACGACTCGGATCGACGCCGATCTGATCCAGCCAGATCGACGCGGCCTCCTCGTCTTCGGCGTACACAGTAACCCACAGCCTTTCAGCCGGCAGCGAGCAGGTCTTGGTCAAAAAATCCCAAGCAAATTCAATCGCTTCTGACTTGAAGTAATCACCAAAGCTGAAGTTACCGAGCATCTCGAAAAAGGTGTGGTGCCGGGCCGTGTAGCCAACGTTCTCCAGATCGTTGTGCTTGCCGCCGGCGCGCACGCAGCGCTGCGAGGAGGCGGCGCGCTTGTAGGCCCGCTTTTCCGAACCCAGAAAGACATCCTTGAACTGGTTCATCCCGGCATTGGTAAACAGCAGGGTCGGATCATTGCCCGGAACCAGCGAGCTGGACGCCACTACGCGGTGTCCACGCTGGGCGAAAAAGTCGAGAAAGTGCTGGCGAATGTCGGCGGTGGTTTTCATCGGTCGGTCTAGGCGAGGTTCAGTCAAGGGATCGCTATTCTACGGACATCGATACATGGATATTGGTGCCGGGGCGGGATCCCAAAAGGCCAGCCGGGCGTATCCAGTCGATCAAGCCCGCACCAAACAGCAAACAAAGATTGTCACAACAGGGCAGCTGATGCCCGGATTTTGCCAGGCAAGCCAATACCCAATCGATATAACTCACTGAAATTGATGAATAAAAAATTTGGCATACCAAGTGCATAATAGCACTACACAACAAGTTCTCTAATCCGGAGTCACGGCCAGGAATGAATTTCAGGCACACGGTATCCATCCTTGTCGAAAGGATGCGATCCGACATTCGGCTTGCCATCATCACGCTCTACAGCCTGAGCGCGCTGGGTCTGATCACCCCGTTCGCGATCTACCGCTTGTACGAGGGCAATTTCTTGCTCGGCATGTCCGAGCTGGCGATTATTGGTCTCTTTCTAAGTCTGATGCTGATGGCCTGGGTAACCAACAAGACCCAACTGGCCGCCGACCTGACTGCCTGTGCTGCAACGGCGGGCACGGTTGCGCTGGTGATTCTGATGGATATCAGCTACCTCTGGACCTTCAGCACCCTGGTCGGCAATTTCCTGATGGCGCGCAAATGGCTTGCGGTCGTGGCCAGCATCGCGCTGGTGATCAGCATTGGCCTGCACCCGGCCAGCTTTTCGCTCATGTCGGAACAAATGTCTTACCTGGCCGTTTCCACCCTGGTCAGTCTGTTCAGCCTGATCTTCGCCAGTCGGGTCAACCTTCGCCATGGCGAGCTCAGCGACATGCTGTCACGCGACGCGCTGACCGGTGCCTTCAATCGCCGGGCGCTGGACCATGATCTCAAGGCCATTGCTCGGGGGCCCATCGAGCTTGAGCATTGCCTGATCATCATGGATCTTGACGAGTTCAAGCCGCTCAACGACAACTACGGTCACGATGCCGGCGACCGGGTCCTGGTCGAACTGGTCCGCATCGTCAAGTCCCGGACCAGGGAAAAGGACCGCTTCTATCGCTATGGCGGCGACGAATTTGTCCTGTTGCTGCCCGACACTTCCCCCTCGGGCGCACATCGGGCAATCGAGAACCTGCGCCAAGCCCTGGAACATGAGCTTGCGGGTCCGGGTGGGAAAGTGATGGTATCGATGGGACTGGCGCAGAGACAGTCGGGTGAATCCCCTGACCCATGGCTCAAGCGCGCCGACGATGCCCTGCTGTCTGCCAAACGGACCGGCAAGAATCGCGTGGTGACGGCAAGCTGAACTACGCCAGGTGGCGATGCCATGCAACTACTAAGACATGCATAAGTTCAAGGCTGCAGTGACTTCGACTGATCAGTTATAATTCAGACTTGCGATCACAACAACGGCAGCAGTCTGGTCGGCAAGTCTGGCTGACTTTCCGGCATGTCTTTGTTGTGCATGCGGTGGGGCGCATGAACCTGAAAACAAACTCGAAAAAGTGGAGCCATCGCCATGAAACAATGGACTTTCCCTGCTATTGGCGTGAGTCAATTCATGATCCAGGCGGCCATTGGGCTTTTTCTGGCACACCTGATCAACCCGGCCATGGCCGACGAATCAGATTACGGCTGGCAGTCCAGTTTCTACGGCCCCGGCCTGCTCGGCGAAGTATTCGCAATGACCGAATTCGAGGGACAGTTGATCGTGGGCGGCCAGTTTTTGAGCGCGGGCAGTGAGCGGGCCAATCACGTCGCGATCTGGGATGGAAGCGATTGGCAAGCATTGGCTGGCCCCGACGGCAACGGCTTCAGCGCGCCCGTTCGCGCCCTGGCAGTCTTCGACGGCGAACTTTATGCCGGCGGCCATTTCCGACACGCCGGCGAAACCGAGGTCAATTTCATCAGCCGCTGGGACGGCGAAAACTGGCAGCCTCTCCCCGGCCCTGGCGGCGTCGGCGTCATGTCGATCAGCGTCGATGCCCTTTCCGTCTTTGATGATCATTTGATCGTGGGTGGGCACTTTGACAGCGCCGGCGGCATTCCAGCCATGGGCCTTGCGCGCTGGAACGGCAGCGAGTGGTCCGACCTGGATTCCGCACCTGATTCCGGGTTCGCCGGCGTGGTAGACACGCTGACCAGCTACCAGGACGAACTGATTGCCGGCGGCAGCCTGTCACTAACAGACGGCGGCGCTCTGATTGCTCGTTGGGATGGCACGCAGTGGCAGCGACTGAATGGACCCGACGGCGGCAGCCTGTTGGGTGGATGGGTACATGTGCTCAGCGAATTTCAGGGCGATTTGATCGCCGGCGGCACTTTCAGCCAGGCCGACGGTCAGGCCGCAAGCGGCATCGCCCGCTGGGACGGCCACAGCTGGCAGCCACTTGTTGATGGCGATGCTAATGGGGTCAGTC
>SLQY01000168.1 GCA_007131235.1 Wenzhouxiangella sp.
CACTGCAAGCGGATTTCAGGAGATACCTTGCCACCATGCAGCCCATTCATGGGCCCTGGCGAGCAAGATGGGCCGCTGCGACGGAGTTCGGGTTTCTTGCCATCGCCGTCTATCGGCTGGGTCGCTGGAGTCGTACCATTCGGCCGCGCTGGCTGTCGTTGCCGGTCAAGCTGGTCTATCGAGTGCTTGAGTTCTTTGTCCAGGTACTGTTTGGTATCTCCATCTCGACTGACTGCGAAATCGGCCCGGGACTCTATATTGGTCACTTCGGTGGTATCCATCTTCACTGCAAGCTGGGTGCCGATTGTTCGATCGGGCAAGGCGTGACCATTGGTGCACGGGGCGCGGGTCGATCCAGCCTGGACCCGGTCGTTGGTGATCGGGTCTATGTCGGAGCCGGGGCGATGGTGATCGGCGACGTGCAGGTGGGTGACGATGCGATCATCGGTGCCAACACCAACGTCGTGACCGATATTCCTGCCGGTTGCCGGGTGGTCAGCGCAGCAGCCCGGATTCTTCCGCCTGCGGCCCGCGCATCTCATATCAATGGCAAAAACCCGGTTGAAACGAGCCCATCGTCGCCCGCGCGCCATTCCGGTTCAGTGCGCTAGCGAACAGATAACAGGTGGCTGCGGAGGTCAATCTGTTGTCTGACGCAAAGGGAGCTGACCTTGATCCAGGAGTCCGAACAGTTCGAGGCGGCCATCATCGAGAACCGCTTTCGCGCCGCACCGGCTGCCGGCCGGGCATTGTCGATGGCGAACCCGGTCGATGACATTGGCCTGCCAGACCACCGTCCCGCGCCGCGAGCTGGCATGAAACAGGCAGGCTTGCTTCGACGGGTCGTGCCAGTAGTCGCTGCCGATCATGAGATTATCGGCCAGCAGCAGATGCGATTGGCGATCACTCTCCCCACTGCTGACCAGGCAATTGCCCTGGCCGGTGATGACATTGTTGATCAATGTCGTTTGCGCTCCGTCGCTCAAGCCTACGTACACGGCATCACCCAGCCCGCGACAGTGATCGGATCCGTGCATGTTGCGGTGAGCGGAGAAAAAGCCGCAACTGCCAGTGATTACGCTGTTACTGATCCTGCTGGCCCGGGATACCTTGACCTGGTTGCCGGCATTCCCCTCGACTCGTGTGCGCTCGATCGTGACCCGGCCACCATCGGTCAGGTAAAGCAGGTCGATGCCATCGGAGGTGTTGTAGCGCACCCGGCTATCTTCGAATATCCAGTGACCACCGGTGATGCCTGTGCCCAGGCCATCGCCATAGCCGCCGCCGCCCTGCGCCCAGCAAGCGAAGATATCTCCCTGTGGCCAGCGTTCGGCACAGCCGTTGAAGGAAATGTCGACCTGGCGAAAAAGCATTGTGCCGCGATTGGCGCTGTCTGGCCCGATATCACCATCCCAGCCGGCCCATCCATTGGCCCGAATGACCACGCGCTCCAGGGTCCAGTCACTCAGACGGCCGGCAAAAATACCGCGATTGGCCATGCCGTGAATGTTCAAATCCTGCAGCAGGACATGGTCGGAGTCACGTGCCGAGATGCCGGTCGGAGCCCAGGTGCCGAAGGGAGGTTCATCGCGTTGGCAGGCAACCACTTCACCCGCGCACAGCTGGTTGTGACAGTGCGCCTCGATACAGCTGCCGCGATCGGTGATTTCAAGGCAGGCCAGCTTGACCTGACTGCTGCCTTCGAGATTGATCACCATCCAGCTGCGCTCGGTACCCCACAACACCGGTGCCGAGTCGCAGCCGCTGTCGTGGCCGGCACCGAGAATTCGCGTCGGCTGGTCCAGGGCCGGACCGCTGGGAATGACGGCCATGTGGCATTCCCAGGGGAAATCACTCGAACAGGCTTCGGTGGCCGGGGCACCCAGGCCCATCATGTAGTCTCCCGGGCCAATGTGCAGTGTATCGCCGCCGGCAATTCTGGCCGGACCGCCCGGTGGCAGCGCGATGAACGGATGGGCCCATGCGCAGTCCTGGTTCGCTCCGGTGCCGCTGTAGGGGGCGTCAACCCGACCGCTGCATTCAACGGCGCTGCCGCCATCGGTCCGGACATGCCAGGTGTTGGCTTCAGCGCCGGCCCCCATCGGTGCGAACAAGACCAGGGTCTGGATCAGAGCGAGCAAGGTAACAGTAGGCATTGGCATGTCGATGGGAATTCCTGGAGCAGATGGTCGAGCGGGAGGCTCAAGAACCTGGCCCGAGTCTGGCACAGTCAGGGAGCCGCTTTGGTGCGCTGGCGAACACAATGCTGACGATGACCCGACAGCGATCCTCGTCATGCCTGCAGGTAGAGGTCGTCGCCTCATCGGCGGCCTTCGCCGACCTGAGAACCGAATGGAATGCACTGGTCAGTCGCTCCGATGATCAGATCTTCTATCGGCACGAGTTCATCGAAACATGGCTGAATCATTTTTCCACCGGTGAATGGCGGATTCTTCTCCTGCGTGATATGGCCGGGTGTCTGGTTGGGGTACTGCCGCTGTTGCGCGGCTGGACACGACTGCATGGGCTGCCGATTCGGCGCCTCAGCGGCACGGCCAACCTGCATTCGGGCCGATTCGATCTGGTTGCCGACCAGCCGGAGCACGCCAGTGCCGCCTTTCTCGACTACCTGGGCGGCCAGCGCGACTGGGACGTGCTGATTCTCACCGAGTTGCCGGGGCAGGGTCGGTCAAGAGCGCTGGAGCAGGTCGCTGCCGAACGCGGTTTTCCGACCGGGCGCTGGAGCGCGATGCAGTCACCTTGTTGCATGCTGCCTGCGACCTGGGAGGAACTGGAAGCGCAGCTAACAGGACGCTTTCGGGCCAACCTGCGTCGTCGCCGTCGTGCGCTCGAGGCACTGGGCAAGGTGCAAGTCATACGCTGCTCCGACTCGGTCGAGCTGGTGGAGGCCGGCATCCAACTCGAGCTCAGTGGCTGGAAGGGCCGGGCGGGCACGGCCATGGCCCAGGACGTCGACACCTGCGGCTTTTACACCGACCTGGCCCGGGTGCTGGGTGCACAGGGTCAACTGGCGCTGTGGGCGATGTACCTGGACCAGCGCCTTATTGCCTTTCAGTTCGGCCTTGAACACCGCGGCAGTTACGCACTGCTCAAACCGGCTTACGACGAATCCTGTTCTCGCTACAGCCCTGGACAACTACTGATGGCCGAGGTCCTGCGTGATGCAATCAACCGGGGTTTGAGTCGATTCGAGTTTCTCGGCGAGGACATGCCCTGGAAACAGGACTGGCGTCCGGATACCCGCTCCCAGGACTGGCTGTTCGTATTCCCCAGGTCCGCCGGCGGCCGCCTGCTGCAGTCGTTCAAATTCAGCCTGCTTCCACGCTTGCGAAGCATCACACGGAGTATGCATCGATGACCCGGACTCAACTGATTACCGATACCCCGAGCCTGTATCCGGCCATGCTGCTGGGGCGGTCCGGGACTATTCGTCGTCTACCTTTTTGCGGCGGCGACGTGCGCTGGTACTTTCTCGGCCGCAATGCGATCTTCGAGGCCTGCCGTTTGCTGGGGCTGGAAAATGGCGAGGTGCTGATGCCAGCCTATCACCACGGGGTCGAAGTCGAGGCTGTCGCAGCGGCCGGGGCACGGCCCGTGTTCTACCGG
>SLQY01000015.1 GCA_007131235.1 Wenzhouxiangella sp.
AGTCGCAACGGCCGCTTCGAATCGCTGACCATTACCGTCAAGGCCGATTCCCGCGACCAGCTGGAGCGCGTCTACGCCGAGCTGCGCGCGCTGGATGTTGTGGTGATGATGTTGTGAAAAAGGAACGGGTTACGGTTTCCGGTTTACGGTTTACGGAAAAGCAACGTCGAAGCCAGTCTGGAAACCGGAAACCGGAAAGCGGAAACCGGAAACCGTTACAAGAATCCAAGTCCCTCCCGCTAACCATCCGAGACCTCGGCCGCCGCCCCTACCTCCCGGTCTGGGAAGCCATGCGTGAGTTCACCGATGCGCGCGATGCGTCTACGGTCGATGAGCTGTGGCTGGTCGAGCATGAGCCGGTATTTACCCAGGGCCTGGCCGGCAAGGCCGAGCATGTGCTCAATCCGGGCGCCATTCCGGTGGTGCAGACCGATCGCGGCGGCCAGGTGACCTATCACGGCCCCGGTCAGATCGTGGCTTACCCGCTGCTCGACCTGGATCGGCGCGGCCTGGGGGTGCGCTGCCTGGTTGATCGACTGGAGCAAGCCGTCATCGATGTGCTGGCCGACCTGGGTCTGGCCGGGGAACGACGCGATGGCGCACCAGGCGTGTATGTTCGCGACGCCAAGATTGCCTCCATCGGCCTGAAAGTGCGCCGTGGGCGCAGTTATCACGGGCTGGCTTTCAATATCGACATGGATCTGGCGCCGTTTGCGCTGATCAATCCCTGTGGCTACGCTGGCCTGGCCATGACCCGGCTGATCGATGTTGTCCCCCCTGGTTCGGCCCTGGAGGCCAGGCAAAGCCTGGTGAGGGCGATTTGCACGCGACTGGGTTACCATGCAAACTGGCGGGGTGAGGTGACGTCCCTGTCGGAACAAGCCTGAAAACCGCCGAAACCTATTGCCTAGCCTGCTGGTCTGAGTCGACATGAATAGCAAACTGCCAAGAACTCTGCTCCTCGGTCTGATCGCCGTCCTGGCCGTCCCGGCGGCTGTTTTCCTCGCCCCGGGTCAGGCTACCGTTATCGATCAGAATGCGGGTCTGCTCGCGCCGAAAAGCGAACATCGCTTCGCGACCCGCCTGGCCAATCGATTCATCCGCAGCTACCACTACCACCGCGATGAATTCAACGGCAACATGTCCGACCGCATCTTCGAGCAGTACTTGAGCCTGCTTGACGGCAATCGGCTGTATTTCACCGCCGCCGACGTCGCCGACCTGGAACGGTACCGCGAACACCTTTACGAAGCATTGCGCTCGGCCGACCTCGAGCCCGCTTTCGATATCTTCAACCGCTACGTCCGTCGCGTCGAGGAACGCACCCAGTTTGCGCTGGGCCTGCTCGAGCAGGGTTTCGACTTCAGCACCGACGAGGAATACTATTTCGACCGCACCGAACTGCCCTGGGCTTCGGATCGCGCCGAGCTCGACGATGTCTGGCGCAGGCGGGTCAAGAACGACTGGCTGCTGCTGAAGCTGGCCGACCAGGAAGACGTGGATATTGTCGAGACCCTGAGCCAGCGCTATTCCAACCTCAATCGCCGCATCAGCGAGTTCAACAGCGAGGATGTGTTCCAGTTCTTCATGAACGCCTACACCCGCTCGATCGAGCCGCACTCGGCCTACATGGGGCCGCGCAGCGTCGATAACTTCGAGATTTCCATGCGCCTGTCGCTGGACGGCATCGGTGCCATGCTGCAGCGCGAAACCGAGTACACCACGGTCATGGAAATTGTCCCCGGTGGGCCGGCCGACATGGACGGTCGCCTGCAGCCCGGTGACCGCATCGTCGGCGTTGCCCAGGGCGATGACGAGATGGTGGAAGTGATCGGCTGGCGCCTGGATGATGTTGTGTCGCTGATCCGCGGCGAGCGCGAAACCGTGGTTCGCCTGCGCGTATTGCCGGCCGAAACCGGCTTGAGCGGGCCGACGCGAGAAATTGATATTACCCGTGACCAGGTTCGTCTGGAAGAGCAGGCTGCCAGCCGCGACGTGCTGGAAGTGCCCTCTGGCGACAAGACCTTGCGTATCGGCGTGGTCCGGGTGCCGGTGTTTTATGTCGATTTCCAGGGTCGAGCGGCCAATGAGCCGAATTACCGCTCATCAACCCGCGATGTGCGGCGCCTGATCAACGAAATGCAGTCCGAAGGTGCGCTCGACGGCCTGGTCGTCGATCTGCGCGGCAACGGCGGAGGTGCCCTGCTCGAAGCGACGACCATGACCGGCCTGTTCATTGACGAGGGCCCGGTCGTGCAGGTGCGCGACTCGCAGGGACGGGTTACGCTGGAGCGCGATCGCGAGCCCGGCATGGCCTGGAATGGTCCGCTGGCAGTGCTGGTTGACCGCCGCAGTGCTTCGGCCTCGGAGATCTTTGCTGCCGCCATCCAGGACTACGGACGCGGTGTCATCGTCGGTGAAACCACCTTTGGCAAGGGCACGGTGCAGAACCTGATCAACCTGGATGAGTTTTCGCGCAGTGAAAACGCTCGCCTTGGTCAGATCAAGCTCACGATGGCCCAGTTCTATCGCATTGCAGGCGGCTCGACCCAGTCGCGCGGCGTTGTCCCCGATATCGTCCTCCCGACCCCGGGAGATCCGGCCGATTTCGGTGAAAGCGCGCTGGAATTTGCGCTGCCCTGGGGTGAAATCGACCCGACCGATTTCGAGCCTTTCGCCGACTTGTCCGGGCTGATTGCCCTGGCGCGTGATCGCCATGAGCTGCGCTTGCAAGAAGACGAAGAGTTCGTTCGCCTGGCCGAGGATCTGTCCGAATGGGAAGCCAACCGCGATCGCCGTGCGGTGTCCTTGAACCTGGACGTGCGTCGCCAGGAAATGGAAAAAGCCGAGGCGCGCCGCGTGGCCCGCTTTGGCCACGGCGGACCAACATCGCCGAACGGTCTGATCGACGAGGCAACCGAAACTGATGAGGATGCAGAGGATGAAGAAGCCTCTGACCTGTTCCTGACCGAGACCGGTCGCATTCTCGCCGATCTGATCGAGTTCGATCGCGACAAGCACCTGCTGGCCCACCGCAGCGCTGCGGCCAGCGCCGTACCGCTGGACTGATTTTTCCGCCGCAGGTCGGCGGGCCAGACTGGTGACGCTCGAGATTGCCCAGGTCGCGGTGCCGGTTCCGGTGCCGCGACTTTTCGATTACCTGCCGGTCGCCGACCAGCCGCTGCCGTCGCCAGGCAGCCGGGTGGTGGTGCCTTTCGGCTCCCGTCGCCTGGTCGGCCTGGTCATGGGGCATGCCGAGGCCGGCCAGGCCGATGGTCTCAAATCCATCCTGAAGGTGCTCGACGACGAGTTGATCGATGGGTCGATGCTGGCGCTGTTTGCCTGGTGCCGACGCTATTACGCCTGCGCGCCGGGTGAAGCGGTCAACCTGCTCCTGCCCGGTGCCCTGCGCCGGATCAAGCCATTTCGAGAGCCGGCGGCCGATTACGTTGCCCTGACTGAAAGCGGGCGCGCGGCCGATCTGACCCGCGCTCCCCGTCAGGCCGAGGCCGTGGCCCTGCTGCAGTCGGGACCGCTTGCGCGCGCCGATCTGAAGGCGGCCGGAATTGGCCCCGAGGTGCTGCGCCGCATGATCGCCGAAAAGCTGGTTGTCACCGTGGCCG
>SLQY01000194.1 GCA_007131235.1 Wenzhouxiangella sp.
GACGGCTACACGCGCGACGGCACTCCAGGAGTGCTTCTTCGCTTCGCGAAACCGCACTCCTTTCGTCGCCTGCGCTGGCGCGCCGACGCCTTGCCACGAACGCCGAGAGACAAGCTGAATGAGGCAATACTTATGCAGGTACTAGTAACAGTCAGCCGCTGCGCCCGAGCTGGAGCACCGGGGCAAACAGCACCATGAGAATAAAAACAGCCAGCAGCAGGTAAACCAGGGTCTTGACGGGCTGACGCCGGGCCAGAGACCACCAGGTCTCGGCCCGGCCTTCCTGGCGCGCCTGCGCAAGCTCGGCCCGTGATCGTTCAAGTCGGGCGGCCTGGTAGTCGTCGAGCAGGGCGCGGGCACGCGAATAATCTGCTTCGTTGCGCAGCCAGATGCCCCCGGCAGTGATGCCGAATGGTCCGGGCGGGGTTCGGTAATGGACGATCTCGTGGTCGGCCATCAGGCCTTCCACTTCCTCGGCCTCATCCTCGGGCACATTGCGAAGGTTCATCAACAGGCGGGGCATGGCGCTCTGGCAGTCGTCAGGGAGCCGCCATTCTACCCTGCTCGTCCTCCACCCTCACCCGCCAGACGACGCCGGCCGGGTCAAGGCTTGCCCGGCAACCTGCCTGGTTGCCGGTTTCACACCAACTGCCTCAGCGTTCGCGCTCCTGCTCCAGCAATTCAGGGCCAGACCCGAAGTCGATCGGAGACTGTGCGGCCAACCAGGCCAGCACGGCGTAGGCGGCCGCGTTCTGGGCCAGTTCCTGCGGATCGATCTTGTCGAGGGTGTCGTTCTCGGTATGGTGGTAATCGAAGTAGGTTGTGCCATCCTGGCGCAGATCGACCACGGCCAGCCCATGCGGTAGCGAGGGCAGGAAGTCCGGCCCACCGGAAGCGCGTCGACTGCCCAGGGCAATACCCAGCGGTTCGAGTTCGCGCTGGATGGCCTCGATCACCGGCCAGGCCGCGTCCACGACGCGCGCGCCTATCTCGTATATCGGGCCGGCGCCGAAATCCGACTCGGCCCCCAGCTGCAGGTTCTCGAAGTTTTTGTGATGGGCTTCGGCCCAGGCCCGGCCGCCCCACAGGCCAATTTCCTCGGCGGCGAAAAAGATCAGGTGAATCGAACGATCAGGCCGCTGATCCAGGTCCAGAATCAGCCGACCAGCCTCAGTGATGATGGCAATCCCGGCACCGTCATCAAGCGCACCGGTGCCGACGTCCCAGGAATCCAGATGGGCACCCAGGGCGACGATCTTTTCCGGGTAGTTGGCCCCGGTGATTTCAGCGATCACGTTATGACTGGTGTAGGCCTCGGTCTTCTGGGCATCGATTTCCATGTGCAAGCGAACCGGCTCGCCGAGCGCAATCAGGCGCTCGAGCTGGTCGGCATCCGGGTTGGAAATGGCCGCGGCCGGCAACCGGCGCTGGCCAACATCGAAACGCATGCCACCGGTATGGGCGAAACGATTAGTCGAGGTGCCGATGGAGCGGATGATGACCCCGACAGCCCCCAGTTCAGCGGCCACGATCGCTCCGCGTGCCCTGGCCTGCACCGCGGGTCCATAGCCGGAGCCATCGCGCGCCCGGCTCATGCGGTTGCGGATGAAGACGATACGACCGGAAACATCCTCCGCTTGCGCTTCCTGCAGGGCAGCCAGGTCGTCAAACATGACCACTTCGCCCTCGACCCCGCCAACCGGCGTGGCCGGGGAAAAGCCGATCGCCAGCGCTTCCATGTTGTGCTCGACCGGCGCGGTGACCCGGACGCGTTCAAACCCGCGTGACCAGGTCGGGAAAGTAACCGGCTCCAGCCAAACCCGGTCAAAACCAAGATCGGTCAGCAGCGACTCGGCCCAGGCCACGGCGCGGGCATCGGCCTCGCTGCCGGCCAGTCTCGGTCCGATTCGGGTGGTCAGATCCTCGACCACATCGAAGCCACCGTCTCGACTCAAGGCCCGGTCGCGCAGTTCGCGCGCCGTCGCCAGGTCGTCTTCACTGAACAGTTCGGCAGCATGGCTGCCAGGCAGCACGAGCAGGGTCAGCAGGGCAACAATAACAGGCAGTCTCATCAGATCTCCAGGTAGGCAAAGGCTAAGGATGGCGTTTAGCCATCGGAAAGGTCAGTCAGTCATCGCCGCTGGGCAGCAGCGGTTCGAAGTGTTTGAGCGCGCGCGTATAGACACGTCGTTTGAAAGTGATCACGTGCCGGGCCGGGTACCAGAAATCGACCCAGCGATAGTCGTCGAACTCCGGCTTGTCGCAGGCATTGAGCCGAAAGACATCATCCTCGGCCAGGAAATGAAGCAGGAACCAGACCTGCTTCTGGCCAATACACATCGGCTTCTGGTGGCGGCGACGATAGCGTCGCGGCAAGCGGTACCGCAACCAGCCCGGGGTGGAAGCCAGGACGCGGACATGATCTCGCGCCAGTCCGGTTTCCTCGGCCAGTTCTCGGTACATCGCTTCAAGCGGCGTTTCATCGGTATTCATGCCGCCCTGGGGAAACTGCCAACCATTCTGGCCGGCGCGACGCGCCCAGAAAACACGCCCGTCATTCCGTGCCAGAACGATCCCCACATTTGGGCGGAAACCGTCCGGATCAATCATGGCTATTGTTCAGGCACCGGCTGTGATACCGTGCCGCAAATTATTCAACTACCCTGAATGTTAATCAATTCAAGCGCTTCTTGCCAGCAATGGAGACGGTCGTGACGATCAGAATCAAGCAAAACCTGGTCTGGTTGCTGCTTGTCGTATCGGTACCGGCCAGCCTGCTGCTGGCTGCCAGCGCAGGCAGCAGTGGCTGGCACTGGCCGTGGGCGCTGGATGAGACCATGCAACGCGTGGTGCTGGAGTTGCGCCTGCCGCGGGCCGTCGCCGCCCTGGTCGTCGGCAGTCTGCTGGCCCTGGCCGGCTGCCTGATGCAGGTATTGCTGCGCAATCCGCTGGCTGATCCCTACGTGCTCGGCCTGTCCGGCGGCGCTGCCGCCTTCGCCCTGGCCGGGATGATGTTTGGCCTGACCTTCATTCCCGTGCCCGTACTGGCCTTTTCAGGTGCCCTGCTGAGCCTTGTCGTCGTGTTCGTGCTGGCCCGCGGCCGCGGACCCTGGAGCACGACACGCGTGTTGTTGACCGGCGTTGTCGTGGCCGCCGGCTGGGGCGCGCTGATTTCGCTGATGCTGGCCACCGGCCCCGATGCCAGCCTGCGCAGCATGCTGTTCTGGCTGATGGGCGATTTGAGCCATGCCCGCCTGTCGGCCTGGTGGCTGGTGCCGCTGGCAGCCGGCCTGGGCCTGCTATGGCTGCGTGCGCGCAGTTTGAACGTCATGAGCGCCGGCGCGCTCCAGGCGGCGCTGCTGGGTGAGTCGAGTCGGGCCCGCTTCTGGGAGATCTACCTGGTCGCCTCGCTGCTGACCGGGCTGGCCGTTTCGATGGCCGGTGCCATCGGCTTCGTCGGACTGATCATCCCGCACCTGATGCGCCTGATTGTCGGCAGCGACCATCGCCAACTGCTACCGGCATCGGCCCTGTTCGGCGGCAGCTTCCTGGTTCTGGCTGATACGCTCGCCCGAACGGTGCTGAGTCCCCGCCAGTTGCCGGTCGGTGTTCTGACCGCGCTGATCGGGGTCCCCCTGTTCCTGCTCTTGCTCAACCGTGCGGCAAGGATTCGCTGACATGACGTCGAGCCTGCTCAGCACCCACCAGCTCGCGGTGGACATCAGCGAGGTCAATGTCGTCAACGACCTGAACATCGAGGTTCATCCCGGCCAGTTCTGGGGTCTGCTTGGCCCCAACGGGGTCGGCAAGACCACCTTGCTGAAATCGCTGGCAGGTGTCCACCCGGTCTCCCACGGCGAAGTTCGTCTTGACGGTACGGCGCTGGCCGGGCTGAAGCGACGCGCCATTGCCCAGCGCCTGGGCATGCTGCCCCAGCATACCCAGTACGTATTCGAGGCCTCCTGTGAACAGACGGCGCTGGTCGGGCGCCATCCGCACTTGCGTGCCTGGGACCGGGAGAGCGATGCTGACCGCAACCGGGCCCGGCACTCGCTTCAGGCACTGGGGCTACTCGATCTGGCCCAGCGCAGCTGCATGAACCTGTCTGGCGGTGAATCACGCCGGCTGGCCCTGGCCACCCTCCTGGTCCAGGACCCGGCCGTGTTGCTGCTTGACGAGCCCACCAACCATCTTGACCCAGCCAACCAGGTGACCATTCTCGATGTGCTGGTCAGGCAGGTTCGGGAGCAAGACAAGGCCGCCATCATGGCGCTGCATGAGGTCAACCTGGCCACCTGCTACTGCACGCACGTACTGATGCTTTACGGTGACGGAGAATTCGAAGCCGGTCCAACCGAGGAACTGCTCGACCAGGATCGCCTCAGTCGCCTCTATCGCTGCCGCATGCGCCTGGTTGATGACGGCAGCCAGAAGGTCTTTGCCGTCGCCGCTCAGCCCTGACGCCGGCAGACCAGCAGGCTATGGCCCTGGCCGACCTGCTCGTGCTCGCTTTCCACGATCAGACCCGCGTTGTCAATCAATGGCAGGAGCTGGTCGCGCCGATAAAAGCGGCTGTTGCCGGTGGCCAATGCCGTGAAGTACAGCGAAATGGCGTTGAGGCTGTAGCGAGCCGCATCGTGGATCTGGACATCGGGAAACAGTTCGATGACGAACAGGCGCGTGTGGGCAGCCATGGCAGCGGCCGTACGTCCCAGCAAGCTTTCGATCTGGGCCCGGGAAAAACAGGCCAGAAGCTGACTCATGACCATGACATCTGCGCCGAACGGTAGCTCGCAGGCCGGATCCAGCAATTGGGCCGGGTGGAGGCGAAAGCGCCCCCCGAAACCTTCATCGTCCAGCCGGGTGCGGGCCAGCTCCAGCACGTCGGGCAAGTCAACCAGGGTGACCTGAACGTCAGGACAATGGCTGAGACAGCGCGCCGCCAGGTTGCCGGTATTGGCGCCGACATCGACAACGTGGGCCGGCCCATGCTCAAAGATTCGAGGCACCAGGGCCTCAAACGCTCGCTCCGAGAAGAACTGGTCGAAGCGGAACCAGCTTTGGGCCGCCGGTTGATCAAGCTCGGCCAAGCCCTCGTAGAGGGTTTTCCAGGGCCCGAAGTGAGCCAGCCCTGCCGGCTTTTCCTCAGCCAGGGACTCTGGCAACCGGGCCAGGCCGTGGTAGGCAAAGTCACGGGTAAAGTCCATATTCACCCGGGTCAGCTCGTCGTTCAGCAAGACGCTGCCCAACGCGGCCAGCTCGAGCCGCTCAGCGCTTCTCTGGACCATGCCGAGATCAAGGGCAAAATCGGTCAGCACGGAAACTGCGTACGGACTCAGACCGGTTTCTGCAGCCAGCTCGGCCTCGCTCAAACCATTCGCCCCAGCTCGCTCCAGAGCGTCAAGAACACCTTGATCGCGCATGGCAATGGCGGTCCAGAAGGCAAACGGAGCAAACGCCAGGCCTTGCGCTGCAGCGCGAGCCTGGCCAGTGGGAAGGGGGCGCTTTTTGCGGCGGGTCATGAATATAGACAGCTTGAATCTTGGGTTATCTGCCGTCGCAGTATATGAAATCCTGGCCACGCGCGAGGCCGCTTCCGGCTGGAGGCTTCGATGCCATGGCGAAGGATTGTCAACATCTTTCGGTAATCATCGCCGAATCGGCCCTCAGCATGGACCCCGGCCACACGCACGGCCGGTTTCCGGAAAAGGGCTTCATGCCTGCGGCAAGCCGCCCTCTTCCTCCAACCTGTGCTGGGCCGGGCTACGGGTTTGGGGCAGGAATCAGGCTCTTTGAACTAGGCAGCTCTCTCGCACGCGTCAGGATAAATGTGGCGTCAGCGCGACAACTGACCTGGGATGCGCTAGGCTAAAGGGTATGAACTTTAGTGATTACACGGCTGGTGACTTCCACGATGAATTGATCGGTCGCGGTGGTCGTCCGCGGGCAGCGGCCCGGGCACTGTGGAAATACCTGAAGGCCCTGGACGACTCGGAGCTGGTTGAACGGCGCGCGGCTTGTGAGCTGGCGGCCATGGTGGCCGGCATTACTTTCCGCGTCTACTTCGAAGACACCGGCGTTGATCGCGCCATGCCTTTTGATCTGATTCCGCGCGTCATCGCCCTGCGCGAGTGGCAACAGATCGAGGCTGGCCTGAAGCAGCGCGTGCACGCGCTCAACCTGTTTATCGATGATCTCTACAACGACCAGAAGATCATCGCCGACGGCGTGTTTCCAGCCGGCATGCTCGAGGGTTCTGTCAATTTCCGCTCGCAATGCAAGGGCTTCTCGCCGCCACTGGGCATCTGGGCTCATATCTGCGGCTCGGACCTGGTCCGCGATGGCGACGGCACGATGTACGTCCTGGAAGACAACCTGCGCATTCCCTCGGGCGTGTCCTACATGCTCGAAAACCGCCAGGTCATGAAACGGGTGTTCCCCGAGCTGTTCGAAGATTCCGGCATCCAGCCGATCGACGATTACGCCTCGCAGCTCTACGACATGCTTGCCTCGCTGTCACCGCGTCCCGCCGATTACCCCAGCGTGGTGGTGTTGACACCGGGCATGTACAACTCGGCCTACTTCGAGCACGCCTACCTGGCCCAGCAGATGGGCGTGGAGCTGGTCGAAGGTCGAGACCTGGTGGTTGACGACAACGACGAGGTCTTCATGCGCACGGTGGCCGGGCTGGAACCGGTTGACGTGATCTATCGCCGCGTCGATGACGATTTCATCGATCCGGAAGTGTTCCGCGCTGACTCCATGCTCGGCGTACCTGGACTGATGCGGGCCTGGCGCGCCGGCAAGGTTGCCCTGGCCAACGCGCCGGGTGCCGGCGTGGCCGACGACAAGGTCGTTTACGCCTGGGTACCGGAAATCATCCGTTACTACCTCGGTGAAGATCCGCTGCTTGCCAACGTGCCAACCTGGAAATGTTCGGAGCCTGATGACCTGGCCCATGTGCTGGCCCATATCGACGAGCTGGTCATCAAGCCAGCCAATGAATCCGGCGGTTACGGCATGCTGATCGGGCCGCGCTCAACCCGCAAGGAACAGCGCGAGTTCGCTCGCCTGATCAAGGCCGACCCGCGCAACTACATCGCCCAACCCACCCTGGCCCTGTCCACCTGCCCCACCATCACCCCGACCGGGGTGGCACCCCGGCATATCGACTTGCGGCCGTTCGTGTTGTCCGGTGAGCACACCTACGTCACCAACGGTGGCCTGACCCGGGTCGCCCTGAAGGCCGGCTCGCTGGTGGTCAACTCTTCCCAGGGTGGCGGCTCGAAGGACACCTGGATCGTGGACACGGAGCTGTAATGCTTTCCCGCCTCGCAGAAAACCTCTACTGGCACGGTCGCTATCTGGAACGCGCCGAGGATCTGGCGCGCCTGATCAATGTCAACGCCAACCTGAACCTGGACCTGCCCGCGGGCCTGAGTGCCGGCTGGGAGCCGCTGGTGCGCATCACCGGCAGCGCGGACCTTTACCGCGAACTCTACGAAGAGGTTAGCGAGCGCCAGGTGGTGCGCTTCCTGCTCACCGACGAGCGCAATTCCGGCTCGCTCAAGGCGACCCTGGAGTTTGCCCGCGAGAATCTCAGGTCAGCCCGCGACCTGCTGCCGCGCGAGGTCTGGGAGCAGATGAACTCGCTGTACCTGAAAGGCAACGAGCAATTGTCCGGCAACCTGGGCAAGCGCCGTCGTCACGAGTATCTGCGCGAGCTGATCCTGGACTGCCAGCAAGTAGCCGGCACCCTGTTGGGCACGATGAGCCAGGACCACGCCTACGATTTCATTCTCATCGGCCGCTACCTGGAGCGCGCCGACATGACCACGCGTATTCTCGACGTGCGCGGCTACGACCTTCTCCCCGACGCCAGCGAAGAACTGACGCCCTACGAGTCCATCCAGTGGATGAGCGTGTTGAAGTCACTGACCGCCTACCAGATGTACCGCCGCCACGTCCGGCTGCGGGTCAGCGGCAATGATGTGCTTGAATTCCTGCTGCGAGACAGTCAGTTCCCGCGCGCCCTGATGTTCTGCCTGCGCGCCGTCGAGGCCCTGCTGACCGATATGCCGGGTGACGACAAGCAGGCCCTGCGCACCATCACCCGGCTGCAGCGCAACCTGCAGGAGGCAACGCTGACCGGTTTGCGTGGCAAGGCCTTGAGCGGCCTGATGGACCAGCTCCAGATCGAACTGGCCGAAGCCCACGACGCCATCCGCCAGAGCTGGTTTCCCAGCGAATAGGGCATCATCCGGCATCCATGTCACAATGGATGATGAAACTGGCCTCTGAAAACGATCCGGCATGAAGACATTTCGCTGCACCTGCGGCAACACCCTGTACTTCGAAAACGTGTCCTGCATGCAATGCGGCCGCAAACTGGGGTTTCTGCCGGATGCCATGACCGTGTCAGCACTGGAAGAAGTCGGCGACAACGAGTACCTGGCCCTGGCACCGGAGGCCGGGGGGCGGCATTACCGTCCCTGCCAGAACTACTCGGACGCCGATGCCTGCAACTGGATGGTGCCGGTTGAAGACCCCGAGCCCTTTTGCACCGCCTGCCGCCTCAACGAGGTCATTCCCAATCTCGACAAGCCCGGCAACCGGGCCCACTGGATTCGTATCGAACAACGCAAGCGCCGACTGGTCTACGACCTGCGCCGCCATCGTCTGCCGGTGTTCCCACGCTCAACCCATCCGGACAACGGCATGGCGTTCGCCTTCATGGAAGACGACCCGGGCACGCTGGAGTTTCACGACAGCCACCAGGGCAACCAGATTCTGACCGGTCATGCCAACGGCCTGATCACCATCAATATCGCCGAGGCCGATGACCTGGAGCGCGAACGCATGCGCCTGGCCATGAACGAGCAACAGCGCACCCTGCTCGGCCATTTTCGCCATGAAAGCGGCCACTTTTACTGGGACCGACTGGTTGCCAGTGGGCCCTTCCTGCCCCGGGTACGGGAGGTTTTCGGCGACGAGCGCCAGGACTACTCCAACGCGCTTTCACAATATTACGAGCAAGGCCCGGGGGCCGACTGGCAGGACCAGTTCGTCAGTGCCTATGCCAGCTCCCACCCCTGGGAAGACTGGGCCGAGTGCTGGGCCCACCTGCTCCAGATCACCGATACCCTGGAGACCGCGGTCGCCATCGGCCTGGCGCCACCCCAGGCGATGGATTCAGACATGGACAAGCGCATCAGTTTCTGGGTCGAGCTGGCGCTGAAGATCAACCTGCTCAACCGATCCCTGGACCAGCCCGACCCGTACCCGTTCGTTCTCACCCGACCGGTCGTGGCCAAACTCAAGCTGATCAACGAAATCATCAGCAACAGCGGCTACTCGACCTGACTACTCCCAGTCGAAGCGCGGCAGATCGGCAAACAAGCGGTTCAGGCCGTCCGCCCAGGATCCACTCAGGCTTTTCAGGTACGGATCCTCGGCGTCGAAAAACAAGCGATGCGACGGCTTCATGGCATCGGCCGGGTAGAGCATCAGTTCGATTGGTGGCCCCACGCTCAGGTTGGAGCGAATCGAGGCATCCATCGACAGCATGGCACAGCGACCGGCCCTCTCCAGGGTGATATCGGGCCGGATCATGCGGTCGAGAATGGGCTTGCCGTACTTGGTCTCGCCGATCTGCAGGAAGGGCTTGGCCCGCGAGGCGGCGATATAGTTGCCCTGGGGATAAATCAGAAAGGCCTCGTGCGGTTGACCCTGAACCTGACCGCCAAGAATGAACGAAGCTTCCATCATGCCGCTGGCCTGTTCCGACTGGCCTGAAAAGTCGCTTTGCACCTGTTGGCTCAGCTCGCCAATATAGCGGGCAACTTCGTCGAGGTGGGCAATCGAGTTCAGGTTGTGCTCGGCTCCGGCCAGGTCGCGCTCCAGGCGCGTGGTCACGGCCTGGGTGGTGGCCAGGTTGCCGGCCGACAACAGCACCACGATGCGGTCTTCAGCAGTGCCGAAAACATGCATCTTGGAATACACGCTGACATCGTCGACGCCGGCGCTGGTCCGCGAATCCGAGCAAAATACCAGGCCGGACTCCAGGCGAATGGCCACGCAATAGGTCATGCTGTCTTGTTGTGGTCGAAAATGGGAATTATAGTCCCGCCTTCAACCGCGCACCGACACTTCCTGGCCGGGCCGCAGGCGCTCATTGCCGCGAATGACGACCTTGTCACCGGCCTGGATGGGTCCACGCACTTCGATCCAATCGCCAGCACCAATCCCGGTGGTGACGCGGATGCGGCGCGCCGTGTTGTCCTCATCGACGATGAATACCGTGATTCCATCGCCGCGCAGCACCAGCGCATCGCGCGGCACGGCGAGCACCTCGCGCACATTGGCCGTCGGCACCGTCACCCTGACCGTCTGGCCTACCGGCAGGGAAATATCGAGATCCAGGCGCAGTTCGAAGACATGACGTGCTTCGTCGCCAACACTGACCACGGTACGAACCGGCACCTGGTAGATTTCGTCGACGCCGGCGACGATCGGTAGCTCATCGCCGGCACGCACGAAGCGGTAATAGCTCAACGGTGCCCGCGCCACGACCTCCAGGCTATCTGGGTTGACCAGGCGCACGACCCGCGTACCCACCGCCACCCGCTCGCCGACCTGGGCGACGCGCTCGGCGATCATGCCGGGGAAAGGCGCGGTAATGCTGGTGCGCTGCAGCTGATCTTCGATCTGGCCCAGGCGCGAATTGACCACGGCCAGGTCGGAGGAGGCGATATCGCGTTCCGACCGGGTCTGATCGATCTGGCTGGCTGCCGCGAGGTTGGTTTCAGCCAGTCGTTCGAAGCGCACCAGTTCCCCCTCGAGAAAATTCAGGCGGGCCCGGGCTCGCGCCACCTCGGCGGCCAATTCCTGGGCACGCAGGCGCAGCGAGGTATCCTCGATGCGGGCGATGACATCTCCGGCCTCGACCCGGCTGCCAACATCGGCCACGCTGATCAGGCGGCCATCAACCTCGGCCGAGAGAAAGGCATCCGAGCGCGACACCACGGTACCGGCGACCTGCATGGTCGGCGCCATGGCCGTCACCCTGGCCTCGCCGATCTCGACAATCGAGGCACCACCCCACTGGGCCTGGAGCGGGCCTGCGACCAATATCGGCAAGACCACCAGAATGGAAAGTATTTTCTTCATGACCAGGCTCCTCATGCCGGTACAACGTCGCCACTGACCGACGGTACCTTTTCTTCGTTGACCCGCAGCAGGCTGGGCAGCAGGATCAAGGTAAACAGGGTAGACAGCGCCATGCCGCCCACGATAACGGCCGCCAGGCCGCGGTACAGTTCGGTGCCGGAGCCGGGCAGCAACAGCAACGGCAACATGCCGAACAAGCTGGTGAAGGTACTCATCAGGATGGGTCGCAGACGCAGTCGCACCGCCTGCTCGACAGCATCGCGTCGGCCCAGGCCCTCGCGCTCACCGTCGCGGGCCCGGTAGACCAGCAAGATGGCGTTGTTGACCACCAAGCCAAGCAGGATAACGAAACCAATCATGGTCAGCATGTCCATGGCCTGGCCGGTCACGGCACCGACCAGGCGCAGGCCGAGAATGCCACCAACGGTGGCCATCGGAATGGTCAGCAATACCAGCACCGAATCACGGAAAGACTTGAACAGCGCCGAAATCAGCAGATACAGAATGATGATCGCCAGCACGAAACTGCCGGCCAGGTTGCGCAGCGTCTCGCCCAGCGCCTCGGCCGTGCCACGGTAAGTGATGACCCCATCGGCCGGCAGCGCCGCGCGCAGCTGTGGCTCGACTTCGGCCTGGAGAATTTCAATGGCGGTTTCCATCGGCATACCGGCCGGTGGCGTGACCTGCAGCGACAAGGTGCGGCGACGGTCGATGCGCCGAATCTGATTCGGACCCGCGGTGCGCTCCAGCCGGGTCAGCTCGCCCAGGGTCGCGACACGCCCGGACGGGGTCGATACCGGCATGGACATCAGCTCTTCGGGTGTCAGCCAGCGCTCACCGCGCAGGATCACGTCGAGGCGGCGATCCCCATCGAAGTAGTCGCCGAGGAAGGCTCCATTACCAAGCGCTCGAATCAAGGTGGCAACATCGTTGCGGGTCCAGCCCAGTTCGGCAATGCGGCGATCATCCGGCACCAATCTAAGCTCAGGCTCGGACAGGTCCAGTCCTGGCTGGGGCCGGACGCTGGCCTGCGGCATGGCGCTGCGAATGGCGGCAAAGCCTACTTGCCCGGCTTCGAGCAGATCCTCGAAGTCCGCCGCCTGCAGGTCGACATCAATGCGGCGGCCACCGCGCCCGCCGAAGATCGGTGAGCGGTTGGCAAAGCCGATCGTGTCGGGCAGATCGGCGAGAAACTCGCGGTTGACCACCTCCAGCAGGCGATCGACGTCCTTGTCGTTTTCAGCACGCACGCCCATGAAGGCTCCGGTGCCGAAAAAGCCGAGGAAGGCATTGAAGATGCGCGGCTCCTTATCGCCTTCGATATACGGCAACATGCGCTGATTGATGACATCGATCAGCTCACGCTCGGCGGTGTCCGGACCCATGCCCGGCGGGGTCTGGATGAAACCGAAAATGAAATTGCGTTGCCCTTCCGGCAAGTAGTCGGCGGGCGGCAACAGCAGTAGCGCAATCAACACAGGAACAACCGTCAGGCCGCCAATCCAACCCCAGCGCCGACGCGGGGTGTCGGTCAAATTCATGACCATGCCGGTGGCGCGCTGCCACCACTGGGTGTGGCGGTCAACCAGGCGCTCCGTGCCAAGCAGCCGATAGCTGGCCGTGGGCAGCACGATGATGGCAACCAGCAGGGAGCAGACGATGGCTGCGGCGATTACCACGGCCAGGTCGGCGAAAAGCTGGCCTGCCTCGTCCTGGAGGAAAATGACCGGCAGAAAAATGGCCACGGTGGTGGCGGTCGACGCCAGCAAGGCGCCCCAGACCTGGCCGGTGCCGCGATCGGAGGCTTCCATGGGGTCGCGCCCCATCTCGCGCTGTCGGACGATATTCTCCAGCACCACGATCGCCGCATCCAGCACCATGCCAGTGGCAAAGGCCAGGCCCGCCAGGGAAATGACGTTGAGCGTGCGTCCTGCGCCATCGAGCACCATGAAGGAAAAGCACAGGCACAGCGGAATGGCCAGGGCGACCATCAGGGTGGCGCGAAGCTTGCGGAAAAAGAACCACAGCACAAGGATGGCCAGGCCCATGCCGAGCAGCAGGTTGGTGGCAACCATCCGCACGGACTGCCGGATGTAGATGGTATCGTCGGAAACCTGGACGATATAAAGGCCGGCCGGCCGCAGGTGGGACTCTTCCAGATCGGAAATGGTCTCACGCAGCTGGGCCATGACCTCGAGTACGTTGACGCCGGGCTCGGCGATGACGTTCATGGAAATGGACGGACCGGCATTCTGGGTCATGACACCGGAACTATCGCGCATCACCCGCTCGACGGTCGCCACATCGCCCAGGAACACCGGCCTGCCGTCGCGCCAATCAAGCACCAGGTTCTGCAGGTCGGCAATCCGGTACTGCCCGGCAAAACGCAAGGTGTACTGTCGCCGACCCACTTCCTGGAAGCCGCCGGAGACATCGGCATTCTGCCCCAGGCGCTGGCCGATGCGGGTCAGGTCAATGCCAATGGCTGCCGCACGATACGGGTCGAAGGTAATGCGAACCTCGAAGGGTCGGCCACCGCGCGGGTTGGCCGACGATACGCCGGGAATGCGTTCCAGACGCTCCTTGATGATTTCCTCGACAAAATCCTGGTACTCGATGATGGGCCGGTCGTTTCCCGGCAGCGGCCGAATCGAGAACCAGGCGATACTGTCCCCGAACTGGTCTGAGCCGACGCGGACGGTAGGCTCGCTGGCATCGGCCGGGTATCGTTGCACCTGGTTGAGCCGGTTGATGACCTCGATCAGGGCACGATTGGTGTCGGCATTGACATCGAACTCAAGGTTGATCGATCCGCGCCCCTGGCTGGCCGTGGACTGCATGCGCTGCAGACCCGGCACGTCCCGCAACTGGTTTTCCTGCGGCTCGATGATCTCAGATTCGATCTCGGCAGGGGAGGCAGCACGCCAGCCCGTCGATATGGAAATCGACGGCCGATCGATGTTGGGCGTCATCTGCACTGGCAAACGACTCAGGCTGATCAGCCCGAAAATCACCAGCAGAATACAGCCGACTGCAACAGCGACCGGATTGCCCAATCCAAGGCGGGTTAATGGCACTAGCTTCTCTCCTCTCCAAGTGCGCGCAGATTAGCGGATCGGTGTGCGATTTCTGTAAATCCGACTATCATCTCCGTTCAGACCATCAAGCTGATCAATAGTGCCGCGGCCAAATGCAATCAAGCCGCACAGTTCAGAAACGCGACAGCGGTCACGGAATCGGGTAATGTAAGCGCCTTGGGGCGACCTGGGGACCATAACAAACCAACCGGAGCATGCGCCTCCGGGCGCTGTATTGAGGAGGGTGCTGGTCCGTGCAGGCCATAGAAACCATTATCGCGGTTCAATTTGCCCAATCGGTGTTCAGCCTGATCCTGGCCGCTCTGCTGCTGTCATTCCTGATCGCGTTCAAACATCGTTTTTTGCGGCACTGGGCATTGAGCTGCCTGGCCATGTCGCTGTACCTGGCCTCGGCTGCCCTGATCACGAGCCTGCTGCCTGCCGGCACCATTGATCCCAACCTGCGGCTTGGCCTGTCGATGTTTTCATTGGCCATGGCCTACCTGCATGTGCTGTGGCTGATGATGGGTGCCTGGGAAGCAATCACAGAGCGCTCGGTACCGCCGGCAAGCCATGTTGCCCTGGTGCTGCTGGTCCTGGCCGTCGGCATTGGCAGTGCAATGGTTACACCGTTCGCGCCGGAAGCCGGGTCGTTGCGCAACCTGATTCGCTTTTCAATGTTGCATGCCATCACCGGCATCGCCTTTGCTGTGACTGCCGCGATGCTGTGGCGATCGATGAAGCCGACCGGCATGTTCAGCGCGCGCCTGGTTCCCCTGGCGTTCGGCGCCTATGCCGGCTACATGATTTACGTTGGCGGTTTGAGTACCTGGATGACCTTGAACAACGAGGTCTTGGTTCATGCCCGCTATCTGGGCCTGATTGGCTTTCTGCTCCAGATCCTGATCGGCTACAGCATCATCATCTGGCTGCTGGAGATCGAGCGGCGGCGCAGTCTTTTTGCACGCAGCCAGGCCGAGAGTGCGCAGCAGCGCCTGATTCATTTTCATATGCATGACCCGGCCACCGGGCTGCCAAACCGGCGTCAGCTCCAGGATCAGCTGGCCACTGAAGTCAGCTCGGCGACCGCCAAGCGCAACCGCGTCGCCGTACTGGCCATCGGCGTTCATCGCTTCAAGTTGATCAGCCAGGCGCTGGGCTGGCAAGAGACTGACCGCATGGTGCGCAAGCTGGCCGAGCGGCTACGCCAGCGCCTGCCGGCAGATGCCATCCTGGGACGCGCAGGTGAGCGCGACTTTCTCGCCGTGCTCCCCAATGTCGGCAGCCGGCATAGAGCCATCGAGAAATCAAGACAGATCCTGTCGGCAGCCGCCGAGCCGCTGGTTCATCACGGCCAGGAACTGTTCCTCGCCCTGAGCGGTGGACTGTGCCTGGCTCCCGATGATCAGATTGATGCCGTGGCCCTGATCGACCTGGCCCAGAAATCCCAGATGGAGGCAGTGGCCGGCGGCAAGAACCTGGTCGTGCACCAGGGCAGCCAGGTCGATACCGAGCCACATGACCTGATTCGGCTGGAGCAGGAGCTCAGAACCGGGGTACGGGAAAAGCAGTTCGAGCTTCACTTCCAGCCACTGGTCAGTATTCGCCAACGCCGCGTCACCGGTTTCGAAACGCTGTTGCGCTGGAATCACCCCAAGCGCGGCCTGCTGACCCCGGGCACCTTCCTCCAGCAGGCCATGCGCCTCGGCATACTTGACGAGTTGGAAGACCAGATCCTGCACCAGGCGCTGAGCCAACTGCACGAGTGGCAGAATGACCTGGCCGTGCCATCCGTGACCGTTTCGATCAATCTTTCCGCCCAGCGCTTCCAACAGCCAGACCTGGCCGGCAAGCTCGCCGAGCTTTGCCATGCCATGAAGGTGGACCCGAACGATCTCCACCTGGAAATCACCGAAAGCACGGCGATGCAGGATTTCGAGGCCGGCCTGAACACGATTTCCCAATTGCGCGAGCTGGGCTGCAAGATCTGCCTGGACGATTTCGGCACCGGCTACAGCTCCCTGTCGCACTTGCGCCGCCTGCAGGTCGACTACGTCAAGCTCGATCGCAGCTTCATTATCAACCTGGAACGCGATCGCCACGAGCGTGACATGACCCGGGCAGTGGTCGATCTGATCCACAGTCTTGGCATGACGGTATTGGCCGAAGGAGTCGAAACCCGCCAGCAGCTTGGCTACCTGATCCAGTGCCGGGTCGACGTGATCCAGGGCTTCCTGATGGGCAAGCCACGTCCGGCGGCCGCTTACCGGCGGGCCCTGCTGGAGCCGCAGCTGCTTATGCGTGAAGCGGCGCCGGAAAGTCAGCGCGAACCTGCGCAATCCGACTGATCCGCTTCCGACGCATGGCCTCGGCGATGGCCGGACCGACCAGGCCTTCGTCAACGAATTGACGCGCCTTTACGGCCGATGCCGCCGCCAGGGCAAGCCTTAAGTACTCGGCCTGCGGATACGGGTCATCCTCACGCCCCAGGCGTCCCCGAATATCCGCCTGGCAGGCTAGCAGGAAGTCGTGCAATCGCTCAGGACGTCGCCAGGCATCAAGCTGCCCGAACAAGCCCTCCACGGTCGCAGGCTTCAGCGCCAGGGCGCGGTGAGCGTGGAGATGAAACTCGCCCACGCGCAAGGCCAGGTCACGGCAGGCCGTCGGGACTGCCAGGCGCTGACTCAGCTCGGCGATGGGCTTCAAGCCACGCTTTTCGTGACCGCGGTGGGAGGGCAACTCCGAGCCCGGTGTCAGGGCTTTGCCAAGATCGTGAACCAGGCAGGCGAAACGCACCGCCAGCGGCGCATCCAGCCGGGCAGCCTGGTCCAGCACCATCAGGGTGTGGCGTCCGGTGTCGATTTCGGGATGGTAGCGGGCCGGTTGGGGCACGCCAAACAAGGCATCGACCTCGGGAAGAATCACGGCCAGGGCCCCGACCGACCTGAGCACTTCGAAGAAGCGTGACGGTCGCGCCTGCATCAGCGCTTTCTGCATTTCCTGCCAGACACGCTCCGGCACCAGATGATCGACTTCACCCTCGGCCACCATCTCGCGGCACAGCGCCAGGGTTCGATCAGCAATATCGAAGTGCTGGAACCGTGTGGCAAAACGGGCCAGGCGCAGAATACGCACCGGGTCCTCGCGAAAGGCATCGCTGACATGGCGCAGCACGCCGCGCTGAAGGTCGAGCCGGCCGTTGAACGGATCGACCAGCTCATCGTCAGGGCCCAGCGCCATCGCGTTAACGGTAAGGTCGCGTCGGACCAGGTCCTGCTCCAGAGAGACATCCGGCCCGGTGTGAAAAACAAAACCATGGTAACCGCGCCCGGACTTGCGCTCAGTTCGGGCCAGCGCATACTCCGCCTGGGTCTCGGGATGAAGAAAAACCGGGAAATCGCGTCCAACCGGACGAAAGCCGCGTCGGATCATTTCTTCAGGTGTTGTTCCGACCACCACGTAGTCGCGATCCGGTGCCGGCAGACCCAGCAACTGGTCGCGAACCGAGCCGCCAACCTGGTATACCGTCAGGCCGGACAGGCGCTGGTCTGAGTCAACTCCGGTCACGGCTGACAGGTCCCTGGCTACCGTTGGCGCCCAGCCAGGTCGGCGCCAGCTCGGCCATGCCCCAGGGCTCGATGCCCAGGCGTTCGAAGCCGTTGTCGGTGCAGACACTGTCAAGCAGCAGCGACTTGAAATTGTCGCTGGAAAAAGGCTTTCCCGGCACCAGGTTGAAGGCCATACCCTGGGCGCGTCCGATCGGGTCAGGCAGGCCCACCACCAGGCGCCTTAATCCGAGCTGGTCGCGCAGCCATTGCACCAGTTCCTTCAGGCTCCAGACCTCGCTGCCGCACAGCTCGTAGGTCTCGCCACCCAGGCGTTTTCCGGCAATGACCCGGGCAAAGGCCTCGACGACATCACCCACATAAACCGGGGCAAAACGCGCGTTCGGGCGCGCCAGCGGCAACAGCGGCGAGATCTTGAGCAGGCCAGCAAAGCGGTTCAGAAAACTGTCATCGGGACCGAAAATGGTCGAGGGTCGAAAGATGGCGGTGTCGAGCAAGCCGCCGCTGTCGGCCTGGCGAACCAGCTGTTCGGCCTGACCACGTGACTTGAGATAGTGGCTGCTGCCCTCACCGGCATTGATCGAGCTCATCTGGATCATCTGGCCGACACGACCGGCCTCGCAGGCGATGATGATTTTCTCGACCAGCTCGACATGCGCCCGACGAAAGCCCTTGCCGCCGAAACCGCGCTCGTTGAGTATGCCGACCAGATTGATGACCAGATCATGCCCTTCGAGCGCGCCAGTCAACGATTCAAGATCATGCGGTCGGCACTGCCTGATGCGAACGCCAGGAACAATGGACAGGTGACGAGCCGCCGGGGCATAACGGGTTGCCACCGTGACCTCATGACCATCGGTTGACAATCGCCTGACCAGGTGACCACCGACGAAGCCCGACCCACCCAGTATGAATATTTTTTTTGCGCTCATTGAATCAGGCTCCAGGCCAGACAGTTACCCGATTGTACCGTCAGGGCGTGCAGGTGAAGCCCTGGCCAGGGTGGGCATGGCCGGGCAACAGGTTCTCGCGCAGCACGCGTGGTGGGCGCTGCAGCTGCCATTCATAAAGCGTCGCAAAAGCCAGCACCCGCGGGACGTAATCGCGAGTCTCGAAAAAAGGCAGGGTTTCCAGCCAGATATCCGGCTCGGTCAACGGGCGCGAGTCGAGCCAGCGGCCCAGCGCACTGATGCCGGCATTGTAGGCGGCGGCAACATGGATCCAGGCGTCGTCATAGCGCGACTGCAGCTCGGCAAGATGGGCCACGCCCAGCGGAATATTGATGGCCGGCTCCATCAGGTCCGACTGGCCGTTGTAACGCAGACCATTGCGCCGGGCGACAGCGGCTGCTGTTGTTGGCATCAGTTGCAGCAGGCCCCGAGCGCCGGCGGGCGACAAGGCATCGGGCTGCATCGCCGACTCGGCCCGCATCAGGCCGTAAACCAGGGCCGGATCGACATCCCAGCGCTGGCTGGCCGCCGTCACCTGCCCCTTTTCCACCAGCGGAAACCGCCACGGGTAGGCACGCATCGCACCGGCATTGCCGAGGGCATGGATGGCGCGATCATGCCACTGCTGGGAGGCTGCCAGCAGCGCGGCCTGCTTCAACTCGGCCTGGCTGAGACGACGCGTCACACTGACCCAGGTGCGGCGAGCATGACCGTTGAGACCCACCTGCCACAGCTCCAGGGCCCGTTCAAACTCGGCATCCCGCATCAGGCGGCGCTGAACGTTGCCATCGGCCGGCAGCTCCTCGTTGCAAACGGTCAGATCCTGGCCCAGGCGAGTTGCGGCCAGAAAGCCGTAGTAATTGGCCTCGCCGGCGAGGCTGGCAAAGGCCAGCAGCGCTTCGGGCCGGTTCAGCTCGGCCAGGGCCCGGCCCCGCCAGTACAGCCATCGCGGTCGAGCCTGCTCGGTCAACGACATGGCCTGGATCGAGCCGAGCACATCCTCCCATTGGCCACCAGCCAGGGCCGCCCGGGTGCGCCACTCAAGCACCTGTTGATCGATCGAGTCCGGTGTCAGCGCATCGATGGCCGCCAATGCGCCCGGGTCCAGGGCGACGGCCTGGAACAAGGCAATCTCGCGCTGGATTCGCCCGGACTGATCGGCAGGCCAGGTGAAGTGACCACGCACAAGACGCCAGGCGCCATCGGCACGTTCCCAGTCCGAGCGCGCCAGGCGGATCAGACCGGTCTCGACAATCAGCCGGGCCTGCTCGTGATCCTGCCAGCGACGGGACTCACGCAGGGTCGCGTAAGGCTGCGCCTGCATGCTCAGCCACAGGTCAGCCCAATGGCGCCGGTCACTGTCGAGATAGCGTCGCAGGTAGCGGGCCAAACTGCTCTCACCGGCGCGCAGGGCCAGGTGGAAGCGCTGCCAGGCCAGCTCAGGGGTGAGATGACCCTGGCGCCGCCACCAGGCAAAAACCGGGTCGCAGGCACGGTGCTGCGACTGGCCGACCAGCCACAGTGACTCGACCAGGGCCGGCAACTGATCGGTATGCCCGGCCGCGAGATCGGCCCGGGCCAGGTGACAGCGCACTTCGGCAATGTTCGAGGCCCGACCGTGACGGACCAGGGCCTCGTATTCGCCGCGCCGCGCCAGGCTGCGCAACCAGGCTCCCTCCAGGGCACCGGCAAATGACCAGTCGCGATGGCGAGCGAGAAACTGCTCGATCACCACCTCCGGCACCTGGTCGATGCGCTGGCGCAAAAGCTCAAACTCGAGAAAAGGGGTAAGCGGATAGCCCTGCAGATCGATGATGGCCTGAAGTACGGCTGCCTGATTGCCGCGTCCGGCATCGGCCCAGGCGGCCCGGAACCTTTCGCGCTCGGCCTCGCGATCCGGCATGTCGGGCTCGGCAGCCGCCTGCCCGGCCACGGCCAGGACGAAGCCCAGCACCAACGTCATCAAGCGTCCGAGCCTGCCCACACTTGCCATCATGTACCCGCGTACTTCACCATGCCGCATCATCCTCCTATTTGACCGTTGACAACAAGTGCTGTTCACCCTGATTGCTCTATTGTTGACCGGGCTGCTCGCTGGCGTTCTGGCCGGCCTGCTTGGGATCGGCGGCGGCCTGGTCATCGTCCCGGCCCTGACCTGGATCCTGCTGTCGCAGGACGCATCCGCAGATATCGCCGTGCCGATGGCCGTGGCCACCTCGCTGGGCACCATGCTGATGACCTCGGCCAGCGCCATCTGGTTTCACGACCGACGCGGCGGCGTTGACTGGGCCTGCGTGGCCAGGTTGGCCCCGGCCGTTGCACTGGGCGCCCTGGCCGGTGCCTGGCTGGCGGTATCGATACCGGGGCCCTGGCTGGCCCGGGTATTCGCCCTGATTGCCGGCCTGATCGGTTTACGCATGCTGCTGGCTGCCTCGACGCATGTCGCCCAAACCATGCCTTGGCCACGCGGCTGGTACCTGTTCGGCCCGTTGATCGGGGCGGTATCGGCCATGATCGGTATCGGCGGCGGCAGCTTCAACGTGCCTTACCTGGCTCGAAACGGCTACCCCATGGTCAAGGCGGTGGCCATCGCCTCGACCTGTGGCTGGCCGATCGCGCTGGGCGGAGTCATCGGATTTCTTGTGCTGGGGGGCAGCCAGGTCGAGCACCCATTGAGCTTCGGCTACCTCTACGGACCCGGACTGCTGATCATCGGTATCGCCGGCATGATCGGTGCACCGGCCGGCGTGGCCCTGGCCCATCGCTTGCCGCATCAGCGGCTAAAGCGAATCTTTGGGCTGGTGCTGATCGCGGTTGCTGTGCGCATGGCCTGGTAGGTCCACGCTGCCGTCGAGATTGACGGTCATGGCCAGCGGCCGATGATCGGAGTAGGTGACCGGCAGAACTTCCAGGCTGGCGATATTCATTTTCGGTGAGACCAGGATATGGTCGATCGCCCGCTGCGGATCCCAGGAAGGAAAGGTCAGGATACCCTGGTCGGGAATGATCAGGCCGGCCTGGTCACAGAACTCCAGCAATTCGCGAGAGCGGGGCCCGGTATTGAGATCGCCCATGGCCACGACGTTGGGGTAGTCACGCACCAGGCCAGCAACGTAACGTAGCTGCTGGGATCGGGCCCGTCGCCCCAGCGCCAGGTGCAGCACCACCAGCCACAGCGCCTGGGGCCCTTCGCCGTAACGCACGAACATGGCCCCGCGACCGGGAATGGCACCGGGCAGACGGTGCTCCTCGATCGCGCTGGGCGCAATCCGGCTGAGCAGACCGTTACCGGCATGGGCCAGCATGCCCACCTTGCGATTGCCCTGGTGACTCCAGTGCTCGAATCCGGCATGGGTCGCCAGGTACTTGGCCTGGTTGAGAAAACCCGAGCGCAGGCTGCCACAGTCGACTTCCTGCAAGGCCACGATGTCGTAGTCGGCAACCAGTTCGGCGATGGCGTCGAGATTGGCTACGCGCTGGTTATTGGGGAGCACCTGGCGCCAGCTCGAGGTCAGGTATTCCCGGTACTTGCCGGTGGTGGTGCCTGCCTGGATGTTATAGCTCAGCAGCCGAAGCTGACGGGAGCCTTTCTCAGCAGGCGAAGTGTCTCCGTCAGGCACTACTCGACAGCGGCTTCTTCTGGCTCGGAATGGCTGTCGGCCTCGGTTTCTGCCTGTGCCCCATCATCGCCATCACCATTGAGCAGGCCAAGCGCCCGCGCTTCGCGCTCAACCAGGTAGTCGACGGCGGCCATCATGTCCTGGTAGCTGTCGAAGTCACCCGGGCTGACTCGCCACTTGCCTTGCACCACCATGGTCGGCGTGCCGCGAATGCCATAACGGCTGACATCGCCGCGATTGCGCCCCATCTGCGACTCAACGGCAAAAGACTGGGCGGTGTTGACGAAAGCGCTGGTGTCGACCCCGAAATCGCTGTAGATGGCGGCGACATCCTCGAAATTGCGAATCTGGCGTCGCTCGTCATGCAGCGCCTTGAACACGGCCTCGTGGGCATCGTCGCCCAGACCGAGCACGCGGGCAGTGTAATAGGCGCGGGCAAACACGTCCCAGCCACGCTGCAGGGCAATCGGCAGGCGCGAGAAGTCGACATATTCAGGGGCATCCGCCTCCCACTCCTTGATAATGGGCAGGAAATTGCGGCAGGCCGGGCACGGGTAAGCGAAGGCCTCAACGACGGCCACCCGGTCTTCGGAAACTGCGGTGGGCACCCCGATTCGGGTGTAGTGACGACCCTCTTCAAAGGTCTGAGCTGCCACAGGCAGAGAGATCAGGACAAGCAGGCCGGCCAGGGTTGCGATCGCTTTCATAGTAAGTCAGTAGTCCTGTAAGGAATGCGGAAAGACGGTGCTAGAGACCGGCGCGGGCCGAATCAGTTCCGCGCCGGGGTCGGCCAGCGAGCCATGTGCAGCCCTTCCATGTACGAACTGACCGCCTCGATTTCCTCGTCGGTCAGGCGTGCCGCAACCCCCACCATGATGAGACTGTACATGTCATCGTCGCCGTTATGCACGCCGTCACGGTAACGGCGCAGGCGATCGGCCGAGTAGTCGGCATGCTGGGCCCGAACGACCGGATAGTGCGCCCCCGGAATACCCTCACCAGCCGGGCCGTGGCAGGCTGCGCAAGCTGGGATGCCGGTTTCCCGATTGCCATCGTGGTAGATCTGGCGACCGAGGGCGACCAGGTCGTCATCGGCCACGCCCGGCTCCAGCGACTGCAACTCGTAAAAAGCCGCAATGTCGGCAATATCCTGGTCCGACAGGTTCATGACAAAGGGAATCATCTCAGGCACATCGCGCCGACCGTCCCGAACCAGCCGGGTCTGACGGGCCGCGTAGTCAGCATGCTGACCGGCAATCTTGGGCCATGCCGCGACCACGCTATTGCCGTCTGCGCCGTGACAGGCCGCACAGGATGCCGCCTTCTGCTCGCCGGCTTCAGGATCACCGACGGCAGCAACCGTCAGCGGCGCCAGGGCCAGTAACATAACCAGAAATCGTGCCATTGTCCGAGGTACTCCGTTTCGAGGGCCGAGAATTCCAAACCTGCTATTATCGCTGCTTGTCTTCGCCCGTGCCAGTCCGTGACAGATTTTCTATCACTGCTTCACCGAGCAGAATACCTCGACAGCATCCATAACTTGTCACAATTGCCGCCGGATGCCGGCATCGAGGTTGCTATCGCCGGTCGTTCAAATGCGGGCAAATCCAGCCTGATCAACCGTTTGTGCCGACAGAACTCGCTGGCCAAGACCAGCCGAACGCCGGGACGGACCCGGCAATTGGTATTCTTTCGCCTTGACCCACTGCGCCACCTGGTCGACTTGCCAGGCTATGGCTACGCCAAGGTCAGTGGCGATCTTAAACGCCATTGGCACGGACTGATCCAGACCTATCTCGACCGCCGCCAGGCCCTGGCCGGACTGGTCGTTGTCATGGACATCCGCCATCCGCTGAAGGATTCGGATGTCGAGTTGATCGAGTGGGCCGGCAGTCGCGGCCTGCCGTTGCACCTGGTACTGACCAAGGCCGACAAGCTCGGCCGGGGCAAGCAGAAAGAAGCCTTCATGTCGGTGCGCCGCCTGATCGCGGCAGAAGTGGGGGTGCAGGTTTTCTCGGCCACTTCGGGTCAGGGACTGGACGAATTGCAGGCAGTGCTGACCGACTGGTTTCGGCCGGATCACGCACTCGGCGAGATCGACAGCCCGGGCCAGTAATCCAGCTGGGTCAATTCACGCTCCAGCAGCTCGGCATTGCCCAGGTTTGCGGCAACCAGGGTCTTCAACACGGCCATGCTTTCTGCATCCACGGCAACAAAACGACAGGCTAAGGTATCGCCCTGAACGCGGATCGCCCGCACCATCATGTCCATGCTGGCCTGGTCGCCACGAACCGCACCGGTCAAGCGCAAACGCAATGACCCATGCTCGACGAGTTGCCGGGCTTCAAGCCGAGCGTCAGAAGTCGCTGACAATCGGATCAGCGCCCCATTGAGTGACAGGTCCAGCAGCTCGCAGTCCTGTTGACCGGCAGCGCCCAGATCCAGCTCGCAATCGGCCTCGAACGGAAAACGGTGGAATCGACGTCGCTCTTGATGTCGAGCCATTGGCTCACCTCCCGCTTGCAGTCAGACATTGAAGAAGCGGCCTACCGGCAGCGCTTGAGTAGAATCATACACTGCTGTCAGCTGCCTGAAAAAAGTAACCCTGCTGCGCTTCGGCTAAACTGGACTGTGAAGAACCTGCCCGAGACCACAACCTGCCTGACCATGCTCATCGGCCCGCACCAGATTGAACCCGCCATCGGCCTGGCCCCCATGGCCGGCGTTACCGACAAGCCTTTCCGGCTGCTGTGCAAGCGGCTGGGAGCCGGCCTGGCTGTATCGGAAATGACTACGGCCGACGCCAGCCTGTGGCATACGCGCAAGTCACGCAAGCGCATGGACCACGCCGGTGAACCGGAGCCTGTCAGCGTCCAGATCGCCGGCACCGACCCGCAGCGCATGGCCGAAGCGGCCAGGCACAACGCCGCTCAGGGCGCGGACATCATCGATATCAACATGGGCTGCCCGGCCAAGAAGGTCTGCAAGGCCTGGGCTGGCTCGGCCCTGATGCAGGACGAGGGCCTGGTCGAGCGAATTCTCAAAGCGGTGGTCGCGGCAGTCGACGTTCCGGTAACGCTCAAGATCAGAACCGGCTGGGCCGCCGATCAGCGCAACGCCCCAGGCATTGCCCGCATCGCCGAAGACTGCGGAATCTCCGCGCTGGCCATCCATGGACGCACCCGTGACCAGAAGTATGCCGGCCAGGCCGAGTACGACACCATTGCCAGGATCAAGCAGGATGCAGGCATTCCGATTCTGGCCAACGGCGACATCGACTCGCCGCGCAAGGCTCGCCAGGTGCTCGACCACACCGGGGCCGACGGCTTGCTGATCGGTCGAGCCGCCCAGGGCCGACCCTGGATCTTCCGTGAAATCAATTACTTCCTGGTCACCGGCAAGCACCTGCCCGAACCATCACCCGCCGAAGTCTGCGCCATTCTGGTCGAGCACCTGCGCGCCTTGCATGCCTTCTACGGCGAACAGGCCGGGGTTCGCATTGCCCGCAAGCATCTGGGCTGGTATGCCAGGGACCGACGCGGCAATGCCGCTTTTCGCACGGTGGTCAACCAGGCCGAAAGCGCGGCCGAACAGATCGACCTGACCCTGCAATATTTCGAACAACTGGAGCTGGCCGTTGCGGCCTGATCGACCGGCTCGTCTCGACCAATGACTAGGAGATCCCCGATGCGCCTGCTGCTTGCCTTGATGTTCCTGCTGCCGTTGTCCACCGGCTGGTCGGGCGAACGCCTCGCCCTGGTCGGCGGCACCCTGATCGACGGCAACGGCGGCCCGCCGCTGGCCAACAGCGTGATCCTGGTGGCCGATGAACGTATTACGGCGGTGGGCCAGGTCGGCCAGATCGAGGTGCCGGCCGACCATCGAGTGATCTCGACAGAGGGCATGAGTGTTCTGCCGGGCCTGTGGGACATGCATGTCCACCTGATGATCACCGGCCATGCCGACTACGCCCACTGGCGTCGCCAGTACACCCACCGCCTGCGCGATGAAATCATGCCGGCCGCGGCGCGACAGCTGCTCTGGGCCGGGGTGACCTCGGCCCGCGACCTGGGCGCACCGCTGGACGACATCCTGGCCATTCGCTCGGCGATTGCCGATGGCGACATACCCGGACCCACCCTGTACGTGTCCGGGCCATTCATTCAACATCGGCCCTACCCGGGCACGGACCACTACCGTTGGGGGGTGAACGGTGTCGACGATGCCCGCACCCGGGTGCGGGAGTTGGCCGAGGCCGGGGTTGACGTGATCAAGCTGATCGATCACGACCAGATGAGCGAAGAGGAATACCTGGCCGTTGTCGCGGAAGCCCATGCCCATGGGCTGCCCGTGGTTGCCCATGCTCACCGCCCCGAGGAAATCCTGCGCGGGCTGCGTGCCGGCGTCGATAATTTCGAACACACCGGCCTGGCCACCGCGCCCATCTACCCCGAAGAAGTCATCGCGGCCCTGGCCGCGCGCACCGCGCGCATGGACCTGGGCCCGCTGTACTGGACCCCCACGGTCGAACCGTTGTTCAACTACGTCCACACCATCCGCAATCCCGAGCACCTCGACGATCCGTGCTGGCAACAAGGACTGGCCGATGACACGGTTGCCGATATTCGCCAATCCATTCAACACCCCGAACGGCTGCCGTATTTTCAGCTAACGGCCGCCCGCAAACCCACCCTGAGACCCAAGTTTGATCAGCTTCGCCAGGCCGGGGTCACGATGCTGATCGGCACCGACTCAGGCGTGCCGCTGAGTTTTCATTGCCAGTCAACCTGGGCCGAGCTGGAAGTCTGGGTCAATCACATGGACGTAGATCCCATGGATACGATTCGCTCGGCCACCTACTGGCCGGCCAGGATGATGGGGGTTTTGGACGAAGTGGGCACGATCGAGGCCGGCAAGAAAGCCGACATCATTGCAGTGCGGGGTGACGTGCTGCGCTTCATCAATATCCTGCGCGACGTTGACATCGTCATCCGCCATGGCCAGCAGTTTCGCTGAGGTGTTTGTCTTTGCCGTTACCAGGTCAGTTGAACGTTCCAGTTGACCTGGTTGTCGTCGACGCCGCGTGCATCCTCGATATGCTCCCAGGAGGCCGACATCCTGGCATCCAGTTCCGGCAGCTTGCGCGCCAGCCAATGGCTGAAGTCAATCAGCAGCGACAGGCGTTCGCGCTCGACCGGGCTGGCCAGGGGGACAAACCAGAGTGGATCATTGGCATGCAGCCAGCGGGCCGTCAGCGCCACCAGACCCAGCTCTCGACGGAGCATCACATCCATGGCCCAACGGCTAGGAATCGACAGCGGATCCCGGGATGCATGCTGGTCGACCTGACGCCAGGCCATGTCCAGCCCTAGCTGCCAGTCCGACCGCGACAGCGTCTGCTTGAAGCCGACTTCGTAGGCCGGCTCAGCGGCCTCCTTGCCAAAATTCTGCCACTCGGGCAGAACGCGCTTCAGCCGCAGGCCGTTGTCCAGCACCTCACCCCAACGCCAGGCCAGTGCTTCGGAACGCGTGGTCAGACCGACCACACCCCGAGCCGGAGCATGAATACGGCAGGATTGGCCGGACAGATCCAGGGCCGCATCAATATCGTCGACCGGCACCAGCGAGGGCAGGCGCAGGTTGGCCTGCAGGAAGCAGTGCTGTGGGCGACCCGATACCGTCGCCTCGCGCAAGGGTGACCAGTGCACATCCAGGGCCAGGAAATCAGGTTTCCAGTACAGGTGGGCGCGCTGCCGGTCCGCCCGCGCTTCGCCGTTGAACGACCAGCGCAGATCCTGCTGATTGTGAATATCGACCTGAATCGGTGCCCCCAGTGCCATGGGCAGCTCCAGCTTCAGCTCCTGGCGCAGAGACTGGCGACCCAGTTCGGCTGGCAGCGCCGTCGATTCATCGCCATGACCCGCCAGGCTGTAGGCAAGCAGGTCCGACTTGAGCAGGTAGGAAGCGTTGTATTGCAGCCTTTTCTTCGCGCTCCCGGCCTCGATGCGCCCCTGCAAAAGTCCAGCCTCATGATCGGTTGGTGCGGCCAGCCAACTGCGAGACTCGAACTCGAGGTAGCCATTCGGATCGGGTTCGCTGGTCGTCCGCGGCCCCACTGCCGAACACGCAGACAGCAGCAGGACACCTACAAGCAGCGTTGATGAAACAAGGAATCGCACGAAACAACTAATTTTTGGGGCCAGGCTTTACCTTGTGAAAGATACCCGCCGAACCAATGGCTGGCAACACCCCTGTTCGTGACCCGGTTGGCAAGGACGGGTTCCCTGGCATCAACCGACCGGCAAATGCTGGCCCAGCCCGGCGATCTGCAGTTCGACGCCAGCACGCTGCAGAAAGTCCCCCAGTCCCTCGAGCAGCCTGGTCCACCCGGGTTTCGGTAGGCCCGCCTCGTTTTTAGGTACACTTGGAGTCTGTACGGTCCATTGCCGCGCTGCTCGACACGCGGCCTCAAGCGGGGAAGCATGCAGAACGAGTCAGACCTGACACGTCTTCTGAAGGACTGGTCCAGCGGCGACCAAGGCGCTGGCGATCGGCTCATGCGGCTCGTCTATCACGAGCTCAAGGCACTCTCGGCTGGCCGCCTTCGCGCCCACGCCGGGTCCGTGACCCTGCAGGCAACCGAGTTGATCAACGAAGCCTATCTGCGCCTGTCATCGCAATCGCAGACCGACTGGCAGAACCGCAGCCATTTTTTCGCCATCGCTGCCACAGTGATGCGCAGAATCCTGCTTGATCGGGCCCGTCATCGCCACAGCGCCAAGCGCGATCGGCGACTGGAGTCCGACACCCCGCAAGAGCATGAGGACATGTCGTCCCGCCGCGCCGAGCAGCTGGTCAGCCTGGACATGGCACTGGAGGAGCTGGGCAAACTCTCTCCGCGCCAGGCCCGCGTGGTGGAGTTGCGCTACTTTGGCGGTCTGAGCATCGAGGAAACCGCACTCGCCCTTGATGTCTCTGCAGCGACCGTCAAGCGCGACTGGAATCTGGCCCGCGCCTGGTTGCTGCGGCAAGTGCCGACAAGCGACCTGTGACCTCCCAGACCGTGCAGTAGAGATGGACACCCGGCGCTGGCAAATGATCGGTGACTTGTTCACCCGGCTCAGTGAAATCGACGATAACGACGAGCGCCATCGTCAGCTCGAAACCCTTCGCGCCACGGAGCCCAGCCTCGCGGCCGAGGTGGAGGCGTTGCTGGACAGCCATCATCAGCCGGAAAGTTTCCTCGACCAACCAGCCCAGTCCGAGGCCGAAGCGGTGCTGGCCAACCAGGTTCAAGGCCGCCTGGTCGGCCAGAAAATCGGGAGCTGGATCATCGACGGCCTGCTCAGCGACGGCGGCATGGGCACGGTCTACCGGGCTCACCGCGACAGCACAGAATTCAAACAGGATGTCGCCCTCAAGCTGATTCGGGCCGGGCTGGAGTCGCCTCAGCTGGTCGCGCAGTTCGAGCGCGAGCGACTGTTGCTTGCCAAGCTTTCCCACTCCAACATCGCACGCCTGATTGACGGTGGCACCTCGGAAGACGGCCTGCCCTGGTTAGCCATGGAATACGTCGACGGCTTGCCCATTGACCAGTGGTGCGATGAACGCCGGCTCGATGTCAAGCAAAGACTGGCCGTGTTTGACCAGGTCTGCCGGGCCGTTCACTTTGCGCACCAGAACCTGGTCATCCACCGCGATATCAAGCCCGCCAACGTCCTGGTCGATACTCACGGACAAGTCAAATTGCTGGACTTCGGCATCGCCAAGCTGATCGAAGACAGCGTCGATCCAGACCAGACACGAACCCAGCTGCGCATGATTACGCCCAGCGCGGCCAGCCCCGAGCAGTTCCGCGGTGAGCCCGTCACCACGGCCAGCGACGTCTACTCGCTGGGTTTGTTGCTGTACCGACTGCTCACTGGTAATCCGGCCTACCGCATCGACGCAACCACACCGCTGGGTGATACCGAGCGGTTGATCTGCAAGGACATGCCAACCCGGCCCAGCCTGGCCTTGCGTGGTCATCAAGACCTGGAAGCCATCGCAAACGCGCGCCAGACCCGGCCCGAACGGCTGCCCAGGCAGTTGCGCGGCGACCTCGACACCATCGTACTCAAGGCCCTGCGCAAGGAGCCGCAGCGGCGCTATGGCTCGGTCGAAGAGCTGGCCGAGGATCTGCGCCGCTACCTGAGCGGTCTGCCGGTCAACGCCCGCCCCGACTCGCTGGCCTACCGGGCGCGCAAGTTTGCCACCCGGCACTGGGTCGGCCTGACCGCAACCGCCAGTATCTTCACCGCACTGATCATCGGCCTGGGTGTGGCCATGCACCAGACCGACCAGGCCCGGGCCGAGCGCGATCGAGTCGAACAGATCAACCAGTTCTTGCAAAGCATACTTCTCGAGGCCGACCCCTACCAGGCTGGCGCCGAAGCGACCGTGCGCGACATGCTGCGCAAGGCAGGCGAGATGATCGGCGATCGGTTCTCCGACCAGCCGGCGATAGAAGCTCCCCTGCGTCACACCATCGGCTACACCCAGCTAGGCCTGATGGAGCTGGACGCCTCGCTGGACAACCTGGCCCGGGCCGATCGCTTGAACCGCCAACTCTACGGCGAGCTGGACGACCGCACCCTGATGACCCAGGCCTATATCGCCTGGATCGAATTTCGACGCGGAAACCTTGAACTGGCAGAAGCTGGCTACCGCGCAATACTCAACCGCCTTGTCCCGTCCCACCATTATGAAACCCGGGCCACTATCCACAATGACTTCGGCATTGTTTTAGGCGAGTTGGAGCGCTGGGAAGAAGCGCTCGAGCACCAGCGACAGGCGCTGGACATCTGGCTGACACATGAGCCGGACCGTCCCGACATCGGCGTGGCCTACAACAACATCGCTTTCAGCCTGCACGGTGAGGGCCAGCTCGAGGAAGCTCGAGAGTGGTACGAACTTGCACTTGAACACCAGCGCCGCGAGGCCCCAGGCGGCGTCAGCGTAGACCTCGCCTACAACCTCAACAACTACGGCGTCTTGCTGCGCGACCTGGGCCAACCCGAGCAGGCCTTGCCGTACAGCCGCGAGTCGCTGGATATGCGCATCGCCACGCTGGGGGCCGAACACGCCTTCACCGGTGTCGGCCACCTGAACCTGGGGCGGCTGCTGCTGGTCCTGGAACGAGCCGAAGAAGCCATGCCCCATCTTGAACGGGCAGTGACCATCTGCGAGGCCACGCTGGAACCTGACCAGGTGCAGGTACTGGTGGCCCGCGCCTCGCTGGCGCGAGCGCGCTTCCTGACCGGTCTTGAAGACCCGCGCGATGAATTGGCCGACGTGCTGGCCAAGCTGCAGGCAACCCAGGCCCCGAGTCAGTTTATCGAGCAGACCCGCCAGTGGCTGGAAACTTCAAGTCCAGACACCACTCCATAATGTTTATCTTCAAGCATCTATCAGCGCAATCCCGTATCGATCCAGCACTTCGTCAAGAAGCGGACCTTCATCCAGCAATCGCCAATCTCTGCGGCCTTGGCCATCATGGCTTCGGCTGAGCCAATGGCCTAGCCGCGCTTTAGTGGATGGGCCTGCTCGATTTGCTGGGTGTCCAGGATGGATTGCTGACCCGGCCACGTTAGCGACCCCATGGCAGCAGCGGGTACTCCATGGCATTGAAGTTGAGAGAGGAACCCCCATCCCAGCTATCGTCGACTCCCAGACTGAGCTTTATGCCCAGGTCCCAATTCCAGCCCTGGGAGATGCCATTGTCCATCGTGAACTTTCGTGAAACCGTGGCCTTGACCTCGCCCACCGGCAGCACACCGCAGATCGTCAGCTTGGCCAGCGTGACATCGGTTTCCACACTGACGGTCAGCTTCGGACCCTCCTGTTTGAACGAGAGCCCGACGTTATCGACCGAGAAGCTGCCCGTGAACGATGAAATCAAGGGACCATCGCCCGTTGGCGCCAGACCCCACTTGACGTCGACTGTCAAACGCTTGTCTCGCCTCAATCTGAACGTTTTGGCGCTGATGCCAACGCTTGAATTATTGAAGCCCAGCTGGAGGAACCAGGTCGCGACATCAGCGACGCCGAGAATGGCAACAATGCGATCGAGGCGATCAAGCGACTGGCAGGTCGCGGCCACGCCACGACCGAACCTGGCCGAAGTCTGAATGAACTGGCTGACGTTGATCTCGACCAGAGTGAACAGACCCAGCGGATCGATATGGTTGACCGGATCGGCATCGCCGAACTGGTAGGGGTGCAGCGAGAACGGCCTGTTCTGGAATCCGGGGAAGGGATCGCGCGACAGGAAGGTGCCACTGCAACTGTCGTAGGAACGGGCCCGGAGATCGTAGGCCAGGGCACTGGCCTCCCAGCGTTCGGCATTGAACAAATAGGGGTTGGGCGTGCTGCCGCTGCTGCCGAGCAATTCGCCGAAAGGCCGGTAATCATAGCGATCACTCACCTGGCCGGCGGCATCGGTCAGCAGGCGTACGCTGCCACGATGATCGTGGCCATAGTGGTGAACCTGGCCGGCACGGTGCTGGCTGAGCACCTGGCGACCGTAGTCCCAGCGGGCCAGAACGTCGCCAGCCGAATCGAACTCGGCCACCACCTGGCTGAACCCGGTCACGCTTTGTGGGTCGATCAGCTGGCCGACGCGTGAACCGTTGACGACCCGGGCCACGCGCCGATTGTCGATGTCGTAGTCGAACTGGGCCACGCCATCCGGGCCTGCCGCGCCGGTCAGGCGGCCGAAGGCGTCCCACTGGTAGCTGATCGACTGGCTCTGGATCACGGCCGATGTCCGATTGCCGCGAGCATCGTAGCTGAAGCTGTCGCCACCGGCGCTGAGTAGCTGGTGGTTGGTGCCGTAGCTGTAGAGCGTCTCGACCCCATCAAGCTCCTGGCGCAGGCGGTTGCCGACCGGGTCGTACTCGAAAGCCAGGTCGAACGGATCCGTGCCGCTGCGGGTGGCCTCAACCAGGCGACCGATCGGATCGTAGTCGTACTGCTCGATCACCCCATCACTGGTGGTCACCGACAGCCGCTTGCCGCGCGGCGAGTAGCTGGTCATGAAATGCTCGAGCAGACTGTTGTCAGCGTCACGGAAGGCGACGTTTACCGGCCGACCGCGCTGGTCATACGCGGCTTGGCGAACCACGCCGTTGGGCAAGGTCTTGGTCAAAAGCTGACCGGCCAGGTCGTAGGCGTAGGTGACGGTGCCGGCGCTGGTGGTGACTTCGGCCAGGCGGCCGAGGGCATCCCAGCCATAGCTGGTCGTCTGGCCATCAACGCTCAGGCCGATGACCCGGCCGTTGGCATCGTACTCATAGGAAATGCCCAGGCCATCGCCCTCGACGAAACTGGCCAGGCGGCCCTGCGCGTCGTAGAAGAACTCGGTCTGGCCACGTGCGTCATTGACCAGCGCGCGCCGCCCGCCGGGTGTATAGCTCTTGAATTCGGCCACGCCCGGACCGCTGCGACCGAGCAAGCGGCCCTGTGCGTCGTACTCGAAGGTCAGCACGGTGCCGTCAAAGTCGATCACTTCGACCGCCTCGCCGGCGGCATTGAACACGGTCGAACGCGAAGAGCCGTCAGGCAATACGATTCGGAGCTGGCGGCCAACGGCGTCGTACTCGAAAGCGGTGACCCGCCCCAGCGCATCGATGCGGGTCCTTAGCTGACCCAGGCTGTCGTAGACATACTGGGTTTCCGGGCGCGGCTGGCCCGGCGCCGGCGCGGGCTGGCGGATCCGCACCAGGCGGCCGGCAGCATCGTAATCAAACAAACTGCTGTGCCCTTCCTCGTCGATCACGGCCCGATGACGACCGGCCGGGTCGAAGTCGTGGCCACGCGCGCTGCCGTCAGGATGAACCACCTGGCTCAGGTGCCCGGCCTCATCGTAGTGGTATTCGGTTCTGCGACCGAGCGGGTCGATGATGGCGGTCTGCTGACCCAGTCCGTTGTATTCCATCAGTATTTCCGGGCGCTTCGTGGTGCCACTGACCGCGTCGAAGACCTCGGGCATGCGCATCCGAATCACGCGGCCGGCGCTGTCGTAGTCATAGTCGGTGCGATGGCCCAGGGCGTCGATCTCGGCGCTCAGGCGCCCGCCCGGGGTGTAGATGCGCCGACCCATCAGCTGCCCGTCAACCCGCTCGGCCACAGCTCGGCCCAGCTCGTCGTATTCAGTTTCCCGAATCACGCCGTCAGGATCCGTATGGCGAGTCTGGCGGCCGGCAAAGTCGTAGGCAAAAGTCTCGATGCCGCCATCGGGCAGTCGCTGCTCGATCATGAGGCCGCGGTTGTCGTAATCCATCTCGGTTCGACGACCGAGCGGGTCGACCGTAGCGGTCAACTTGCCGTTGGCGTCGTACTCGAAACTGGTGGTCTCACCCAGCGGATTGGTCATGCTGGTGACCTGACCCAGCGCATCACGGACCAGGCTGGTCACCCGGGGCAAACCGTCTTCGGCCAGCGGCACATCGGTCTGCACCATCACTCGTCCATTGACGTCGAGCTCGTATTCGGTGCGCGTCAGCACCCGGCCTTGCTCATCGACCTGTTCGCGCGCAGTCACCTGGCCTGCGCCGTTGTAGACCAGCCGGGTTCGCTGACCCAGCGGATTCGCCACCGCCGTCAGCTGTCCGCGACCGTCATAGGCCAGGCCGACATCGACGCCGCCCGGCCCCGGACTGGACACAGCGTTGCCGCGGGCATCGTAGATGTAGTCGCGCTGTCGACCGAGGGCATCAATGGATTGGGTCATCAGGCCGCCGGCATCGAAAACCTGCTCCTCGACCAGGTTCAACCCGCCCGGGTCGATCACCCGCCGAGTCCATTCGCGCTCGCCAGTCCAGTCGGCTTCCTCGACCACGCCGTCAGGGTCCACGGTGCGGCTGGGGTTGCCAAAGTCGTCATATTCCCAGGTCTGCTCGGAGAACACCGGTACGCCATCAATGGTCACCAGCTGGCCCTGAACCTCGATATTGCCGCGCGCGTCATAGGCCACGGTGCGGACCGAGCCGTCCGGGAAGGTGGTGGTCTTGAGGCGGGCCTCGTCGTGGTATTCATGCTCGGTCCGGTTACCGGCTGCATCGACCAGGGCGATCAAGCGACCGCGCTCGTCGTACTCGGAGCGAATCGCACTGTTGCCCAGCGGGTCTTCGATGCGCAGCAGGCCATGACGGGTGTTGTAGAAGAACCGGGTGGTATGGCCAAGCGCATCGGTATGGCTCATCAGGTCGCCGTTGGCGCTGTAGGCATAGGTCTGGGTATGGCCCGAGGGATCGGTGATGGCGGTGATGCGGCCCAGTACATCACGCTCGAAGTCCACGCCGATGCCAGAGGAGTGCTCGATACCATCCAGGGTGAAGGCCAGGCTGTTGCCATTGGTATCGGTGACCCGGTTGACCTTGCCATTCGTGAATTCGAACACGGTGCCGTCGGGCATGGTGTAGCGCAGCTCGACCGGGTTGAACGGATTGAACGTGACATCGTCGTACAGCCAGACTTCGCCAGGCTGCTGATCGAGAATCAGGAAATTGGTGTTGTCGAGAATCTCGATCTGGCCCAGGGTGCCGGGCCTTGGCTGCAGTTGGCCGCTGACGGTCAACAACGGCACGAACGGCGAGTTGCTCGGCGAGACCACAAAGTCAAACACTTCCATGCGCCCGCCCGGCAGGCTGATGGCGCAGGCCTTCTCGCGCATCGGCAGCAGGCTGAACGACAGCCCGTTCCTGGCGACAAACCAGTCCTCGCCCAGCTTCGACGAACAGGTCAGCTCGATGGAGCGCAGCCCCAAGCGCCAGCCCATGCCGAAATCGCCCATCGAGCGATCGCGGCTGTCATAGACCCGCTCGATCGCGATCGGCAAGCCCCCCAGCGGCAGGGAAAGGTCGGTGAAGGCCAGGGTAAACAGGCCGACCTTCTGTTCGCCGTCGGCCTGAACGGTGATCAGGTCGGTGCTTTCATTGCCGCCGGCATCGAGCACCCGCAGGCGGATGTCGTAAAAACCGTTCAGCAGCACGGTCGGATCGAATATCCCCAGCACGTCATCATCGACATTGCTCGTCCCCTGGCTGATCAGCGTCCACAGGCCCGCGTCGGCCGGGCTCAGGGCCAGCTCATAGCGCACCAGGTTGGCATCGAAAGCCGTACCGATGATCTCGGTCGGCCCAAACAGGACCTCGCCTTCTGCCGGTGCAGCGATCAGCGCCGTCGGGGCCACATCGTCGCTGGTATCGCGCGCGGTGACCTGCACCACGGCCTGACCGGTCACACCATCGTACTCGGCGCTGATGGTGGCCGTGCCGCCGGAGACGGCCGAGACCCGGCCGTTGGCATTGACGCTGGCCGCCGCACTGTCGCTGGACCAATTCACCGCGCGGGTGATCAGCTGGGTCGA
>SLQY01000238.1 GCA_007131235.1 Wenzhouxiangella sp.
CCGATAGGGGATACGGCAGCCATAGGTGCAGCCATCGCCACCCTGAATCGTGACGGTTTCGGCTCCAACCTGACGACCGGCAAGGAAAACTACGACAAGGACGTGCTCGCTGCGCGCGCGAGCGTGGAGTGGTCGCCAGCCGATAGCGCTTTCATCCGCCTGGCGGGTGATTATTTCAAGGACGATTCCAGCCCGGTTGGTGGCCATCGCCTGATCCCGGGGCTGTTTTCCGGTGCCCCGGTGCTTGGCAACGTGTATGACTCGCGCGGTGGTCAGACCGGCAAGAACTTTACCGAGGCCTGGGGTGTCAGCCTGCTGGCCGAGTTCAACATCAATCCGAACTGGCAGTTCAAGAGCATTACCGCCTACCGCGAGAACGAGAATATCCAGCAGATCGATTTCGATGCCCTGCCAGCGATCGATCTTGATGTGGCTACCATTTACGACAGCGACCAGTTCAGCCAGGAGTTCCAGCTCAACTACACATCTGAGCGTATTGCCGGTGTCGCTGGCTTCTACTATCTCGAAGCCAATGCGTTCGGGCCGTTCGACGTGCGCTTGTTCGAAACCGGCAACCTGATCGGCGCACCCGGCCTCAACGCTTTCACCAAGGGTGATGTGGATACCGACACCTGGTCGCTGTTTGCCGATGTCAGTTTTGACCTGGCCGGCTGGTTCAATATGGACACCGACCTGGAACTGTCCCTGGGCGGACGTTACACCAGTGACAAGCGCTCCTCGAAGGTGTTGCGCCAGACCATGCTCGGTGCCTCCGAGTTCTTTGGCGGCGATCCGATCATCCTGGCGACGACGTCCGATTTCGACGGTTCCGAGACCTTCACTCAATTCACGCCGCGCGCCAGCCTGGCCTGGAAGCCGACGCCGGACCAGAACCTTTATGTTTCCTATTCGCAAGGCTTCAAGGGCGGTGGTTTCGATCCGCGCGGTCTGACCACGCTGGCACCGGGACGGGACGGCAATCCGCCGACCGAACAGGATGTGTTCGAGTTCATGCGCTTTGGTCCGGAAACGGTGGATTCCTACGAAGTGGGGCTGAAATCACGCTGGCTGGATGGTCGCGTCAACACCAGCCTGGCTTTCTTCTACAGTGATTACACCGATATCCAGGTGCCCGGCTCGATCGGTGCCGATACCACTGGCGACGGCATAGCCGATACCTTTGCCGGGGTGACGACCAATGCCGGGGCGGCCACGGTCAAGGGCGTGGAATTCGAGATGAATGCCATCCTTGGGCAAAGCCTGATCGCTGCCGGTGACACGCTGAGCCTGGCCACGGCAGTCGGCTATATCGATGCCGGTTACGACGAGTTCATCACCGCCGTGGCCAACCCGGCCACGGGCGAGACGGCGCTTGAGGATGTCGCCGACCAGCGCGTGATCCAGAACACGCCGAAGTGGACCTCGCATGCCAACCTGCGCTACAACTTCCCGGTGCAGTGGTTCGGCCAGGATGGTGATGTGTCCATCATCGGCGCCTGGTCCTATCGCTCCAAGACCAACCAGTTCGAGATTCCGTCAGCGTTCCTGGATCAGCCGTCCTACTCGCTCTACGACCTGAGCCTGGTCTGGCGTCGCGCTGACAGCCGTTACGAAGTCGGCTTGCACGGTCGCAACCTGAGCAACGAGGAGTACAAGGTATCGGGCTACGTATTCGCCACGCCCGACGGGTCTGCCTCGACGCTTGGGCTGGAAGGCGTGATGAATGCCTTCTACGGTGCACCCCGGACCATCACCCTGACCGGTCAGATCAACTTCTGATTCAACGACGTTTCTCAATCTCTCCGCTTCCGGGTCCGGGCTTCAAGCCTGGGCCCGGTTTTCTTTTGTGCGCTGGCCGTTGAGTGGCTAACATGACCAGGTGCTGACCTTGTCTACTGCCACCGTACTCCTTGCCGGACTGGCCTGGCTGGGGCTGTTGTTCGCGGTTGCCGTCTACGGTGAGCGTGGCCAGGCCCTGACCCGGCGCCTGTGGCCGCTGATCTACTCCTTGTCGCTGGCGGTCTACTGCACGGCCTGGACTTTCTACGGCACGACTACCCAGGCGGCCCGCTTTGGCTGGCCGATTCCGCCGACCTTCATCGGAACCATCGCGCTGTTTGTGCTTGGCTTTCCTTTCCTGCTCAAGCTGGTCCGACTGAGCAAGGCGGAGAACTCCACCAGCATTGCCGATTTCATCGCCACTCGATTCGGCAAGTCCTCCGTGCTCGCTGCCACGGTTACCGCCGTGGCCATGCTCGGCATCGTTCCCTATATCGCCCTGCAGCTCAAGGCCGTGGTCATGAGTTTTGGCGCGTTGACCCTGGGGCCGGTGACCGAGACCGAGCCGACGACCTGGCTGGATCTGGCCTTCTACGTGGCCGTGTTCATGGCCGTGTTCGCCATGCTGTTCGGTACCCGTCGCGCATCGGCCCGCGAACACAATCGTGGCCTGGTCCTGGCCATGGGGTTTGAGTCGCTGCTCAAACTGATCGCGATGCTGGCCCTGGGTGCTTTCGTCGTGTTTGGCTTGTTCAGCAGCCCGGCTGAGCTTGCTGCAGCCACTGAGCGACCGCCTTTTACCAACGTCGACAGCTTTATTACCCTGGGCCTGCTGGGCGCGCTGGCCATGTTCACCCTGCCGCACCAGTTTCACATTGGCGTGGTCGAGTGTCGCTCCGAGGCCCACCTGCACGCCGCGCGCTGGCTGTTTCCGCTGTTTCTGCTGTTGATCAGCCTGCCAATCGTGCCGCTGGCCCGCGCCGGCAGCGCGCTGCTGGCCGGTGAGGGTGCGCCACCGGACCTCTACGTACTGCTGCTGCCCCTGGCTGATGGTCGCAACATGCTCGCCTTGTTCGCCTTTCTGGGCGGCCTGAGCGCGGCGACCGGCATGGTCATCCTGGCCTCGCTGACCCTGTCGATCATGATCGGCAACCACTGGTTGACCCCGGCCCTGGTCAACCGCGGCTGGTCCCGGATCAGTCAGCATGGCATCCCGGTGCGCCTGCAGCGCCGTATCGGTATCGCGGTGATCATGCTGCTGGCCTACGTGTACGGTCGCCTGGTCGGGACCACCGAGGCCCTGGCCGACATCGGTGCATTGAGCTTTTCCGGGCTGGCCCAACTCGGTCCGGCCGTGGTGCTGGCCGTCTATCGCCCCGGCCTGCCGTCTCGTGCCGTGCTGACCGGACTGCTTGCCGGGGTCCTGGTCTGGTGTTACATCCTGTTTCTACCCTTGTTGACGGCAGCAAGCTGGGTCAGCCAGGGTCCGTTCGGTTGGGCTGCGCTGGCCCCGGCAGAGCTGTTTGGCCTGGGCGCGCTGGACCAGCTCAGTCGAGCCGTGCTGGTCAGCCTGGCGGTCAACGTGGCGGTAACGCTGGTACTGGCTCGCTACCTGCCACGGGTCAGTCCGGCCGGCCCGGCGGCCCGAATCGAGCCGCAGATCCTGCGTCAGCTCGCGGCCCGGTTTCTGCCCGATCAGCGGGTCGCGATGCTGTTCGATCATTCCAGTGACAGCGCAGGACTGGAGTCGCGCCTGGAGCTGGAGCTGGCTGCCGTGGTTGGCTCGGCCTCGGCGCGGCTGTTGCTGGATGCGGCGCGCAAGCGAACGCCCGCGCCACTGGATACGGTCGCCGACCTGGTCGGCCAGGCCGCCGAGCAGGCGCGGTTTTCGCAGGAGGTGTTGTCCGGAGCCCTGGAAAACATGAGCCAGGGCATTTGCGTGGTGGATCGGGATATGCGGCTGGTGGCATGGAACGGAGCCTATCTCGATCTGTTCGATTACCCGGCCGACCTCATTCGGGTTGGTCAACCGGTAGCCGATTTGCTGCGTCACAATGCCCGTCGTGGCCTGATGGGGCGCGGCGATTCCGACGAGCAGATCCGGCGACGCCTGGCGTTCAAGCGCGCCGGCTCCAAGCACCTGGTCGAGCGGCCCTGGCCCGATGGGCGCATTATCGAGATTCGTGGCAACCCCATGCCCGGCGGTGGCTTTGTGGCGACGTTTACGGATGTCACCGCCTTCCGGCGCACGGCCGAAGAGTTGCGCCAGATCAACGAGACGCTCGAGCAGCGCGTGGTGGCGCGTACCGCCGAACTGGAGCAGGCCAAGCTGCATGCCGAGCGCGCGTCCGAGGCCAAGACGCGTTTCCTGGCTGCCGTCAGCCATGACCTGGTCCAGCCGCTCAACGCCGCCCAGTTGCTGACCCATTCATTGAGCGGTCGGATCAACCGGCAACCCGAGTCTGACTCGCTGCGGCAGATTTCCGGAGCGCTGGCAGCCACCGAAAACCTGCTCGAGGGATTGCTCGACATATCACGCCTCGACGCCGGCGGTCTTGAGCCCAGGATCACTCAATTTCAGTTGGGCGAGCTGTTCGATCAGCTGCACGGGGAGTTCAGGCTGATGGCCGAGGAACGCGGCTTGACCCTGTCCCGGGTTGCCACCTCGGTCTGGGTGCGCAGTGACCCGCAGCTGCTGCGGCGCATCCTGCAAAACTTCCTGTCCAACGCGGTGCGCTATACCGAGCAGGGTCGCATCGTGGTCGGCTGCCGACGCCGGGGTGGAAATATTCTGGCCGGGGTCTGGGATACCGGCCCTGGCATTCCAGCAACTGCCCGAGCCATGATCTTCGAGGAGTTTCAGCGTCTCGACAAGGATCGTCATGCGCCGGGCCTCGGTCTGGGTCTGGCCATCGCCGATCGCATGGCCCGGCTGCTTGACCATCCGATCGAGCTGATCAGTGAGCCCGGACGCGGCACCTTTTTTGGCGTGCTCGTTCCGCGCGCCCGTCCAGTCAACCTCCAGCCGGCCACGCCCATCGCCGAACGGCCCGGTCCGCGCGGTCGGGTACTGATCGTCGACAATGACCCGGCCATGCGCGCATCGCTTAAATCCCTGGTTTCCGGCTGGGGCCTGGCGGTCGACGTGGTCGCCGACGCCGAGCAGGCCCAGCGCTCGTGGTCTGGTCAGGCACCTGACTTGATGATTCTGGACTATCACCTCGACCATGGTCAGACCGGGTTGGCGCTGTTCGAGCGCCTGGGCCGGTCCGGCTGCCGTTGCCCGACCATCATGATCAGCGCTGACCATGCTGCAGCGGTTCGTGAGGCGGCGCGCGCGGCCGGCTGTGAATTCCTGCACAAGCCGATTCGACCGCTGGCGCTGAAGTCGTTGGTCAGTCGTCTTGTGCGCCCGGCTTGAGCACCGATTCCCGATGCTATGATGGAACGTGACGTCAACTGACGATTCGGCGACAGAATGCCGTAGAGGTTCGTTTTCTGGCGTTTGTCGCGCAGGGCCGTACCGGCCTTCGCTTCGCGGTCCCGGCTGCTCGGGCCGGATGAGGGTCAGGGGATGAATTTGATGAAGCGATGCTTGACAGGAATCGTAATCGGGCTGATTGCACTGGGTGCGCTCGGCGCGCCTGCTGTCGAGCTGCCGCCCTTGCCCGCTGGCTTGCCGCCGATCCAGGAGATCGAACTGCCGTTGCAGCATGATTCGATCCGTCTGGATCTGGCCCAGGGCAAGGCCGGGATGCTGCATATTGGCACGGGCCATGGGGTGGCGCATTTCGACGGCCGGCGCTGGAACACCTGGAACACGCCTCGGCATGAACCGGTCAGGAGCCTGGTCCTGGACGAAGCCGGGCGCTTGTTCGTCGGGGGGTCGGAGCTGTTCGGCTACCTGCAGATCGACCAGGCGGGCCAGTGGCACTTTACCGATTTGTCATCCGATTTCCTGGCACTGCTCGATGGCGAGCCGTTTGACCAGGTATGGCACATAATGCCGACTCCGCACGGGGTCCTGTTCAACGCCGATCATCACTTGTTCCTGGTCGACCCTGATGGCGACCGGCGCCAGCTGTGGCGACATGCCGAACGTTTCGGCGCCCAGGTGTTGCACGATGGCCAGGTGCTGGTTCAGTTCCGCGGCGTGGGCCTGAAACAGCTGGTCGGTGATCGCTTCGAACTGGTCGCGGGGGGAGAGCAGCTGGTCGAGCAGATCTACGCGATGCTGCCTCTGCCCACCGGGGGCTTGCTGCTGACCCGTCGCGACGGTCGCTGGCAGCACTTCAATGATGGTCAGGTCCATGATTGGCCGGTGCCGCCGGGGATGCCCAGCTCGGCCGAAATCGGTGGTGCCGAGGTGCTCGATGATGGCAGCCTGGCCCTGGGTGGCAGTGATGGCAGACTCCATATCTACCATCCTGCAACGGGCAGCCTGCGCAGCTTCCGGGTCGACAATGACTTCATAGTGACGGTGCGCCGTTCTCACCACGGTGGCTTGTTTGTTCAGAGCATGTCACGAACCCAGCATGTTGCCTGGCCGTCTTCGTGGCTGCGTATTGGCGGTCATGCCGGCCTGTCGGGCAATCTGCAGGGGGTTTTTCTATGGGATGATCGCTGGCTGGTCGTCGGCGGCAGTGGCGCCATGGCCAGTTCACGACCACAGGATCCAGACTGGACTGGGCGGGTTGAGTTCAGGCCGACCGACTGGAGCGTCTTCGAGGGTTGGGACTGGCTGGACCTGGGTGACCGGGCCCTGTTCGCCAACAGCTACCACCTGCTGGAAGTCGGTCCGGACCCCGCTCAATCGCTGACCGAGGATGATCTTTATCCGAAGCTGCTCGTGCACAGCGTTCACCATCCTGACCGGATCTATGTCGGTTCCGACTATGGGCTGGCGGTTGTCGAGCGCGTCGGGGACGACTGGCAGTGGCTGTTCAGACAAAACGAGTTGATTGGTTTCCCCCTGGGCCTGGTCGAGTTGGCCCCGGGTGATTTCCTGCTCAGCGCCACCGGCACTGGCGTGGTCCGGGCCAGATTCAACGCCGATCATTCCGAGATGGTGTCCTGGGAAGCACTGGACGAAGCGCACGGGCTGGCCTTTGGCAACGATCGCAATACCTGGCTCGGCAGTCTCGATGATGGCCAGGTTGTGGCCTCCAACTCGGCCGGGTTCTTCCGGTGGCAGGACGGTGTCTTTTCGCCAAGCTCGCTTGATGGGCTGACCGAGCTGCGTTCCAGCGACGAGGCGCTCCTGCTGCGCGCCGGACCAGACGGCACCCTCTGGGCGTTTTCATCGCGCGAGGTCTGGCGTCGCCCGCCCGGCCAGGCCTGGATCAGCGAGGAAGTCAACCGGTTGGCTCCTGGCCCGGTCGCGTCGATCAATTTCGTCGCTGACAAGGTTCTGCTCGGCGGTACCGGCACCATTCTGACCTTCGACGAAACCGTGACTCCACCGCTTGATCTAGCGCCCGGTATTCGTCTGACCGGCGTGTTGCGGCGCAGCAAGGACGAGTCGCGGGAGGAGCGATTGCCGCTGGATGGCCGCGCCATGGTGTTCCCGCAGATCGACGACTACTTCGTTTTCGAATACGCCGTGCCCGAGTATCGCCGCCCCGACATGGTGCGTATTCGGTATCGGCTGCTGGGCTGGGAGGAGCGCTTCACCGACTGGGGCCAGTCGTCTCGGGTCACCTTCTCGCGCTTGCGCCCGGGCAGCTATCGCTTCGAGGCCGAGGCGCGCGACCCCGATGGCAATATCAGCCGTATTCAGCCGTTCGAGTTCCAGATTCAGGCGCCCTGGTATCGCACTCGCCTGGCCTGGATCAGCTGGACGGTGCTGGGGATCGGGGTATTGATCATGCTGCTGGCACTGCTGACTCGGCTGCGATTGCGCCGGGCCTGGGCCGAACAGTCGCGCCTGGCGGCGATGGTCGATCTGCGCACCGCAGAGCTCGCGGCGGCCAATCGCAAGCTGCGCAGCCTGGCCCATATCGATGGGCTCACCGCGATCGCCAACCGTCGTCGTCTCGAGGAATACCTGGAGGAGGCCTGGCGCAACTGCAGCGAACGAGGTCGCGAGCTTGGGATCGTCATTCTCGATGTCGACCGTTTCAAGGATTACAACGACACCCATGGCCACCAGGCCGGGGACGACGCGCTGCGCGAGGTTGCCGATCTGATCTCCCGGTCCCTGCGCCGCAGCGAAGATCTGGTCGCCCGCTACGGTGGTGAGGAATTCATCTGCATCCTGCCCGGTGCCAGCCTGGACACGGCGCTGGAGGTTTCCGAGCAAATTCGCCAGCTCGTCGAACAGTCTGACCTGGGCCTGACGGTCTCCCTGGGCGTGGCCAGCCAGGTACCCAGCGCTGAAGCAGAGCCGCGCGAGCTGATAGAGCGGGCTGACCGGGCCCTGTACAAGGCCAAGCAGGGTGGACGGAACCGGGTGGTGGTCGGCACTTGATCAGGCCGCGAACCTGACCTCGGGGACGTGCCTGAGCAAATCCGTGTAGTGCTCATGCACCTGGCCCATGCGCACCCGGCCGAGGAATCCGGAGTAGGCCAGGTAACTGACCAGGAAGCGTCGGTCCGCGGCCCAGCCTGGCAGAAAGCGCGGTGGCCTTACCAGGCCCATATCGGCCAGCTTGCCCAGTGTGGGGACGTCATCGATATCCAGCTTTCCGCAAAACAGCAGCATCAGCACATCCGCGCGCCCGGCCGCGACCACCGAGCGCAGGAAGTCATGCACGCGCAACAAACCGTCCAGGTAAACCACGTCCTTGGTAAACGGCGCACCGCCGGTCAGCACGCCGCCGCGAAAGACCCGCCGGGTCTGCTCGAACGCGGCCTTGCGCTGGGCCAGCGCAGTCTCGTTATCGGTAGCGCCATCACGGGCCTGGATCTGGTCGAGAAAATGCCGATAGACCTCGACAAAGTCGGCACCTTCAACCGCCATGTGAATGCCGAGCACGCGATCGGCCAGGCGGCTGAGTCGGTCCAGGTCCATGCAGCCGGTGATGAATTCGGCAAAGACGGCCAGGCCTTCCTGGGTCCGGGTGGTGCCGGGATGGCTGGCCGCCAGGATGGGCAAGTCCGTCTGGTGGCGTCCATTCAGACTGGTGGTGACATGAATGCCGGCCTCGTGGTGAATCAGCTGCTCGACATCGCGATCGGTAAAGCGTGCCGTGGCCCGGATGCGGATGCGCTCGGGCCCGGCCGTGGCGTTGGCCGACAGGTTGTCGACCACCTCGATAGCCGGTGCGGCGTCGGCGAAGAATCTTTCCACGGCCAGGCGCATGCGCTCGGCCACCTCCGCGGCAGTCGCGCTGGGGTCGGCCGGCGCGCCCAGGTCAACATGGCTGAGTCGGTCGATAATCCGGCGCAGCCGTTGGGCCAGCTCGAGCGGTGTCCTACCCGAGTCGGTTGGTGCCTGGCGCGGCGCCCCGTAGAGCTGGCTGGAAGTCTGGTAGAACGCCGTCTGGCCAACCTGGCTCAACATGCGGTTGGCCGTAGCTATGCGATCGGCGATGCGCTCAAGCCAGGCCTGTGCCGGACCGGTCTGGGCGATCAGGGGTCTTGCCCGCTTCAGGGCGTCCTCAACGATCGCGGTGTCGGCCTGCTCGTAGCTGACCTGGGGCAGCTGCTTGCCGTCGGCGGCGAGAAAGCGATCACGCACCGCCAGCGGCCAGGCCAGCAGCCCGAGTATGCGCAGCGGTCGTTCGGCCTCTCGCAAGGCGACCGTGGCTTGGCGGATCTTGTCGATTGTCTGGTTCATTCGGAGCTATCCCTGCCCACTGGTTCGAAAGTAGTATACTAGTGCGTTATTTTGCTGAATCACTTCCCCGCGGATCCCCTTCTATGCTGTTCAATAATGTCGTCATCAAGTCCGTTGCTCACGTCGAGCCGCCCCATCGCATCACCAGCGAGGAAGTTGCGGATCGGCTGTCGCCGACCCTCAAGCGCCTCAAGGTGCCGGGAAATCCGCTGATCGATCTGGCCGGCATCATGGAGAGACGATTCTGGGATGAGGGCATGCAGCCTTCCGATGGCGCGACCCTGGCGGCGCACAAGGCGCTGGCGGCGGCGGATATCGATCCACGCCAGGTCGGCATTTTGATCAACACCTCGGTGTCGCGCGATTTCCTGGAGCCATCCACGGCCTGCATGGTGCACGGCAACCTGAAGCTTGCCAATACCTGCGAAAGTTTCGACGTGGGCAACGCCTGCCTGGCCTTCATCAACGGCATGAATATCGCCTCCCAGATGCTCGAGCGCGGCGAGATTGACTATGCTCTGATCGTCAACGGGGAAAACAGCCGTGAGATCAATGACATTACCATTGACCGCCTGCGTCAGCCCGGGGTGACGCGCAAGCAGTTCAAGGCCGAGTTTGCCAGCCTGACGCTTGGCTCCGGCTCGGCCGCCATGGTCATGTCACGGGCAGACCTGGAGCCGGATGGTCACCAGTACCGAGGCGGCGTTGCCCGTGCTGCCACCCAGTTCAACAACCTGTGCCGCGGTTGGAACCATCAGATGTGGACCGACACCAAGAGCCTGCTGCGTGAAGGCATGAAGCTGGCCAGCATGACTTTTATCGCTGCCCGGACCGTGATGGGCTGGGTCGTGCAGGAGCTCGATCACGTCGTCATTCACCAGGTCTCCAAGGCGCACACGGATTCCTTCGTCCGTGCCTTCGGTGCCGATCCGGCCAAGGTGTACCGGATTTTTCCTTTCCTCGGCAACATCGGCCCGGCCTCCATCCCCACCGTGATGTCGCGCATTATCCAGGACGACAAGGCGCGACGCGGTGACCGCATGGCGCTGATGGGTATCGGCTCAGGCCTGAATTGCGCCATGGCCGAGGTGGTTTGGTAGGAAAAGACAGGGTTCAGGTTTCAGGGTTCAGGTTGGTTTCGTGAACCTTGAGCCTTGAACCTTGAACCTTGAACCTTGAGCCTTCTTCCCGTGTTTTCTTCTGCCCTATATCCCTTCGCCAGCCATTTCCATGCGCAGGCGGGTGGACATCGACTGCATTACCTGGACGAGGGTGATGCCGCTGCTCAGCCCGTCGTCATGGTGCACGGCAATCCAACCTGGTCGTTCTACTATCGCGAGGTGGTCAAGGCACTGTCTGACCAGCATCGCTGCCTGGTGCCTGACCATATCGGCATGGGCCTGTCCGATCGTCCCGATGACAGCGCGTATCGCTATACCCTGGCCAGCCGCGTCGAAGACCTGGGGCACTGGCTGGATGCGGTTGAGCCTTCCCGTCCGGTCGACCTGGTGGTCCATGACTGGGGTGGGGCGATTGGCCTGTCCTGGGCCGTGCGCCACCCTGAGCGAGTGCGGCGCGTGGTGCTGCTCAATACCTGGGCCTTCAATATCCCCGCCCACGAAAGTCTGCCCGCCTCGCTGCGTTTCGCCCGCACCGGTTTGGGCGGCTTTCTGATCAACCGCTTCAACGCCTTTTCCGGACTGGCCGTGCGCATGGCGACCGAGCGCCGTCTGCCGAAAGACGTCGCCCATGGCCTGGTCGCGCCCTACCAGGGCCGCCCCGAGCAGCGCCTGGCGACCCTGCGCTTTGTCCAGGATATTCCCTTGAGCGAGGCCGATCCGGCCTGGTCGGTGCTGGCCGAAACCGAGCAACTCCTCGATCAACTGGCCAGCAAGCCCGTCTTGATTGCCTGGGGCGCGAAGGATTTCGTGTTCAACGACAAGGTACTTGCCATCTGGCGCGAACGCCTACCCGAAGCCCGCGTTGAATATCTTGAAGACGCCGGTCATTACGTCCTCGAAGACGCCGCCGACCGCATCGTGCCCTGGATCCGCAGCTTCCTGTCCAACTGATAACGCGGCCTCAAGCCTGAGGCTCAAGCGCCCGTCCGCTCCCCTCTTCCCTCTCCCCGCTTCCCACTCCTCACCACCATCGGTATCGTCAGCATCGTGCTGGCCGCGGCCAGCCGAGCAGCTTGCCAGCAATGGCCACGCCGGCCAGTTTGCCGACCACCGCTGCGGCAAGCAGGGCCGCGGCGCATGACCATGGATGACCAGGCGGTCGAATGGATCTTTCGGACGGCTGCTGGCAGAAAAGCCGACTGTCTCGCGAATGTCGTTGTGGAGTGCGGCATTCACGAAGCAATCGGACGGTTGGGAGAGCGAGGAGATGAAAAACTGGTCTTTCATGCTGATGGCGTTTACCGCCGCCAGCCTGCCCCTGCTGGCTTCAAGCCCGCTGGCGCTGGCCGAGAAATCCTGGACCGGGAGCGAAAGCAATGACTGGCATCTCGCGGACAACTGGCAGCCAGCTGGCGTGCCATCGGCGGTCAATGCCGTGCTCGTCGACGGCGCCGGAGATTCGACCTGGCCGCGCATCGACTCAGCGACCGGTCTGGGCCAGGCGATCGTGCTGGGTCGGGCCGGACAGGCGCAGCTGACCCTCGGCCAGACCGCCGTGCTGGTCGCCGAATCGCTGCTGCTGGCCGAACAGGCCGGCAGTGTGGCCGACCTTGTCATCGAGGGCGTGGTTGCCGGACAGCTTGATTTGCCGGCCGTGGTCGGCGGCAGCGGCAGCGCGCGCCTGGTCTTTCGTCACAACCAGTCCAATTACGAGTTCCGCCGTCCTTCCGGCGAGGCGGTGAACACCAGCGGCAGCCTGATGCTGGTGCACGATGAATTTTCCTTCACCCGCCTGTTGGGTGAGCATAGCCACACTGGCGGCACGCGGGTACACCGCGGCGATTTCGAATTGTCCGGGGCGCAGTTGAACCATCCCACGGTGGCGCTGGAAGTGGCGCCGGAAGCGGCCAACGTTGCCCTGGTGATGATACGTAACGGTGCAGTTGCCGAGGTAGGCTCCACGCTGGTGGCGGGCGGCCCGGGCAGCTTCGCCAGCGTACAGGTTTTCAACAACAGCACACTTGAGGTCAACGGCGAGCTGGCCGTCGGCGTGGCCGGCACGGCTTTTGTCGATGTCAGCGGTGGCATCGTCCAGGCCGGCTCGATCAGGCTGGGTAGCGATCTGCCCGCCTCGGGTCAGGCCATCATCACGGTATTGGGGGCTTTCGGACGTGTGTTCGTCAGTGGCGATGTCGACGTAGACGGCACGGACGGTCTGGCCCGTTTCCACCTGTCAAGCGGCGGCGAAGCGTCGATTGGCGGTGATGTGCGCGTGGGTCCAGGCGCCGGTGGCAGTGCCGAGCTGGAACTGGGTGTGGTCGCCGGTCTGGTCATCGACGGTCAGCTAAACCTGGCCGAACGCGCCGTCCTGCGCCTGGGCGTCGACGCTTTTGGCCATCCGCTGATCGAGGCCGGCAGCGTCCAGATCGCTGCCGGCGCCGCCTTCGCGGTACCCGAACCGGCAGTTCCTCCCGAGTCGGGCAGCGTGTTCACCGTGCTCGAGGCGCCAGCCGGCATCAGCGGTACTTTCAGCGACATCGATCTGCCGGCTGGCTGGACCCTGATCCAGGAGCCCACCCGCCTGCGCGTGGCCCTGGTCGAATCCGACGACATCTTCACCGACCGATTCGAGTCCAACGGCAAAAACTCCATCATGACCAGCGGCAATGAAATGTAACCCCGGCAAATCCACCCGCTGAAGAGGCTCAATCCCGCCAGACTGCCCGCCCCTCGGCCGCTTGCAAGACGGCAGGATCGCAAGCAAATCGACCTATCTGGAAGGGCTGCTCCCGCGGGGCATTCGAGGTCCACCAGTGCGGCCTTGAGCCGCGCTCACCCCCACTCGCAGGTCGCTATCAGACGAGGTTCA
>SLQY01000134.1 GCA_007131235.1 Wenzhouxiangella sp.
ACCGCCTGGACCCACGGCAAAGCATTGACGGCGGTGCCCGCTACCTGCGCTCGATGATTGATCGACTGCCGGAGCGGATCGAGAAGCCCGACCGTCTGTGGCTGGCCCTGGCCGCCTACAACGTCGGCTTTGGCCACCTTGAGGATGCCCGGGTGTTGACCCAGCGTCTGGGCGGCGACCCTGATCGCTGGATCGACGTTCGCGAACACCTGCCATTGCTGACCCAGGAGCGCTGGCACAGCCAGACCCGGTTTGGTTACGCTCGCGGCCATGAGCCGGTCCATTTTGTCGAGAATATCCGTACCTTTTATGAAATCCTGATGTGGATGGAAGGACGCGACCACCCGTTGATCGTGCAATCGGAAGCGGGCAGCGACGTTTGAGCGGTGGTGGTGAATCGCGGGGGGATGGTTTGCGGTGGTTACGGGGGGATGTCTTGTTTGGAGATATCCCCGGCATGGGCCCCGGCCACGTTGGGCCGGGCTACGGGGGTGCGGTGTTCGCAAATATCCCGAGGTTCGGGCCGGGTTACGGGGGTGCCGTGTTTGGAAATATCCCGAGGGTCGGGCCCGGTTGCGTTGGGCCGGGTTACGGGTGTTTTTGCCAGAGGCAGCGGCCCTTGCTGGCTTCGTCGATGGCGGCCAGGCGCCCCTGGTGGGCGAGGACTTCCTCTTCGCTGGCCCTGACCACTTTCAGGCGCGACAGATCCAGCCCGGTCACCACTTCACCTTCAATCCCATCGCCATCGCCGGCAAGGTCCAGGCATAGATCGACCTGGCCCCCGGTCATGGCCAGGTAGACCTCGGCCAGGATCTCGGCATCGAGCAAGGCACCGTGCAGGTCGCGGTTGGAGTTATCTACCTCGTAGCGCTTGCACAGGGCATCCAGGCTGTTGCGCTGGCCAGGGTGCAGCTCGCGGGCCAGTGCCAGGGTGTCGAGCACGCTGGCGACGGCTTCGACCCGGCCGACGGACTCATCGCCGAGGCGTTCCAGCTCTGCGTTGAGGAATCCAACATCGAACGATGCATTGTGAATGACAAGCTCGGCGTCACGGATGAAGCCGATAAACTCCTTGGCGATGTCGACGAACTTGGGCTTGTCGGCCAAAAAGTCATCGGTAATGCCGTGGACCTCGAGTGCCCCGCCCTCGACCTGGCGTTCGGGGTTCAAGTAGACGTGAAAATTACGACCGGTCAGACGCCGTTCGACCATCTCCACGCAGCCAATTTCGACAATCCGATGGCCGTCGCGGTGTTCCAGGCCGGTGGTTTCGGTATCTAGGACGACTTGTCGCATTTTTAAGGCTCAAGGTTCAAGGTTCAAGGGGCAAGGGGCAAGGTTCAGGTGAACTGGCGGGCGGCGGTGCTGGCCAGTTCGTCGGCGCGTTCGTTTTCGGGGTGGCCGCTGTGGCCCTTGACCCAGTGCCAGCGCACCTCGTGTCGGGCAACGGCTTCATCCAGGCGTTTCCACAGCTCGGCATTCTTGACCGGCTTTTTCGCCGCCGTCTTCCAGCCGTTGCGCTTCCAGTTCGCCATCCATTCCAGCATGCCCTTGCGCACGTACTGGGAATCGGTAGTCAGATCCACCACCGAAGGGCGCTTCAAGGCCTCCAGGGCCTGGATCGCGGCCATCAACTCCATGCGATTGTTCGTAGTGGCCGGCTCAGCGCCGGAAATTTCCCGTTCATGACCGTTCCAGCGCAGCACGGCACCCCAGCCTCCGGGGCCGGGGTTACCCAGGCAGGCGCCGTCGGTCCAGATCCGAATCGACTCGCTCATGCCGCGCGACACAAACTGACCGGCGCTGATCCCGTCGCCAGCTGCGGCCGCCGAAATCTCAGCGGCTCGACCCGGGCTGGCCGACGGGGTTTGCGTGCCACCAGCACCAGCAACGGGGTCAAGCCGGGCACCAGGCCCCGCCACTGCTTGGCCGAGGGCACGCCCAGGCTGAGCGAGTGACGGGCGTGCAGAACCTGGAAGTGCGGCCAACTGGGCAGACGCAGCGCCGAGCGTCCCAGTTCCGCCCAGGCCCGACGATGCCAGGGGTTGGCAGATACCGAAATCAGTAATCCACCGGGCTTGAGCACGCGCAATACTTCATCAAGCGGGTCCACCGACAATCCGGGCTGCCAGACATGACGCAGCAAGATCGCCGGCACCGCATCGTCATCGAGCGGTAATTCGTCAAGCCGGCAACGAAACGGCCAGACCGTGGCTTCACGGTCAAACAGAAGACGCGATCGACTCACGCCAAGCGCCGGCGACGGCGCCGACACCGGCGCTATCTCAAGCAGCCACTCGGGCAGGGGATCGCCCAGGGCGGCCGGAACCAGAGTGTTTTCGGCCGACTGCAGGCTGGTGAAACCGGCGATGCTCATGAACTCGCTAGAATAGAAGAGAACCCGCTGAAGGATAACCGAAAGGAAGCCATCATGCCGTTGTCCATCGAAGCCATTCCTGCATTCGAGACCAATTACATCTGGGCCTTGCACAACGGTCGCGACTGCGTGCTGGTCGATCCCGGCTCCAGCGCCGAGCCCCTGGACTACCTGCAGCGTAACGGTCTGACGCTATGCGCCCTGCTGCTGACCCACCACCACTACGACCATATCGGCGGCGTGGACGACATTCTGGCCAAGCACCCGGTGCCGACCTGGGGACCGGTCGATCCCCGCATACCGCAAGTCAACCGACCGGTCAGCGAGGGCGACCAGGCGCTGGTTCCCGAACTGGGCCTGGCCCTCGATGTCCTTGAAACCCCCGGCCATACCACCACGCATATCGTTTTCCACGACGACGAGATCCTGCTGGCCGGCGACACCCTGTTCTCGATCGGCTGTGGTCGGCTGTTCGAGGGCACACCCGCCCAGATGCAGGCCTCCCTGGACAAGCTGGCAGACTTGCCCGGCAAGATCCGGCTTTACTGCGCCCACGAATACACCCAGGACAACTGCCGTTTCGCCCTGCAGGTCGAACCCGACAACCCCGAACTACAGGCCCGATCCGCCAAGGTCAAGAAATTGCGCGCCACCGACCAGATCACCCTGCCCCCGACCCTGGCCGAAGAACGCGCCGCCAACCCCTTCCTGCGCACTCGCGAAGCCAGCGTCATCGAAGCCGCCAACCGCCGCCAACCCGGCACCGGCCACGACCCTGCCGCTGTCTTCGGGGTCATTCGCGGATGGAAAGACCAGGGTTAACCGCACCGCTTGATGACAGAGTTGCCGCGCTGTTCGCGTAGCAAAAGGCATGGACGACGAAACGCCAAACCCCCTGGACGCCATCGACACCGACCAGCTCCTGGAAGGGTTCGATGTCAACTGGTTGATTCTTACCCCCTTCCCGGCCACGGCCGTGCTGTTGGGCATTGCAGCCGGCCTGATCATCCTGGCCCTGGGCTGGCGCAAGCCCGAGTCTCGCCGGACTTACAGCCTGCTCGGCGGCGGCATCATTGCCTTGAGCCTGCTGTTCTGGGTTTTTCTGATCGGCGTCATCCTGTGGATGCTCGCTCATCGAGGGCCAGGCTGGCAGCGGCGCAACCGCTGAAATCACCCGTCACGCCACGCCCACTGATCTCATGGCCCAGTAGATTG
>SLQY01000296.1 GCA_007131235.1 Wenzhouxiangella sp.
GCCACAAGGGCGCCGTCTCCAGGTTGGCTGGCGTGACCGGCTCGGGATGTTCGCTTCCCGGCAAACCTTGCTGGGCATGGACGATGCCGTGGTCGGCCGCAATGCGCCCGGTCAGCAAGCTTGTCGCCAACGGCCAGGGCGCCAGCGGCGGCGGGCTATGCAGCGGCCCGGCAACGCCGTCGCGCATGAGGGCGGCCACCGTCGGTAAACGACCTGCTCTGGCGAGGCGCTGGACCTGCTCCCAGTCGGCGGCTTCCCAGTACACCAGCAGGCAGATTTCGGATGCTTGGGTCACTGAACACGGGCCCGGCGATCGATCGATCCGCATGGTAACTTTGACGGACTCGGAATAACAAGCGAAGACCTGCGTGCAACATGTAGTCCTGGCTCGCGAGGCGGAGCTCGGCGGTCGCCCGCCAGCGGCCTTGATCGCGCTGGCTGACCGTCTGGAAGCACAGCCGGGGCTCAGCGCCTGGCTGCTTGACCGAACCCGTCCGCCGGCGCTGCCACCCACTCTGACCAATCGATTCATGCATGCGCCCTTGCCACCTGAACCCGGAGACGGCGGGCCGCCGTCCGGCCTGGTCGAGGTGCTTGCGCGCGCAGGTCTGGACTGCTCGGAGCGACTTGAATACAGCGTCAAGGCCTGGCTGGATATCCTCGGCCTGGTCAAGCCGGCGCTGCTGGTCTGCCAGCAAGCACCGGTCGCGGCGCTGGCGGCCAGCATTGCTGATCTGCCGGTTGTCCACTTCGGGCCCGGCTGGAGCATCGGACCGGACCCGGAGGCGTTTCACCCATGGATCGACAGCGCGAGCCAGGACGATACTGCCCTGGCGGCACTGCTGGCGTCGGTCAACACGGTACTTGCCCGGAACAAGCAGAGTGCACTGAAGCACCTGGGCGAGCTGTACGCCCCCGCCGATCGCGTCCTGATTCAGGGCTGGCCCGCACTGGACCCCTACCTTCGGGCCAGCCGTCCTCGCTACACAGGATGCTGGCCAGAAGTGCAGACCAATGCCGCGCGCAGGAAGCCCGGCCAGCACCCCCGCCTCCTGGCCGTACTGGAAAACCACCGGAATCTGCGCAATCTGCTCGCCTGGCTGGCCGACGAGCACCTCGATTGCTGTCTGGACTTGCCACCATCCGCCGCAGAGATGGCCCGTCATTTCACCAGCCGTTCAATGACGCTGCGGACCGACCCACCTGGCCAGACCGATGCGCTGGATGCCGACCTGGTGATCTGTCACGGCCAGCATGAAGCTGTACTCGAGGCCCTGGCGGCGGGCCGACCGCTGCTGATACTGCCGCAGTCGCCGCTCGAGCAACGGCTTGCCCGCCGACTCGAAAATCTGGGTCTGGCCGTGGTCCTGACCGGCCCGGCTGAACCGTCTGCCCGGCGCGCTGCCCTGGCCAGTCTCCTCCAGGACAAGGCCATCCAGCGCCGCGCGCTGAGCTGGGCCCGTCAACAGTCGACTGGGCGGGCCGACCCGGTAGCCGAAATCACCAAGCTTTGCCGACAATGAACAGCCGCCGCACCATCATGCTGACCTGGGAAATGGGCGGCGGCCATGGCCACCTGGTCCGGCTCGGCAGGGTCGGCAAGGCCCTGGTCAAGGCCGGGCATCGGCTGATCTTTGTCAGCCGCGATGTGGCCGCGGCGCGACACCAACTGCCCGAAGCCATCTGCCTGCAGGCGCCCTTCCATCTGGTACCGGCCCCGCCTTACCCGAAAGCGGCCAACCTGGCTGAAGTCATGGACAACATCGGTCTCGGCCATGCCGACAGCATCGCCGGCCTGACCGCCTCATGGCTGACCCTGATCGAGCGAACCCGTCCCGATGCGGTGGCCATGGATTTCAGCCCCTGTGCCCTGCTTGCCGTGCAGGGCCTGCCGCTGCGCCGGGTGCTGATCGACAATGGCTACAGTCACCCCACCAATACCCCGACCCTGCCCAGTCTGCGCCCCTGGGAAAGCGGCTATGCCGACTTTCATGGTCGCATCGAGACGCGCGTGCTAAGCGCTGTCAATGCCAGCCTGGTGGAGCGCGGACTCAAGCCGCTAGCGCATTTGAGCGAACTGTTTCGACGGGTTGATGACATCCACCTGATGACCCTATCCGAACTGGACCACAGCGGGCCTAAGTCACACGTCCACTACCGTGGCTACCTCGATCACGGCGGACAAACGCCGGCCTGGCCCGAGCACTACCCTGACGCGCCTCGTCTGTTGATCATGCTCAAGCCGTTTCCGGGGCTGGTAACGCTGCTGAAAGCCTTGATTAAGCAAAGGCTGAACCTGGTGGCGGCCGTGCCCGGCCTGGACGCCGGCAGCCAGGCCGCTCTGGCAGGCAACAAGAACCTGGCCCTGCATGAAGGCTGGCTGGACCTGCGCGCCGCTGCCCGGCAGGCCGACCTGGTGCTGTGTGCCGGTGGCGATGCCGTCGGCATCGTGCTGCTCCAGGGCGCGCCGGTCTGCGTGCTGCCGTTTTTCGACGAACAGCGCCTGACAGCAGAGAAAGCCGCAGCCACCGGGGCGGCCCTGGCGATGCCAATCGGCGTGCCGTCCGAGACACTGGTCGCGGCGATCGAGCACATGCTGGCTGAGCCTTCGTATGCGCAGCAAGCAACGAAGCTGGCCGCGCGCTATCGGGGACTGGACCCGGAGGTGGAGCTGGGGGCGATTGTGGGAAGCTTGTTGGAGCCGGAGGGCTGACCACGTAGTTGCCCGTTTGGCGTGCTGTTCGGGGAATTGCCAGCCCCCGGACTGAACATCAACAACGACTCAATCAGCTTCCTCGAAACGATCGATCAGTATCGCATCGGCAAAGTCAGGACAGGTTACTGCTTCGCCCGATTCAGTATTGATCAGACCACTGCGAATTTCAGCAGAAAAGCCACCTCCTCTGACGATCACCTGGAAATCAAGACAGGCAAACAGGCTGTTGCCGGTATCGCCGCTCAATCGAAGACCGGCAAAACCGCGCTGGTTGAGGAAGGGCTCGTAGTCCTCGTCCAGATTGAAGTAGTCGCGTTCGAACAGGGTGGTAAAGCCACCAAACGACAAGTCGCCATCGATCGTATCGCCAGGACTGAACGCTGAAACCACGTAGCCACCACCGAACGGCTCCCTGGCAACGTAATTTCCTGATATGGGGCTTAGCGATGCATAACCACGGTCGTTGGCATAATCAAACAGACCAAAGATGGAGAAGTTGTCGGTGCCATTACCTGTCAGGTCAATGGTACCGCTCAAAACGAACATATCTGGGGTAGAAGTTTCAGTACCTTCGATGATAAAGGTCTCCACATTCTGGATTTCGGCCCCCGCACTGCCTGCAGCAAGCGCACTTGCGGCAATTGAATAACCGATCAATCGACGATCCTGCATGATGCCTCCCAGCTTCAATTGATTGAAATTTCGCGCGTCATCCTACCACTGAATTGCTTACTAGCCCGAATGATTCATGATTTCGCGCGATGATCGCGCAGGATATTGTTCGCACAGGGGATTTTCCGATGGAGCGCAGGGAAAGCGGCCAGGTCGGTTTGAGCGATAGCGAAAGAAGACCTGGTCGATTGACCGGCTGCGC
>SLQY01000107.1 GCA_007131235.1 Wenzhouxiangella sp.
GCAGCTTTCGCCGGACGAAGACTGAATGACAACCTGACCATCACTTGGCCAACTGCCGTCGAGTGGATCGCTGACTTCCACGCTGACCTGGATATTGTCGTCAATCAGCGATGGGCTGGGCGAAACGCCGCTGATGACCACTAGCGGCGGCTCGGGCGGAGACGCGGGTAGATAGCGACCCAGGCTGTTGAGGGTACAGCAACCACCCCAGACGAGCATTTCCTCACCGGTCCAGGCGGCGGTGTGTCGAAATCGTGCAGCGGGTGCGCCCTGCGCCGTGGTGGCGGTCCAGGTATTGCTCGTGGGGTCATATCGACCGCCACTGTTGAGAGCGCTGCTGCGATAGCCGCCCCAGACGATCATTTCTGTTCCGGACCAGACGGCCGTATGCTGACCGCGCCCGAGGGGTGCGCCACTGGTCGTAGTTGCCGTCCAGCTATTGCTGGTCGGGTTGTAGCGACCGCCTGTGAAAAGGCTCGAACCGCCGCCCCAAATGATCATTTCATCACCGGTCCAGATGGCGGTGTGCAGGCGACGCGCCGTTGGCGCTCCACTCAGTGCCACGGGCGACCAGCTGTCGCTGAGCGGATCATAGCGACCGCCGGTATCGAGCACGGCGTTTCTCCAGCCGCCCCAGACGATCATTTCATCACCGGTCCAGATGGCCGTGTGGTTTTCCCTGGGATCGGCGGCAAAGTCATGGTTGACCGGTGACCAGCTGTCGGTGGATGGTTGGTAGCGAGCGCCGGTATTGAGAAAATCCGCGCCGCGTCCACCCCAGATGATCATTTCCTCGCCGCTCCACACCGCACTGTGCAGGTAGCGAGGCTCAGGCGCGCCGAGTTCGGGAAGCAACTGCCACTGTTCCGTTGCCAGGTTCAAGCGGGCACCATCACCAACGCGGTTCGAAGGCGAGGTGCCGGCCATACCGCCCCAGACCACCATTTCGCTGCCGGTCCAGACGGCAGTTGGGTAAGAGCGGCCAGCCAGCTCAGGTATGGTCGGCAGCGGTCGCCAGCTGTCCGTGGCCGCCTCCCAGGCGCCGCCGTCGTTGTACCGAAGAAGGCCGCTGGCCCCACCCCAAACCAGCAATTCATGACCATTCCAGACGCTGGCAAAGTATTCGCGCCTGCCTGGTGCACCACTGGTGCCGGTCGCTACCCACTGATCGAGAAGCGGATTGTAGCGACCGCCGCTGTCGAGATAGCCGAACCCGCCCCAGATGATCATCTCTTCACCGGTCCAGATCCAGCTCTGGCCACTGGCTTGTATTGGTGCCGAACTGGTTGACGTTGGCAACCAGCTGTCGCTGGCCGGCTCATAGCGTCCACCCGTGATGCCGCCGCCCCAGCCGCCCCAGACCACCATGGCCTGGCCGGTCCAGACCATGGCAGGGCTGCTGCGGGCGGTAGGCGCGCCAAGTTGAGTAATTGCGGTCCAGCTATCGCTGAGCGGGTCATAACGTGCGCCGGTATTGAGTGAGCCGCCGCCCCAGCCGCCCCAGATCAGCATTTCCTCGCCGGTCCAGACGGCGCCGTGCTGGGTTCGCGGTGAGGGTGCATCCAGCTCGGAGATCGCTTCCCAGCTATCACTGAGTGGGTTGTAGCGGCTGCCGCTGGCCAATGTGACCGCGCCCCCGACGCTGCCGCCCCAGACCAGCATTTCGCTGCCGTTCCAGACGGCGGTGTGGGCACTCCGGGCCTGCGGGGCATCGACCATGCTGGTTGGTGCCCAGGTATTGGCGACTGGGTCGTAGCGTCCGCCGCTGTCCAGCGCTCCGTTGGAAGTGCCACCCCAGACGATCATTTCCGTGCCTGTCCACACGGCGGTTGTACTTTCTCGTGGACTCGGTGCGTCAATCAGGCTGGTGCTGGTCCAGGTGTCTGTGACCGGATCATAGCGTCCACCGCTATTGAGACGGTTGCCGTTGGTGCCGGTCCACACAATCATGCGATCGCCGGTCCACACCGCTACGTGGCCGGCCCGCGGGATCGGTGCGCCGCGACGGCTCATGCCGGTCCAGCTGTCCGTGGCTGGATCATAGCGCGCACCGCTGTCCAGGTAACCCTGCACTTGACCGCCCCAGACAATCATTTCACTGCCGGTCCAGATTGCGGTATGACGGTAACGTGCCTCCGGATGGTCCCTTATCAGCCAGGCGCCCGGATCACTGCTGCTGCGGGTATCCGGCAGCAGGGGCTCGAGCTTAAATTGCCCGCGCAAGGCTTGGTCGATGACCGGCCATTGCGCAGCTGTCTCATCCCACCATTGTTCGAACGTCTGCTTGGCCCAGGCCTGCTCGACCACGGCCTCGCCCTGGTCGTCGCGGTCCAGTTCGTGTTCCAGGATGAAATGACTGTCGGTTTCGCGCAGCGGCCGATCATGGCCAATCTCGCTCTGAATGGTATCGAGCAGGTCGCCGTGCCAGCGCCGGTCGCGGGCGTGAGCGTTGCGCAGGCGGCGCTCGACGAGCAGTGGGCGAGCCAGGCATTCGGCGACCTGGCGCGGATCGTTGTCCAGCGCCGCAATCATGTCGCTCAGCGCTGCCGGTGCCTGACTGGCCCGGATCATGCGCTGGATTTCGGCCTGCACGGAGTCGGCATTGATCTGCACGCCGTAGAGTTTCAGCAGCGCGGTTTCCATTTGCTGATGGCGCTCGATCCTGGCCTGGATGACCCAGTCAGGCAGCACGTCGCGTCTTGCCGGCTTCGTGCCCGAGTTGTCTTGCGGCCAGGTGCGGGCCTGCCAGCGCACTTCCTCAAGAGCGATCTGGCAGGCCAGGCGCTGTTCGGCACTGAAGGTCCCGGCGAGTGCATGCGGCGTCAGGATGCAGGCCAGCACCATGGCGAGGAAGCCGGGCAAGCCCTGCAGGCGCAGGTTCGGTCGCGGACCTTGCCGGCGCCGCGTTGATGCTGTCAACAGAGATTGGGAACGTTGGTTGAGATCAAGCTGCATTTCAGCCTCCAGGTCGATGGGGTGATGAAATGCAGTGTTACCGGCCCGATCCTTCAAGTCTTGAGAAAGACCTCTCAAAAACCTCCAACTTGGCTCTTATGGCCCATCAAGCAACCGCTGAAGAACTTTATGCGGGCGCGACGGTGCCCTTGCGGGAGGCTTCTGAAACCGGTTGTCCGTCAGCGCGGGGCATGTTCAGTCCAGCATCGGCACATCCACATCCCGTTCGTGCGCCGTGGCAATTGCCTCATCGTAGCCGGCATCGACATGGCGGAACACGCCCATGCCGGGATCGGCGGTCAGTACCCTGGCCAGTCGATCGTAGCCTGATTTCGTGCCATCGGCCAGGCTGACCATGCCGGCGTGCAGCGAGTAGCCAATGCCAACCCCGCCGCCATGGTGAACCGAGACCCAGCTTGCGCCGCAGGCGGTATTGACCAGGGCGTTCAGGATCGGCCAGTCGGCAATCGCGTCCGAACCGTCCTTCATCGCCTCGGTTTCACGGTTGGGCGAGGCGACCGAGCCGCAGTCGAGGTGGTCACGGCCAATGACAATCGGTGCTTCGACCTTGCCCTTCTCGACCAGCCAGTTGAACTTCTCGCCCGCTAGCGCGCGCTCGCCATATTCCAGCCAGCAGATGCGGGCGGGCAGTCCCTGGAAGTGGATTTTCTCCTGGGCCTTGTGGATCCAGCGCTTGAGGTGTTCTTTTTCCGGGAACAGTTCGAGGATGGCCTGGTCGGTGGCGGCGATGTCGGACGGCTTGCCGGACAGCGCGGCCCAGCGGAAGGGACCGGCGCCACGACAGAACAGCGGGCGGATATAGGCCGGCACGAAACCGGGAAAGTCGAAGGCATTTTTCATTCCGCGCAGATCGGCGACCTGGCCCCTGAGGTTGTTGCCGTAGTCGAAGGTGATCGCGCCGCGCTTTTGCATCTCCAGCATGGTCTCGACATGAATGACCATGGAGTCGAGCACTTTCTCATCGTACGTCTTTGGATCGGCGGCGCGCAGGGCAGCCGCTTCATCCAGCGAGTAGCCGGCCGGAATGTAGCCCTGGCGCAGGTCATGGGCCGAGGTCTGATCGGTCAGGCAGTCGGGGATGATGCCGTGGGCCAGCATTTTTGGCAGTACGTCGGCAATGTTGCCAAGCAGGCCGACCGACAGCGGGCCATCGGCATTCTCGATCAGGTCCAGGGCTTCGTCGATGGAGTGGGCCTTGGCATCGCAGTAGCCGGTTTCGACCCGGCGATTGATACGCCATTCATCGACCTCAACGCCAATACAGTGGCCATCGTTCATGGTCACGGCCAGCGGTTGGGCGCCACCCATGCCGCCCAGGCCCGCGGTCACGGTCAGCTTGCCCTTGAGTGAACCACCGAAATGCTGACGGGCCAGTTCGGCAAAGGTTTCATAAGTGCCCTGGACGATGCCCTGCGAGCCGATATAGATCCACGAGCCGGCCGTCATCTGCCCGTACATGGTCAGGCCCTTGTCCTCCAGGTCGCGGAAGGTGTCCCAGTTGCCCCAGCGCGGCACCAGGTTGGAGTTGGCGATCAGGACCCGAGGTGCCTGGTCATGGGTCCGGACAACGCCGACCGGCTTGCCGGACTGGACCAGCAGGGTTTCGTCGTTTTCCAGGCGCTTGAGGGTGCGGACGATGGCGTGGTAGCAGTCCCAGTTGCGCGCCGCCTTGCCGGTCCCGCCGTAGACGATCAGATCCTGGGGCCGCTCGGCCACATCCGGATCCAGGTTGTTCATCAGCATGCGCAGCGCGGCTTCCTGGTGCCAGCCCTTGCAACTGAGGGTGGAGCCATGGGCGGCGCGAATGACCGGTGCCGCGGCGTTGGCAGCGGAGTTGACGGGATGAGACATGTGGGCTCCTGACTGTCGGGATTGGACCTGCGTCGATTATAGGCGGCTGAACGGTCGGGCTGCTCCGGTGGATTTCCATTCGAAGTGAATTCGACTACCATCCCAAGGGAACAAGGTGCAGACAAGGGGACACTATGCAGCTTTGCCGATGGCCAAGGATCGGCTCCCCGGTGCCGGGGGCCTTATCTTGATCGATCATTTGCGCGCTTACCCTGCCGAGATCGCCCTGATTGTCGGTGTGATTGTCACGCTGGCTGCGGCCGTTGTCGGTCTGCTGGTCTTGAATCGCCGGTTATGGCAGGCCCGGCAGCATGCCCGGCGAGCCATTGAGCAGCGTGAAAAGATGGCCGAGGACGTGCCGGTTGGTATCTTCTCGCTGGTTGAGCATCCGGGTGGCGAAAAAGCGATCGAGTATGTCAGCGACCGCTGCCTGGATCTGCTGGGTGTCAGTCGTGAGGCAATCGAACAAAGGTTCGAGAACGTCTACAGCCGGATTCACCCGGACGATATTGATCGGGTATCGGCCCGCACGGCGTCGGACGTCGCCGTCGAGCCGTGGGAAATGGAATTCAGGGTATGCCGCGCCCAGCGGATTGGCGTGTTGCGGGTAGCGGCGATTCCGCGCCAGCAGGACGGGGTGATTTACTGGTCGGGGATTGTCAGCGATCTGACTGAACAGCGCGAGGCCGAGCTGCAGTTTCAGACCCTGTTTCAGCAGAGTCCGCTGGCGATCATGGTCCACGATCCCGACAGCGGTGAATTGATTGACGCCAACTCGGCGGCCTGGCATGCCTACGGTTTCGAGGACTTCGAATCGTTTCGCAGCGCCAGGCTCTTTCAGGATGCTCCCTACCGACGCGAAGAAGCCATGCAATTGGTCCGGCGAGCCGCTGGCGGCGAGCGGCAGCATTTCGAGTGGATGAGCCGCGATCGCAATGGTCGAGCGTTTTGGGAAATCGTATCGCTGGTCCCGATCATGCTGGGCGGCCGCTTACGGGTTCTTTCCACGGCCGTGGACATTACCCGACGTCGAGCGTCGGAAAAGGCGCTGGCCAAGCGCGAGGCGCTGCTGGAGGCCATGTCGCGCCTGTCAGGCACGGGTGGCTGGGAGCTCGATGTGGTCAGCGGCGAGGTTCACTGGACCGAGCAAACCTTCAGAATTCACGACTTGCCGGTCACCGAAAGCGTGCCCTTGGAAAAGGCGCTGGCATTCTACGACAACGACTCTCGCCAATGCCTGGAAGCGGCGCTTGAAAAAGCCATTGAGGCAGGGAAAGGCTACGACCTGACCTTGTCGATGACAACCGGGTCGGGTCGCGTCATCAAGGTCCGTTCACTGTGCCAACCCGAGCTTGAAGACGGCAAGGTAGTGCGTCTGATCGGTGCCTTTCAGGATATCACCGAAGACACAAGGAACAAGCAGCGCCTGGCTGATGCCGAGCGTCGCTTCCGTGGCTTGTTCGAGCATGCACCGGTAAACATCATTGTTCATGACTCCGAGACCGGTGACATCGTTGATGCCAACCCGGCCGCGTGGCGGGCTTATGGCGCAGACAGCCTGGATCATTTCCAGCAGTCGAAAGACCGGATCTGGGCTGAGTCACCGTTTGGCACGTCTGAAGCACTGGAACGGATTCGGCAAGCGCGAACCGCGCCGATAGACCCATTCGACTGGCTGTGTCAGCGAATCGATGGCACGCAGTTCTGGCAGCAGGTTTCGTTGACGCCGATTCGATTTGGTCAGCGGGATTTCGTGTTGGCGGCCTGTGTCGATGTGACCTTGAGACGTGAAGCTGAAAACCTGCTGCGCGAAAGCGAGCAGCGTTTCCGCCGCCTGCTCGAGGATGTGCCTGGAGTGGCCATTCTGGGGTACAGAGCCGATGGCCGCATCCGTTACTGGAACAAGGCCGCCGAAGAGCTTTACGGTTACTCGGAAGATGAGGCCATGGGGCAGGACCTGGTGGACTTGCTCGTGCCCGCTGAAGACGCCCCCGCTTATCGCGACCTGATGCAGGCCTTGCAAGAGAAGAAAGAGGTCGAGGCCGATGAGTTCACCCTGTTTCGCCGGAATGGGTCTCGGGTTACGGTCTTTTCCAACCATACGGCCGTTTATCGGGTTGGTCAGCCAGCCGATTTGTTCCGGATCGATATCGATCTGACCGAGCGGAAACGTCATGAACGTGAGCTGATGCGCATCGCCAATTACGATGCCTTGACTGGACTGCCCAACCGCCACCTGATGGCAGAAATCATGCGCGAGCTTTGTGCCCGCAGTGACCGTACCAAAGAGACCCTGGCCATTTGCTACCTGGACCTGGATGATTTCAAGCCGATCAACGACCGCTTCGGACATGACATCGGCGACCAGGTGCTGGTCGAGGTGGCAAGCCGGTTGCGCGCCATGGTTCGCGGCAGTGACCTGGTGTCACGTCTCGGCGGGGATGAGTTCGTCGTCCTGTTGACTGCTATCGACGATGCCCAACACCTCGAACATCGCTTGAGTTCAGTGTTGGCTCGGATTGCCGAGCCCATCAGCATAGGGGAACTTTCCGTGACGGTACATGCGAGCATCGGGGTCACCTTGTATCCGTCTGACGGAGCCGATCCGGATACCCTGCTCAGGCATGCCGACCAGGCGATGTACCGGGCCAAGGGCCTTGGTCGCAACTGCTTCAACTTGTTCGATACGCTGCTCGAAGATCAGGCCCAGTTACGCCGCCAGCAACTGGCAGAAATCGAAAGTGGTCTGTCTGCCAGCCAGTTCCAGTTGCATTACCAGCCCAAGGTCCATCTCAAGTCGGGCAAGCTGTTCGGATTCGAGGCGCTGGTGCGATGGCACCATCCCGAGAATGGTTGGCTTGGTCCCGACGCTTTTCTACCCTTCCTTGAGCAATCGGAACTCGAGCCGGTATTCGGGGCGGCCATGATCGAACAGGCCCTGGAAGCGATGGCAACCTGGCGTCGGACCGGTCTGTCTGTTCGGGTCAGTGTCAATGTGTCAGGCCCGCACCTGCTTCGTCCAGGCTTCGTCGATCAGCTGGCCCAGCAGCTGCAGCAATATGCCGAGGTTGAACCCGGTCAGCTTTGCCTGGAAATTGTTGAAAGCGCGGCTGTTGCTGATCTTGATCTGGCAGTGAAGGTGCTGCATAAGGTCCGTGATTTAGGGGTGGAAGTTGCAATCGACGACTTCGGTACCGGTTACTCCACGTTGAGTTATCTGCGAACCTTGCCGGCAGACGAACTCAAGATCGACCGCAGTTTCGTGCTTGAAATGCTTCAAGACCAGAGCGATGAGGCCATCGTGCGCAGCGTTATCGGCCTGGCCGATGCATTTGGCATTCGGGTCGTTGCCGAGGGAGTGGAAACCGAGGCCCATGTCAAACGCCTGATCGAACTGGGTTGCGAGTTGGGCCAGGGCTACGCGTTCGCGCCGGCGATGGAACCTGACAAGGTTCTGGACTGGATCAAATCGTCGGCCAAGACGGAGACCTGAGGAACCAGGCCTCCCTGCCGGCCACTAGATCTATCGAACCGACAATCAGGGCTGAGCGTATTGATCGATGGCCAGCGCCACCAGCTCGCGGAGCTGGCGGAATTGCCAGCCGCCGGCCGAGGGGGGATTGGGGTTTGAGGTGATTGCTACGGTCAGCTCGGCTGCTGGCACCACGAACAGGGCCTGGCCGCCGAAGCCGCGGCCGTAGTAGGCGTCCAGGCCCCGGATCTCGGAGATGAACCAGCCGAAACCGTAATCATCACCGGTCCACGGCGAGTGGCCGTTGGCAGCCCAGGAACGCTCGATCCATTCAGCCGAAATGATCTGGCTGCCGTTGAGCTTGCCGCCCAGACGATAGAGTTCTCCGATCCTGGCCAGGGCGCGCGGGCTCAACAGCATGTCGTTGCCGCCGAAATGAACGCCTTGGGGATCGGTCAGCCAATCAGGAATGCGCACGTTCAGCGGCGTGCCCAGCCACTCACGAGCGAGGCTGGCGAGGTCGCGCCCGCTGATCTCGACCAGCGCGGCGGCGGCCAGATGAGTGGCCCCGGTGGAGTAGATCATGCGCCCGCCCGGCTGGTCCACCATCGGACGGGTCAGCACATGGCCGACCCAGTCATTACTTTGCACGAAGCGCCCGTAGTTTCGGCCCGAAGTGCTTTCCAGTCCGATCTGCATGGCCAGGGCGTGGCCGAAGGTGATCAGCTCCGCCCCCGGCGTTGCATTGTCGGGAAAACGCTCACCCAGCAGTTCAATCAGCGGGGTGTCTGGCCCGGCAATCAGCCCGCGTTCGATAGCCATGCCGGCCAGCACCGACAGCACGGTTTTCGATACCGACTTGATGTTCGCCGGTTGCTCCAGCCCTGGCCCTTCACGAACCAACTCGGTGACCGGCTCGCCACGGTGCAACACCAGCAGGCTGTGCAAACGGTCGATCTGCTGACCGCGTTCGGCGACTGCGCCTGCCTGGACAGAGCCGGCGAGTATCAGCATCACAACGGTCAAGGCAAGCATCGGCAGGCGAGATGTCATTGATCGGGTCATGCTGGCAATGATCCCACGACTTGCATCCCTGTCCGGTCAATGAGGGAGGGTCGGGCGAAAGCAGGCAGCTGCCAGGGCGTCAGCATGGCACCGCGCTTCGTGGTCTGTGGGCGGTGACTGCGAGATCTGGGTGCCCTTGCGTTCAGCCGTTCCCATCGGGCCAGCAGTGCCCAGTCGGGAATGACCGCAGATTACCGATTGTGCCAAAATACCCGTTGTTGTCCTGGCCCTGGTCTGGCCGGGCTTTTATGTGCAGGAGATAGTGACGGTGACCTTGCTTGTTATTGGATTGGTGCTTTTTCTGGGTATTCACTCGATTCGCATTGTGGCCGACCCGCTGCGGATGAAGCTGCTGGCCGCACTCGGCCCGGTGGGCTACAAGGGGTTCTACAGCGTGATCTCCCTGGTTGGATTGGTCCTGATCGTGATCGGGTATGGTCAAGCGCGCCTGGAACCGACCTGGTTGTACTACCCGCCGCCATTTCTGCGTCACCTGAACATGTTGTTGATGCTGCTGGTGTTTCCGGCCTTGCTGGCGGCTTATTTCCCCGGTCGCATCCAGAACCTGCTCAAGCATCCAATGCTGGTTGCAGTCAAAGCCTGGGCGCTGGCTCATTTGCTGGTCAACGGCACTCTGGCCGCGGTCTTGCTGTTCGGCGGTTTCCTGGTCTGGGCCGTGGCCGACCGCATTTCGGTCAAGCGCCGCAGCGGACCCGGCAGCGCACCCCAGCTGCCGCGGACCGCGCTCAATGATGTAATCGTCGTCATTGGCGGCCTGGGGCTGTATGTCGCCTTCGCCTTCTGGCTGCACCCGATCCTGTTTGGCGTTTCCGTCATGGGCTGAATGATTGCCCGGGAAGTCCCGGTTTTTATCGTCGGCAGGTGGCCGGTTTCGAGAGGCTTTTTCGTACCTGCTTGCAGCCAATCAAACATCGAGTAGCTCTTGCCTGTCAAGCCAAGCGTATCTTCATCGCATGCCCTCGCAGGCACTACCATTTTGCTGGTGCTGGTCAACCTGTTGCCGCTTGCCGGGGTGTTGTTCTGGGACTGGTCGGTGTATGTCATCGTGCTGCTGTTCTGGGCCGAGAACGTCATTGTGGGTGCCTTCAACGTGGCCCGCTTCTGGGTGCTTTGGCGATACCGCAATGACAGCAAGATGGTGCTGTTCATACCATTTTTCTGTTTCCATTTCGGCCTTTTTACGCTGGTTCACCTGGGGTTCGTCATTGCGCTATTTGCGCCGGATCATGGACCGGTGTTGCCGCTGGGCTTGCTGGCCGTACCGTTCCTGGCGCTAGTGCTCAGCCACGCCGTGTCCTTTTTCACCCACTTCATCGGTCAGGGCGAGTACAAGCAGGCCACGCCGGAAGAGCTGATGGCCCAGCCCTACGCGCGCGTGCTGGCGCTTCAGGTGGTGATTATCGCTGGCGGTTTCCTGGTCGGCTGGATGGGTAGCCCGATATCGGCGCTGCTGTTACTGGTTGTGGCGAAGATTGCCATCGACGTGGGCACGCATCGCCGCGAGCACCGGCGCAAGCTTGAGCAGCTGCGACGAGCCAGCGCGCCGGCCGGACATGATCCCGACTTTCCTCGCTGGGTTGACGACGACAGCGGGTCGGATGTTTTGTCACCCGAGCAGGCGCTTGAGCACTTGCCCGAACCTGCGGCGTTACTGGCCGCCGGTGCCGTCGATCTGGAGGGTCTGAGGCAGCGCCATGCGCGCTGGCGCGATCAAGCCAGAGCCGAGCTGATCTGGATGACCGGAGTTGGTCTTGTGCTTGCCATTTTGGTCGGCTGGCTGACCCCGATGCCGGTGATGCTGGCGCTGTTGATGGGTGTGATCTTGACGCTCGGACTGGCTTTTTTTCGACTGGACCGGAAGCGCGCGCGTTGGCAGACCCATATCCATGAGCAGGTTTTGCCGGAGTTGTGCGAACACATCGCCGGGCTGGCAAGCGTGGGATACCTGAATCGGGAATTTCTCAGGCCTTTCGAAAAGCTGGGACTGGTCGGCGACCACTGGAACCGGTCGCGCTACGGACCACATCTGCGTGGTCGACATCGTGGACTGGCATTCGAATTCGGCTCCGTTGTGCTGAGCCATCGCTCAGGCGGCAAGAACAGCAGTACCGAGACCGTCTTTCAGGGACTTTTGCTGCGCTTTCGTCTGCCGGCGGATGTTTTGGCGCCGGTGGTAGTGTCGGGGAAATCCTTGTTGTCTGGCAGGCGGCACATGGTTGCAGTGGATCTCGGTGATCCGGCATTTGATGACAAGCTTAGCGTTCATGTGGCGCAGGATGCCGCTGATCCGCAAGCACTGGGCCAGGCGTTGCTCTCGGCCGAATGGCGCGCCGCGCTGCTGTCGCTACCGAATCTTGAAGGTGAGGAGGATGGCCGGCAGGTCCATTTTCAGGCGGCTTTCTACCAGGACAGCCTGTACCTCGCACTGGTCCGCATCGGCAGTCAGAGGCCGGGTCCTGCCGGGATCGTGATCCAGCGACCGGGTCGAGACTTTTTTGCCTTGCCGCTGACAATCTTCCTTCAGCCGGGGCTGGAGGAAGCAGCCTTGCAGCTGCTGGAGGATGCCTGCGTTGGCCAACGCGTCGCGGAGCGGTTGCCCATTGCGTAGCAGTGATTCGTCAGCGCCGGGTTGCCGGTTCAGACCTGCTCGAGTGGCGATTGATTCACGCCTGGGGTTGTGGGAAACTGGTAGGCAGGGGATGGGTCGGGGTTCCATGAATCTTTGAGGTTCAAGCAGGGTGAGGCCCGCAGGGAGTTTTCAGTCGATGATCCGATCTGTCCGATTCGCCTATTGCGTTGCAATATTGTCTTGCTTGATGCCATTCCAGACGCTGAGGGCGGGTATTGACATCGGGGGTGGTTCCATTGTTCTCGGTGGCGGTCGAGTTGACATGGGATGCAGCGCACTGACGATTGCGCAAGGGGGCAGTTTGTCGGCCGAGTGGGGAGAGCTGGCCAACCTGTCTGATATGGTCAATGCTGGCACGCTAAGTGGGGCTCAAGCGCGCTTCGAGGTCAGTGGCCAGTGGAACAATACGGGTGCTTTTCTCGGCGGCCAGTCGTCGGTCATCATCACCGGCGACTGTGGTGAGGCTAGCGTCATAAGCGGGCAAAGCGATTTCTGGAATCTGGTCGTCAGTGGCTTGTCAGGCTCGATCACTTTCCAGTCCGGATCGCTGCAGCGCATAGCCAACGAACTGGTACTGCTTGGCCAGGATGCAGCCAATCGTCTTGTCATTCGAAGCAGCCAGCCGGGGCAGCCAGCCTCACTGGTTCTTGCGCTCGACGGCAGCCAGGACATCTTTCACGTCAATGTGCGTGATATACATGCGTTACCCGAAGGCCAGGCGCTTGCCGTGGGCGATCCCTTCGAGTTCCAGTCTGTGGATGCCGGTGGCAATCGGCGCTGGTTCCGAGACGCCTTGCCGCCTCCCGTTCCGGTCAATTCCTTGACATCAGCAGCCGCGCTATTGCTGGGGCTGGTCTTGTTGCTGTTCGGGATGCGCGCTGGCCCGATGCAACGTCCAATTGCAGGACATGGCAAATTGAGGAAGTCGCGTTCATGAATCATCAGCTGAAAAAGTCTCGTCTTGCCCTCGCCATTGGTATGGCGCTTGGATTCAATGTGCAGCTCCAGGCCCAGGATCTGGTCATTACCCCCGAAGCTGGCAGTAGCGTGATCATTCGCGACGGTGATGCCACCGTTCGCCTCCAGGTTTCCGGCAACGGCGAGATATTGATGTTTTTGCCGGATGGAGGAACGGATCCGGACCGGGTGTTGTGTTACCAGGTTGGCAGCGGTCAGCTTGCTCACTGTTCCACGGATGCCCTGGTCGGGCCCGAGGGCCCGCAAGGTGAGACTGGCCCGACCGGTCCGCAGGGTGAAATTGGCCCGATCGGTCCGCAGGGTGAGATTGGCCCGACCGGCCCGCAGGGCGAGATTGGCCCGACCGGTCCGCAGGGCGAGATTGGCCCGACCGGTCCGCAGGGCGAGATTGGCCCGACCGGTCCGCAGGGCGAGATTGGCCCGACCGGTCCGCAGGGCGAGATTGGCCTGACCGGTCCGCAAGGTGAAATTGGCCC
>SLQY01000121.1 GCA_007131235.1 Wenzhouxiangella sp.
CCCCCGGCTGGCCACGCGCAGGCCGTTGCCGCCGGTCTGAGTGGTCGACAGGCCTCAGCGCGCCCGGCACTCGGCCGGCAGCCAGTCGGGACGCACCGTAGTGACCTGGTCACCGGAGCTCGCGGCCAGTATCGCTCCCTCGGGCCGGTAGTAGCCGCACTGAAAGCCGACATTACCGTCCCTGCGTCGATACGGGGCCAGACCGACCGTGTCGCCGACCAGGGCCGAAGGTGCCTGGCTGGTGAAGCGAATCAGCAAGATGCCTTGCATCAGATGAAGGGTGGCCTTGCCGTCGGCGATCTGATCCGGCCATTCGCGACCGAACTCGCTGTCGTTCTGCGGAATCGCTCCCTGTGCCATCTGCTTTTCGAGCACCAGCAGCTGCACCGGCCGGGCATCTGAAATCGCGCTCATGACCACGGTTCTCACCACATAGTTTTGGTAAGCCGGCACAGCAATGGCCGCCAAGATGCCACCAATGGGCACAACGGCGGCCACAACTATCAGCACTATGGCCCAGGCCGGAATGCCTTTGGGGGCAACGGTGGTGTGCCCGGGAACGGTCGGGTTTACCCCGCCGTTGACGACCAGCGTGCGAGCAACGAGGTCATGCAGGGCTTGCTTGCGTTCGGTCACGCCAGCCAGCCAGTAGCCGATATACAGCAAGAAAGAACTGAGGTATGACAAAAATCCGGCGAAATGGCGGCCGAAGGCATGCGCCAGGCTGAGTCTCTGGCCACCCATGTCCACGACCTTGATGCCCAGGGTCATCTTGCCTGGCGTGGCCTGATGGGAGGAGGCCTCGAACAAGGGGTGATACAGCACCCACAGCGCCAGGAGCAGCAGCAGACTGAGCCAGTCTACGGCGTTCATGTCGATTTCTTCGTCTTCAAAGCCGGTGCCGCCGAGGAATGCGGTGGCCATGACTATCAGTACCGTGACCACCACGCGCAAGAAGTTGTCGATGATGTAGGCGACCACGCGCTTCCAGAAGCCGGCATACAGTGCCGGGTTCTGCTTATGAACTGGATAGACGCTTTCCACGTTAACTCCCTTCATGATCGCCCCAGCACCAGGCGCGAATCAGTATAAGCTGCCAATTCCCCGGTTTCCAGCAAGGTGGCGCAGTCCTGAGCGTTGCTCGGCGGTCTGTTCCCGCTGGGCCATGATGATCCAGGCCTGGTACACGCTGCTCCGTGCTCGTTCAGACCCTGCGCCGATGCAGTCCCAGCCAGGCCAGCAGCAGAAGTCCGCCGGCCAGCAGGCTGGAGGCCAGGCGGCTCGTCACCGGGACAGCGACCGGTGCAAATGGAGCTTCTCCCATGCCTTCCACAGACCCAATATTGATCCGGCCATCGAGGATTCTTGCGAAGCCTGGCCCGCGTTGATCGTATGGCGGTGGGTCTTGAATGTCCGGGTCGCCGGCGCCAAGCGCAGGGCTGCCCGGGAGGGGCAGGTGACTCAGATTCCATGCCGAGCCATTGTCGGAAAGTGCAGCCAGCCGTGCCGACACGTTGAGAACACTTTCAAGATCGTCCACGGCGTCCGGTTCGGTCGTACCAAGCACAGCGAAGCTGACGGGGAGGGCGGTCCCAAGCACTACCAAGTCCGGATTGCCGCCAGCAGACTGATTGTCGGCCACAATGCTGTGGTCCAGCATCGATGCGGTACCGTCAGCTAGCAGGCCTGCCGCTGCCGGACGGATCGGAACAACAGGAGGGCTGGCGCCACGTGACCCGGGATCGTCGCTTTGCACATTGTTGGCTACGGTCGAAAACCGCAGCAGCAGCCAATCTGCATCAATACCACCAACCCGTGAGCCCGTGTTGCTCGACACAGTGCTGCTTTCGATAGTGATCTGCGCTGCTTCAGGATCATCAAAAGGCGGGTAGGTCGGAATGTGGGGAACATCAACCAAATCTGCCCCAACACCACCAATCTCACCTGAGTTTCCTGTCACCGAGCTGAATCGGATTTGGCATTGGCTGCCGAAGGCACAGCCCAATCCGCCGATGGATTCGGCCGCATTGTCCTCGATACGGCTTAGCGAGATTTCGGAGCTTGACCAGAAGTGAACCAGTGCGCCACCGACCTGGCCAGCGTTTCCAGCGATGCGGGAGCGCAACACCGTGCCAGTCGTTTGGCTCCCCAGCACCAGTCCGCCAACATGGAAGCCCTCGTTATTCGTGATCAGCACTTCTTCGAGGCTGTGAGTCGCTCCGAGTACGCTGAGACCACCGGTTGAGGCGTAATAGTTGTCGTAAACAGGCTGGCTGTCCGATAGAGCGATATTTCCGCTGATCGTGCTCGACTCGATAGTGAGGTGAGGCTGCGGATATTGTTGTTCAGCCAGGTCCTCGTCGCTGCGAAAGCCGACGAAAAAAATACCGCCGCTGCTGGCGTGACCGCTAACCGTATTGCTTTCGATTGAGCTGTCCTGGATCGTCAGGTCCGAGTTCCTGGCCGAGATTCCTCCAGCCAGATAATCTGCCTGATTGCCTGCGACTACCGAACCCTCGCTGATTTCAACGCGATTCCGGAGCACCGGGTAGAACGGAAAGTATCTAGGCACCCCCCCTGGACCTCGCACAGCCAGTCCGCCTGCAAAAGTGCTGCTATTTTCTTCGACAGTGGTTGCGCTCAAGGTCAGATTGGGCTGCGAGAGATTCGTGACGGGCACCAGTCCTGGGGGAAGGGGGGCTGGTATGGTTGGCAGGAAGGACGCCCGCCCAGCCGCTACACCACCCCCGATCATTTCAGCGTGGTTGCCGCTGATGACGGTGTCGTTAATATCGAGACGAGCATAACCCTGGTAGCCGTAGTACGGTGTCATGTACAGGCCGGAACGCTCGTTCAGACTGGCATCTACCCAGATACCACCCCCCAGGCTGGTTGCCGTATTGCCGGATATGACACAGTCACTGACCGTCGCCCGCCCAGCGCTGATGCCAAGCCCACCGCCGTAACCCGCAGCATTGTCGATGACCCGGCAATCCTCAAGGTGCAGGTTCGCGTACTCATCGAACAGGTGGATTCCGCCGCCATGAGCAGGTGACCCGTGGGTGCCGGATTTTGCGCTCCCGTTCGAGATGGTGACCCCCGAAATTTCCGAATCAGCCGTAACCAGCAAAACCCGCGACAAGCCCTGTCCGGAAATTTCAAGTTGATTCGGTCCAGGGCCGATCAGACGCACAGGCTCGAGAATTTCCAGCTGTTCACCGTTCAGCGCGATAGTGCCGGTAAGTCCGCCGAAAACGATCTCATCGTCCAGACCGTCTGGCGCGCTGCATCCGTAGCGCGCCTCCTGTTCGTTGACCGAAGCAAGTGCTGCCCGCAGCGAGCACTCAGTCTCGTTCAGGCTATCGTCTAGCGTATCGACCGTAATGGTTGCAGCGCGCACAGAACCCAGTGCCAGTGCCGAGCCAATGGCCAGTGCCAGTGGTGCCATGCGAAAAGAAGCAGGCATGCAAGTCTCCCTGAAGAATGTCCAATCATCGACGACGTCAATTGGACATCTCGACTCCCTCTAACGACTACTAACGACTATAGAAGCAAGGCGTGGTCAAGTC
>SLQY01000314.1 GCA_007131235.1 Wenzhouxiangella sp.
CAGCAAGGATCGTTTGGCCTGCTGGGGCTTCGCATTATCGACCTGCGCGCCGGCTTGCTGCCACTGGATGCCGAGCTGGCTGCCGCCTTCGATGAGTACGCCCTGATCCGCGACGGCTGGCTGCAGCGGCGCAACTTCTTCATCTTCGGCGGCGAAGTCGATGTCCCGGACTACGACGCCTGGCTGGACGATGAAGACTGGGAAGACTGGTAAGAAAGCACCCTGAAGCCTGCCTCGGCACCAGGCCAGCGACAAGCCCGGCGTTCAGTCCATTCTGGTCGTTGGCTGCAGAAACTGCAGCAGCGCGGGAACCAGGTCGGCATGCAGCGGTGCGTCGGCTGACAGATAGCTGGCCACTTGCTGCTCCAGCGGGCCATCCTGGTCGCGCAGGACGTGATTCATGCCCACGATCCAGACCGCCCGGTCAGCAGACTCGGCCAACGCATCGAAGTCGGCGCGAACAACCTGCAGGTCAGTGCTACCGGCAACCACCAGCAGGGGCACGGCAAGGTCTTTGGCCAGCTCGGCCGGATCCAGCGCCAGCCATTCGATCAGGTAGGGCTGAACGCTGGGACGGAACAGGGTAGCCAGCACCGGCGGCACGTCCTCGACCTGGCGACCCGCTTCCAGCTCGGTCAGGATGTCTCGGAACTGCTGGTCGATCTCTCCGGGTCGCCGGCCCTCGGTTTGCTCCAGCAACAACACGCCGATCGGGCGTCCTGAACCGGCCAGGGAGATGACGGCATCGACATCGACTCGCAGCGCCGCCGCCGTGGCAAACAGCGCACCCTCACTGTGGCCGAGCAGGACCACGCGCTCAAACCCGCCCTCGCGTCGTGCCCAGGTGGCCCAGGCCGCCAGGTCATTGATGTAATGCGAGGGCCTGAGATCGCTTTCGGCCTGATCGGTCCGGCTCTCACCGACGCCGCGCTTGTCGTATCGCAGAACCGCCAGGTTCGCGGCGGCAAGCGCTTCGGCGAGCAGGCGAAGACTGTCATTGCGCATGCCCGGCTGGTTGCCATCACGATCGCTGGGACCACTGCCAGGGTGGACAATGACCAGGTCGGAGGCTGTTCCCGGATCCAACAGCGTGCCATGCAGCACCACCTCGTCGACGGCCAGGGTCAGATCGCGTCCACCATCCGCCAAGCTGAGCTGGGCCACCAGCAATGGCCACGCCAGGCCAACGGTGATCAGGTATCGAAATTTCATCAGCGCACTCCTTTGTCGTTGTGCCGGTCAAGCCCATGCAGACGCCTGTTGCAGGACGACCAGGGCTGAAAAATTATTGATTAACTTGAAAGCATATGGAATAATTTGAATCATAAAATTCATAATGTCAATATCAAGTTTAACTTTATGAAAAAAACACCCTCAGCATGCCCGGCTTGCGGTAGTGAACTGGCCGTCACTGAACTGACCTGCATGAGCTGCCAGACACGCGTCAGCGGCCACTACCGGCTGCCGCCGCTGTTACGGCTGGAGCCGGACGCCCAGGCTTTTGTTCAGGCCTTCGTTCTGGCGTCGGGCAGCCTCAAGGCCATGGCCACGCAGCTGGGCGTGAGCTATCCCACGGTGAGAAATCGCCTCGACGACATCATCAAGAAGCTGGAGGAGGAATCAAGCGCATGAAAGTCTGGCTGTTCAAACCGTTCGAGCGTATCGCCGGTGGTCCGGCGCTGTTGGCTGGCCTGGTCATCATCGCCATCACGGCCACGCTGGCCTGGCAGGCCGGCTTGCACACCGACGGCGTGCTGGACCTGCACTTCGGCCCCTCGGCGGCCTGGTGGACCCTGCTGCTTCAGGGGCTGATCAACTGGCTATGCCTTGCTGTGCTGCTGCTGGCCATGGGTCGATGGTTGAGCCGGGGTCGGTTTCGAAGCCTGGATCTGTTCGCCACCCAGGCCCTGGCGCGCTGGCCGATGTTGCTGGGCGTGGCCTGGCTGTCGATACCGTTTGTCGCCGAGCAGACAGAAACCCGAACAAAAGCACTGATGGAAGCCATCCCCGACGACCCCAGCCAGGTCATGGCACCGGCGGAATACCTGCTGGACGCCATGTGGTTGACCGTGCTGGCCCTGCCCGCGCTGGTCATTCTGGCGTGGATGATATGGCTGATGTACCACGGCTACTCCCTGGTCACCAACCTGCGTGGTCAACGCGCGGTATTCAGTTTTGTCGGAGCCCTGGTGGCCGCTGAAGTTCTCAGCAAGGTACTGATCTGGCTTTTGTACAAGGCGACTTCATCGGGCTGATCAACCTGCCGGATTCAACAGCAGCAGGAGCTACTAGTAAAGCTAAGCGCCGATCACCTGACCACGTCCGAACAGCCAGCCCTGGGCGAAGTCGCAGCCGGCTTCGCGCAGGAAGTCGGATTCGGCGGCGGTCTGGATGCCTTCAGCGGTGGTGGTAAAGCCCAGCTCCCGGGCCAGAGTCAGGATCGCCTTGACGATGGCCGCGTTTTCCCGAACTGCGCCCACGTTGCGAACAAAGCTCTGATCGATCTTGAGACGCTGGATCGGCAGTTTTCGCAGGTAAGACAGCGACGAGTAGCCGGTGCCGAAATCGTCGATCGCGATACCAATGCCGGCGCTGCGCAGACGGTTGATCTGGTCCAGCGCACCGTGGGACTCTTCCATCAATACCCGTTCGGTGATTTCCACTTCCAGGCGCTCGGTCGGCATTCCGCATTCTGCCGCCAGCGTCACCAGGCGATCGCAGAAATCAGTTGATCGCAGCTGGGCCGGTGCCACGTTCAGGCTCAGCTGCATGCCCTTCATGCCAGCGACGTGCTCCATGGCCTTGCGGTAAACCTGCTCGCCCAAGGGGGTGACCAGTCCGCGTGTTTCGGCCAGGGCGACGAAGTCCTCCGGGTCGATCCAGCCGTCCTCGGCGTGGTACCAACGCGCCAGCGCCTCGAAGCCCACCACCCGGCGCCCGTTCAGGGCAACAATCGGTTGCAGGGCGACCCGCATCTGGTTCTTCTCGATGGCCGATCGCAGCTCGGTTTCGATGTAGCGCCTGGCCATGGCCGCCGCGGTCAATTCCGGGGAGTAGCGAGCCCAGCTGCCGGGTCCATCGGCCTTGGCCCGGTACAGGGCCGCATCAGCGTGGCGCAGCAGGTCTTCGGTATTCTCGCCATCGTCTGGAAACAGGCTGATACCAATCGAACCGGTCACTCGTACCACGCGCCGATCGAGCTCCAACGGGGTCGACAGCGCCCGGCACAGCGCATTGGCCAGGCTCTCGGCCTGGCGGGCGGGCTCGGGCCCTTCAACCAGGACCAGAAACTCATCGCCGCCGATCCGACCGATCTGAGCCTTGTCGGCAACCTGACTCTGCAGGCGCTCGGCCAGTTTCAACAGCAACCGATCGCCGGTCGTGTGACCCCAGACGTCGTTGATATCCTTGAAGTTGTCGAGATCAATATGCATGACTGCCAGACCGTTACCGATGACGGTGGCATCGGCAATGCGCTCTTCCAGCGCAATCTGCAGCATGGTGCGATTCGGCATGCCGGTCAGCGCATCGTGATAGGCCAGGCGGGTCAGCTCGTCCTCCATCCGCCGCCGTTCCGTGACCAGCCGGGCGAATCCGTGCCACAGGGTCGCGCCATCGCCCAGGCGCTCAGGCGTCGACTCCACCTCTACCCACTCGGCATGCTCGGCTGACCCCCCGGGCGGACACAGTCGAAACTGCTCGCGAAACGTGGACAATTCGCGAGCGCTGATTTCAACTGCCCGCAGGATCCGCTCGCGATCCTGCTCGAAGATGCGCTCAAACAGGCCGGTGGCGTCAGCGCTCACCTGATCGTGATGCACGCCGAATACCTCGTAGATCTTGGCGCTGGCATACGGCATGCTCAGCAGACCGGTTTCCGGGTCCAGCCGAAGCTGGTAAATCACGCCGGGCACATGCGCAGCCAGGTGCCTGAGTTGCTGGGTGCGAGCGGCTTCAGCCTCTTGAGCCTCCTTCAAGCGGCTGACATCGAGGCCCATGCCGGCAACGAAGCTTTCCCCGCCCAGGTCCACCAGGCGCCCGTAATAGCTGTAGGGGCGCGTGGTGCCAAAGCGGGTGAGAATGGGCGCTTCCAGAGAGGCCCGCCCGGTCTTGAAGGCCTGCTCCATGGCCAGCCGGACGCGGTCATGCAGCACCGGATCGAACAGATCCAGCGCAGTCATCCTGCCCAGCTCCTGGCCCGAGTAGCCAGTGACGGATTCGAGATTGCTATTCCAGTAACGAAACCGGCCGCTGCGATCGAACAGGTAGAAGATTCCGGGCAGGCTGTCAAAAGCAACATCGATAAATTGCGGCATCCAGGATGCGGGCAATTCTCGATTTGCCGACGCAGACGGTTCATCCTGGTCGAGTTTCATCGCTCTATCCCCAACAAGCACGACCGGAAAAATACGGCCTCGATGGGGAAGATTAGCACGTTGCATGGGTGGTTGCAGGTGGCCACGACTGAGGCCGCGAAATGGTCTTTCGGCGCAAGACCGGGCTTGAATCGCGGCTGGCAAAGCCTTACGATTCATAAATATCTCTTGATCGCGATAAAAGGATAAATTTATCAACCTGGAACTGGTCAACCGCCATTGCAGCCTGCTTGGCGACATCACGCGGCTGCGTCTGCTGTCCTTGCTGGAGGCCGAAGAGCTAACCGTTGCAGAGCTGGCCAGGATTACCCGGCTGGCCCAGCCGCGCGTGTCTACTCACCTGGCTCGCCTGCGCGAGGCTGACCTGGTAGTCGACCGACGCGATGGCGTTTCGGTGTTTTATCGCATTCGTCAGGATTCCGCCCAGGAACCACTGTTGGCGCTGTGGCGTCTGCTGAAGGAACGTCTGGACGACGCCCTGATCGAGAGCGACTGCGAACACTTGGCCGAAGTCCTGGCCCTGCGCAGCGGTGGCGACAGCTGGCCAGACATCGTTGCCGGCGACATGGAACGCCACTATTCACCCGGTCGAACCTGGGAGGCCACCGCCCGCGCCCTGGTTCACTTGCTTGACCTGGGCCGGGTGCTGGACATCGCCTCCGGCGATGGCGTCATGGCCGAGTTGCTGGCCAACCGTGCCCGGCGCATCGATTGTCTCGACCTGTCACCAAAGGTGGTGGCCGCCGGACGCGACCGGGTGGCCAGCCTGGATCATGTTCACTTTCACCAGGGCGATATGCACGGCCTGCCCTTTGCCGACCAGAGCTTCGATACCGTGCTGTTGCTGCACGCCTTGACCTACAGCGAAACACCTGGCCAGGTGCTCAGTGAATGTTCCCGGGTGCTTGCCAGCGGCGGCCAACTCGTTGCCGCCACCCTGGACCGCCACCGCTACAGCAAGGAAGTGAGCACCTACGGGCACGTCAACAATGGCTTTACCCCGCATGAGCTTGAGCAATTGGCCATCGAGGCCGGCCTGAGCGTCGCCTTTTGCGGAAACACGTCGATCGAACGCAAGACACCCAACTTCAAGATCATCACCCTGCTGGCCAAAAGCACATGAAAACTCTTCCCTGGCACGACCCCGAACGCGTCAACTCGCTGCTGCATCATCTGGGCCAACGTATCCTGGTACTCGACGGTGCCATGGGCACCATGATCCAGGCCGAGAAGCTCGGCGAGGCGGATTACCGCGGCGATCGCTTTGGCGATCATACCGATGATCTCAAGGGGAACAATGACTTGCTATCGCTGACGCGCCCGGAGCTGATTGCCGACATTCACCGGCGCTTCCTGGCCGCCGGCTGCGACCTGGTCGAAACCAATACCTTCAACGCCAACCGCATCAGCCAGGCCGATTACGCGCTGGAAGCATTGGCCGGCGAAATCAACCTGGCCTCGGCCAAGCTTGCGCGCAAGGTTTGCGACGAAGTGACCGCAACCAACCCTGAACGCCCGCGCTTCGTGGTCGGGGTAATCGGCCCGACCAACCGCACCGCCTCGATCTCGCCGGACGTATCCAACCCGGGTTACCGCGCAGTCACCTTTGCTGACCTGGTAGAAACCTATCGCGAGGCCGTGCGCGGATTGCTTGACGGTGGAGCCGATCTGCTGATGATCGAAACCATCTTCGACACCCTGAACGCCAAGGCCGCCATTTTTGCCGTACAGGATGAGTTCGAGGCCCGCCAGGAACACTGGCCGCTGCTGATTTCCGGCACCATTACCGATGCCAGCGGCCGCACCCTGTCAGGCCAGACTCCCGAGGCGTTCTACTATTCAATTGCCCACGCCGCACCACTGGCCACAGGCTTCAACTGCGCGCTTGGAGCCGATCAGCTCAAGCCGCACGTGCGCGCCCTCGCTCGCGTCGCCAATTGCCTGGTGACCGCGCATCCCAACGCCGGCCTGCCCAACGAATTCGGCGAATACGACGAGAGTCCCGAACAAATGGCGAGCGTAGTTGAAAGCTATGCCGCCGAAGGCCTGGTGAACATCATCGGTGGCTGCTGCGGTACAACGCCGGAACATCTACAAGCCATCGTCGAAGCCGTGTCCAGGCACGCACCCCGCCCATTCGAGGAATTGAAGGCTGCATGAACGACAGCAACCAGAAAAAAGGTCAGCAATCCAGCAAAGCGCGCCTGCGGCATACCCGCCTGAGCGGACTCGAGCCGCTGGTCATCACGCCTGAACTGGGCTTTGTCAATATCGGAGAGCGCACCAACGTTACCGGATCGGCGAAATTCAAGCGCCTGATCCTCGATGGCAAGTACGACGAGGCCATAGAAGTCGCCCTGCAGCAGGTCGAAAACGGCGCCCAGATCATCGATGTCAACATGGATGAGGGCCTGCTCGATTCCGAAGAAGCGATGGTGACCTTTCTCAACCTGATCGCCGCCGAGCCGGATATCGCGCGGGTGCCGGTCATGGTTGACTCAAGCAAGTTCAGCGTCATCGAGGCCGGGCTGCGCTGCTTGCAGGGCAAGGGCGTGGTCAACTCGATCAGCTTGAAGGAAGGCGAAGAAGCCTTCCTCGAACAAGCCCGGCGCGTTCGTCGCTACGGTGCCGCAGTCGTGGTCATGGCATTCGACGAGAAAGGCCAGGCCGACACTGCCGAACGCATGGTCGAGTGTCTGGAGCGCGCCTACCGGTTGTTGACCGACGAGGCCGGCTTTGCACCCGAAGACATCATTTTCGATCCCAATATCTTCCCGGTCGCCACCGGCATGGATGAACACAACAACTATTCCATGGAGTTCATCAATGCTACCCGGGAGCTCAAGCAACGCTTTCCCCACTGCCATGTCTCTGGTGGCGTGTCGAACATGTCATTCTCGTTTCGCGGCAACAACGTGGTTCGCGAAGCCATGCACTCGGTCTTTCTCTACCACGCCACCAAGGCCGGGATGGACATGGGGATCGTCAACGCCGGCCAGCTTGAAGTCTATGACGATATCGACCCCGAGCTACGTGAGCTGGTCGAGGACGTGGTCCTCAACCGGCGCGATGATGCCACCGAGCGCCTGCTCGAGGCCGCCGATCGCTACAAAGGCGAAGGCAAGCAACAGGAGAAGGATGAGGCCTGGCGAGAAAAGTCGGTGGCCGAACGCCTGAAATACTCGCTGGTCAAGGGCATCGACAAGTATATCGTCGAGGACACCGAGGAGGCCCGCCAGCAACACGCCAGCTCGCTGGAAGTCATCGAGGGTCCGCTGATGGACGGCATGAATTACGTCGGCGACCTGTTCGGCGATGGCCGCATGTTCCTGCCGCAAGTGGTCAAGTCAGCGCGAGTGATGAAAAAGGCCGTGGCCCACCTTGTGCCCTACCTGGAAAAGGAAAAGAAGGTCGGCGAAAAGAAGGGCAAGATCCTGATGGCCACGGTCAAGGGCGATGTGCACGACATCGGCAAGAACATTGTCGGCGTGGTCCTGGCCTGCAACGGCTTCGATATCGTCGACCTCGGCGTCATGGTTCCGACCGAGAAGATCCTGGCCGAGGCACGCAAGCAGGACGTCGACGTCATTGGCCTGTCCGGACTCATCACCCCTTCACTGGATGAGATGGTCAGCGTCGCCGAGGCCATGAACAGTGAAAACTTCGAGCTGCCGCTGATGATCGGCGGTGCGACCACCTCCCGCGCCCATACGGCATTGCGAATCGACCCCTGCTATCCACACGGCGTGGTCTGGGTCAAGGATGCCTCGCGCTCGGTCGATGTCGCCCGCAAGCTGGCCAGCACCACGCATCGCGGCGATTACACCGCCGGCATTCGCGAGGAATACGAGCAGTTCCGTGAGCGCCAGTCCCAGCGCAAGACACGCAAACCCCTGGCCAGCCTGGCCAAGGCACGGGAAAACAGCCTGCGCCTGGACTTCAGCGCCCAGCCGCTGCAAGCTCCGTCCAAACCCGGACTGCATGTAATCGAGTCCTGGCCGCTTGACGACCTGGTCGACTACATTGACTGGACCCCGTTTTTCCGCACCTGGGAACTGGCCGGTCGCTTTCCCGACATACTCGAAGACGAGGTGGTGGGTGAGGCGGCGAGCAGCCTGTACGACGATGCCCGCGAGATGCTTGAGCGCATCGTCAAGGAACGCTGGCTGACGGCCCGTGGCGTGTGCATCCTGGCGCCGGCCAACAGCGAGGGTGACGATGTCCTGCTGTACACGGATGAATCACGTGAAGAAGTGCTGGAACGGCTGGTTTGCCTGCGTCAGCAAGGCGCCAAGTCCGGCCCCAACCTGTGCCTGGCCGATTTCGTCGCCCCGGTAGGCAGCGGGGTGCCTGACTGGGCCGGACTGTTCGCGGTCACCGCCGGCCTGGGTATCGAAGAAGCGCAGAAGCGTCTGCCGAAAGACGATGACTATGCCGACATCATGCTCAAGGCCCTGGCTGATCGACTTGCCGAAGCGCTGGCAGAGGCGCTGCATCGCAAGGTCAGAACCGATCTGTGGGGCTATGCAAGCGACGAAAAGCTGGACAGTCAATCGTTGATCGAAGAGGCCTACCACGGTATCCGACCGGCGCCAGGTTACCCGGCTTGCCCAGACCATAGCGAGAAAACCAAGATTTTCGATCTGCTCGACGCACCCGGGCGGGTCGGCATGACCCTGACCGAAAGCTTTGCCATGCTGCCGACGGCGGCTGTCAGCGGCTACTACTTCGGCCATCCGGAATCAAAGTATTTCGTCGTCGGCAAGCTGGATCGCGACCAGGTCGAGGATTACGCCAGGAGAAAAGACATCAGCCTGGAGCAGGCGGAGAAGTTCTTGAGGCCGAATCTGGCGTATTAACGCTGACCAGATCAAATCATCGGGCTTACCAGATCAAATCATCCGGTACCGGGGGATAGTGACTGCCATCGTCTTCCGGCTCATCCTTGCCAGCCAGGTCGGGTACCAGGTCGGGGGCTAGCTCTCGATACTGGTGCAGGGTTTCCAGCGCAACCAGCAGATAGCTGCCGCGCAGGTTGACCACGCCGATTTCTCCACGATTGAGCTGGTCTCGCTGCTCTGGCGTGCACAGCACGCGGCGAATCCGACCGAGGTGCTCGAAATAGCGCGGCAGCTCCGCTTCCTTGCGATTGAGGGTACTGCCCTGAATCAACGCATCGAGCTTGATATTGCGTTGGCGACGCTCTTCCTGCGCCTTGACCCGGCGCTGTTTTTGCGCCTCTTTTTCCTGTGCCTCGGCTCGCTGGCGAGCCTTGTAGGCGCGGGCCAGATCCGACTCGGCGCTGGTGGATTGCTTTGGCTGAGCGGCACCGGCCTTGCCAGCGCGAATCGGTTTTCGCTTTCCCACCGGCCGGGAGGTGCCTTTTTTCTTGGGGGTAGAGCGCGCAGGCTTGCTGCGCGCCTTCTCGATTTGCTGTTCGTCAGCCAGCCCTGCCTTGAGCAGGGCATCCTGCAGTGAGCCCATTGCTTTCAGTCCTGAATTGCTCAGTCGCCCTGGACTTCAATCAACTCGACTTCGAAGATCAGCGTCGAGTTGGGACCGATCGGACCCGGGCGGCCCATTTCACCATAGGCCAGGTCGGCCGGAATGAAGAATTCGAAGCGGGCACCTTCCTGCATCAGCTGCACGCCTTCCGTCCAGCCCGGGATCACCTGGTTGAGGGCGAAAGTGGCCGGCTCACCGCGGTCGAAAGAGCTGTCGAACTGCGTGCCGTTGAGCAAGGTGCCACGGTAATGCACGGTAACAACATCGTCTGCTGCCGGGCTTCGTCCTTCTCCGGCCTCAATGACGCGGTACTGCAGGCCTGACTCGGTTTCGGTCACATCGTCGCGGTCACGATTCTGGGCCAGGAAAGCCTGCCCTTCTTCGAGGTTGCGGGCCGCGTCGCGATCGCGCTGCTGTTCCATCTCGGCCTGGCGGGCCTGCATGAACTCGTTACGAACAGCCAGGGCTTCTTCCTGGGTCATGCGCAGACCTTCGCCGGTGTAACTGGCATTGAGAGCTTCGACCAGGACATCGATGTTCAGGTCCATGTCTTGCTCCGCCAGCGACTGGCCGATATCCATGCCGATCATGTAGCTGACCCGATCTTCCATCGAGTCGAATTCGTTGCCCATGGCAGGCGCGGCAATGAACGAGGCTGCCATACCGGCAACAATAATTTGCTTGATTCGCATTAGATTTGAATCTCCTTGGAAAAACGCTTTGAAAAGGATGGGAATGTCGTGAATGCTGAGATACGACCACCATGCCCGCGTGGTGGTTCAAACCGATAATTTTACCAGAACCCCACCCAAGCTGCCAAAGCCCATCTATCTCCCCCTCTCCAGCCCTGCACCAAAAAACACTTGACTCTGTTCTGGTGTTCTACTAGACTAACACACCAACACGATCACAAAACTTTAGGAGAGCGCCATGTTGCCTGTCGTCAAACGCAAGACCCTGGAGATCCCGCATGGCCTGGCGGCCATTGCTGCGGCCATCTGCATGGTCCTGGCCTTTGCCTCGGACTTCAAGGGCCGGGAAGACATGCTCCGCGCCGAAGCCGGGGAAGCGCCTGCCGTGGAAGTCATGGCCACATTGCCGGAAGAGCGCAACCCCGAACAGGGAGCGGCGGCCGAGAAGGCTCGTCAGAGCCGGATCAAGCCGGCAGAAGGCCGCAAGCTGCGTGGCTTGATGCCGCTGTTCCCCCTGCCTCGCCAAGGTGGCTAATGAGCGCCAACTGGGACGACAACCAGCCGATCTACTGGCAGCTGCGGGAGAAAACCGTGGCTGCCATCCTCGACAGCACGCTTGAAGAGGGGCAGCCACTGCCGTCTGTTCGCCAGGTCGCGGTCGATTTCCAAGTCAACCCACTGACCGTATCCAAGGCTTACCAGTCGCTGGTTGAAGATGATCTGATCGAAAAGCGCCGTGGCGTTGGCATGTTTGTTCGTGAAGGGGCCCGCGCGCGCCTCCTGGCCAGCGAGCGCGAGCGTTTTCTGAAAGAGGAATGGCCGCGCCTGGCCAGTCGTCTCAAGCAGCTGGGTTTGACGCTGGAAGATCTGCGTCAGTCTGACTCTCAATAAACCAAGGTTCTTCAATCCCATGGAAATGACGATCAAGGCACGCAATCTGCAGAGGCATTTCGGCAGCACGCGTGCACTCGACGGAATCGACCTCGATATCCCGGAAGGGCGCATCGTCGGGCTGATCGGCCCGAACGGTGCCGGCAAGACCACCGCGCTGAAGGCCATTCTGGGCTTGAGCAAGTTTGACGGCGAGCTGACGGTGATGGGCCTGGACCCGGCCCGCCAGCGCGACCGCCTGATGGAGCAGGTCTGCTTTATCGCCGATGTCGCCGTTTTGCCGCGCTGGGCGCGGGTCAGCCAGATCATTGACCTGACCGAACGTCTTCATCCCCGGTTTTCGCGCGAACGCTGCATGCATTTCTTGAAAAACAGCAAGGTGCGCCCGGAAAGCAGAATACGGGCGTTGTCCAAGGGCATGGTCGTGCAGCTGCACCTGGCCCTGGTCATGGCCATCGACGCCCGCCTGCTGATTCTGGATGAGCCAACCCTGGGCCTGGACATCCTGTTCCGCAAGCAGTTCTATTCCAACCTGCTCAACGAGTATTTCGATGAGCAACGCACCATCCTGATCACGACTCACCAGGTCGAGGAAGTCGAGCACATCCTGACCGATCTGATCTTCATTCGCGACGGCAAGCTCATACTCAACAGCACCATGGACGAGGTTCACGAGCGCTATGTCGAGCTCATGGTCCGTTCAGACCAGGCCGACCAGGCCCGTGCGCTGGGACCGCTGCACGAACGAGTGCTGTTCGGCCGTCACATCTTCCTGTTCGACCGCGCCGACATGGCACAGATCAAGGCCCTGGGCGAAACCCACAAGCCCAGTGTCGCCGACCTCTTTGTCGCCCTGATGGGCACCGAACCTGCACCGGCCACGGAGACTACCGGATGAGCAATCGAACCCTTGGCACGCTGTCGACGCTGCTGCGTCGGGAACTGTGGGAAAGCCCGGTTGCATTCAAGTGGGCGCCACTGGGCATCAGTGCCCTGATTCTCCTGTTCGTTGTCTTCTCGCTGATCATCGGCGGACGCTTCGACGCGGAAATGGCGTTTACCAGCGACATGCTGCGCCAGCTGGCCGAACAACCGGTGGAGCAGAAAAGACTACTGGTCTCGGGCGCGCTGTTTTCGGTGTCGGCGATCTTTTTCCAGATCATGCTTTTGATCATCCTGTTTTACTTGTCAGGCAGCCTGTTCGACGACCGCAAGGACCGCTCCATCCTGTTCTGGAAATCGCTGCCGGTTTCCGACGGCATGACCGTCGCTTCCAAGCTGGCCAGCGCCTGCCTGCTGGTTCCGGCCCTGTTCTTCGCGGCCATCGTGTTGACCCACGTCCTGCTGTTGCTGATCGCAACCGTGTATGGACTGCTGGCCGGCGTCAACCCGCTGACCACCTTCTGGTTTCCAGCCAGTCTGCCGCGCCTGTGGAGCGTGATGCTTCTGGGCATGCTGGTGCAAGCCTTGTGGCTGATGCCGATTTACGCCTGGCTCCTGTTCTGCTCGTCATGGGCCCCGCGGCTGCCCATCCTCATCGCCATCGCCATTCCTGCCGGTCTGGCGATCGCCCAGCATGCCTGGACCCTGATTACCAGCTTCACCCTGCCCGGCTTCAACCTGGGATTGATCATGCTCAAGCGCTTGGGCAGCGGTGTCCTGCCAATGAGCGTGAACATCGAATTCGGTGGCCAGCTCCAGTCGATCGAATTCAGCGAGGATCTGTTCATGAACTACAGCACGGTACTGGGCTACCTGGCCCGTCCCGAGATGTGGATCGGCCTGGCCATCGCGCTGCTGCTGCTGTTTGGTGCCACCTGGTTCCGCCGTCGAGCGACTGATGGCTGAATTCAAGCGCTGGCCCCAGGCCGCGTTACTGGTTTTTTTGCTGGCCTGCCTCGTCCTGGCTGGCTGGCTGCTGGCCGGCCCACGCCCGCCCATGCTCGG
>SLQY01000346.1 GCA_007131235.1 Wenzhouxiangella sp.
AACGCACCCGCTCCCGCAGCTCCCTGGTGGCGGCGTCGGTAAAGGTAACCACCAGAACCTCCTCAATATTTGCCTTATGCTTAATAATAAGGTCAATTACCAGGTGTTCCAGGGTATAGGTCTTCCCGGTCCCCGCCGAAGCCTCAATCACCGCATGCCCCTGCTCAAGAGCCGTGTCGGCAAGAATATCCGGTTTAGGATAGAAAATACTGCCCATCAAAAAACCTCCACGCCGCTAATTTGGTCAAGAAGCGGTCTCATCATCCGTTCAGCTATCTCCGCCGCCTTGTCAGGATCCGGCGGCTCATAACTGCGGGGATAGGGTACCGGCCCCCAGTCACTGGAAAAATTGGAACGCTCTTTACCTACCAAATCCCTGACAAAACCACAAATAGCTTCACCGTCAATTTTATCCCTCTTGTCATCCTTATTATCCATCGCCTGCTCTTTATCGGCAACCTCTGATGCCTTCGGCTCAGGATTATTATCGCCGCTTTTTTTATTCAGGAAGTAATCTTTATTTCTTCTCCAAAACTCCTTAAAAACCGCCTCATAAGGCAAAAGATAGTCATGGGGGCCGTCGTAAAGCTCTGCAACAACGTCAGCAAGCCATGCCTGCGCCTTCTCTTGACTGGCCGGCTTTAGGGTAAACCTCATAGCTCCACTATTTTCACCGTCCGAATAGCAAATCACAACCTGCCTCTCTCCGGTTCCGGCGACTCCGGCGGCAGCCATTAATTCAAGGCCGACAACACCCCGGAGGAAATAGCGGATGTTGGCTGTAACGGTATTTTCGTCTTTTTTCTTCTCAAACTTTTTCGGACGGAAAAGAACGACCCCTTTACGTCCGTCAAAAAGACCATCCAGCAAGCCGCCCAGACTCACCGAAATCATATTCTTATCTTCTTCATGGCTATTTTCCGCATCACAATCAGCTTTGGCGTTTTCATCACCGCAACCAGAAACGGGCACTTTCAGCAACAACGGATCCAACACCTCGGTCGCTGTCTCGTGGCGGTAGGAGTGACCGAACCGCAACCGTTCAATAATAAAAGCTACCCGACCGTCATCCCCGCTACCATCACAGTTATCAGCAGCAGAATCATCACCTTTAGAAAATTCCGCGGTATGCCCGACGACATCACCGTCTTCATTCGTATCTTTTTCAGAGAAACCGACTTCCCTGCCTCCTGCCTCTTGCATCCCTTCCACCACTTCAAGCCAGCCATCTAAAACATTAAGGTGATGCCTTTCCAGTATCCTGCCTAAATCACCAACAGGTATCTTTCCTGCCAGCCTAAGCCGAAGGGCTTTTTGCCGATAAATATCATCCGGTGGCAATCCACCGCTTAGTGACTCATAGATAACAGCATTTAAAAGCGACGTCTCCGCCATCCTGCCAATCTCAAAATCCTCTTCCTCCACATCGGCGAAGTCATCACCATCCCCTTCAAGGCCGAGCACCGCCTTTGCCCAACCCTGCATGGGACACTCAAGGAAAGCTCTTAATACCGGAACAGACAGACTGACAGGCGAATCATCGGCGCCCTCGCGCTCCCGCCGCTCTGAATCATGCTTTTCGCCCGGAAAGTTAAGCATCTCTGAAAGTGCCGCCCGGTTCTCAGGCATCGCCATAAGAATAGTGCTCAAATCGGGAAGAGGAGTCGGCCTTTCCCCTGGCACATCACCTCTCCCTTCTTTAGAGCTAACGGCAATCTCCCTAATCCGCGCCTCCACAATAGCTTCATCCAGAAAAGTTTCCCGCCTGGCGAAATCCTCGTCATAACGACGGAGCGCCAGAGGCGGCTCTACAGAAAGGCCATTTACCCCTTCTTCGCCCAGATAACCCAGCTTCAGCATATGGAGCAGTTCCTGCACAACCGCTGATGGCTGGAGCGGTTCGCCGGTATGCTCGTCACGCCCCACATAAGAGAGATAAAACTTATCCCTTGTACACAACAGAGTCTCCAAAAACATATAGCGGTCACGCTCGGCCGGATCAACATCGCCGGCCCGCCTGCGCACCGCCCGTAAATCCAGAGCATCGCGCTGAGCAGAAGCAGGGAAAAGTCCTTCGCCCAGCCCCAGCACAAAAACAACCCTGAACGGTATAGCCCGCATAGGCAGGAACGATGAGACAACAACTCCTTCAGCCAGATAACGTCCCCGCCCGCCTTCCAGCTCCTCCACAATACGGCCGGCAATCTCCGCCGCGACGCGGCCGCTGACCATACCGCCCAAATCCATACTTTCCAGCCGGACCAGTGCCTGGCTTAAAAGCATAGCCTCCCGCACCTCACCACTGTCAGTCGGCTGAAAATAAGTTTTTATCTGTCGCCGGTAAAACTCCAGCCAACCGCTCAAAGACATCTCCCGGTTGCGGACATACAGGGCATCGGCCAGCAGTGAACGGGCAAGAAGCCCGAACCGAGCTGCCGCCATCGCACCATCGCTGGCAACCTCTTCCACCAGCAACATGGAACCACCTTCACCTGCCTCAAAAATATCCATCCCGCCGCTCTTCTCCCCGGTCATAAAAGACCCCAGCGCCAGCCGCCGAATACCCTGATCCCAGTTAAAAACATCCTCATCTATATAAGTCCCTTTATGCTCCTGGTGATGGGCCCCGAAAACTATCCCCAGTCTCTCGGCAAAAACCGCAAAATCTTCGGCCCTTAAATCGTCAAAACCTCCGATAACCGCCGGATGACCCATAAAATTCAGCATCTCGGCCCGGGAGAGCCGGCCAAAGGGCAGTTTCAACAAAAGCCCCATGGCTTCGATAATTCTGCTACCGGCACTCCCCGGCAGATCGGAAACACTGCACGGCAGATTATGGTTCGCCGAAAAAACCGCATCAATCTGCGGCAGATAAATATCCCTGGAAGCACTATTTACAATAATTGCTATGTCGCTGAATCGAAGTGGTATATTAACGTTATCACCACCATCACTACAACTATCATTATTATTTTTATCATCATCGCGGCTCATCAGTCGCCATATCTCATCGGAAACCCACTCAACCTCCCGCCGCACCGACGGCGCCGCAACGATACGGATTGAATCATCCGGAGGTAAAAGAACCGTATCGCCATCATCAACATTGTTGCCGTTGAGTCCGTCTTTTCCGCCTTCGCCGTTTTCACCGTTGTCCCGGCCTTCACAGCTCTCCCCGTTGTAATAGTGATTCCCATTCTTTCCGTTATTTCCGTCCTTTATATCCCGTTCCGGTTCTCTTTTAAGGATATCCAACTGTAACCGGTTGAGAATACTGCTGTTATTTTCATCAAGAGGGCTCTCGAACGCATCGGTAAAATCGCAGTCCGTCAGCTCACCCAGCAGGTGCACATGCTCCCGGCCAGGCCGGCCCCAGTAACGTAACGCCAGCGTATCCGGTGCAAAAATACCGAAGGGATCCTCTTTATCGTCTTCGCCCTCCCCCTTCCTGCCGTCAATAACCCACAACCGGGTATCACGATTGCGCAACCGGTTATCACGACGCCGTAACTCCTCTCTTAACCGGTAAGAAAAAGCCCGGTCACTCTCCACATCCTCCCAG
>SLQY01000309.1 GCA_007131235.1 Wenzhouxiangella sp.
AAAGGGCCAGTTTCAGGGCATGGTGGGCGGTCATCAGGTAGTGGCTGGCGTCCATGGTCGCGCTTTCCGGGCTTTCCATGCCGGGCCAGTCGAACTCCCAGGGTTTCAGCGCGGGCAGGCCGCCGGCGTAGCGTTCGGCCAGTTCAGTGGCTTCGGCGCGGTGCAAGCGCGAGTAGCCGGCCATGCGCTCGAACAGCTCGGCCACGGTCGGGTTGTTGTGTTGCTGCATGGCCAGGGCCAGCTCATCGTAGCGCTGCGCCGCTTCGTCTTCCAGGACCACGGCATGGGCCAGAAAGCTGCCCAGGTGTTCGGTCGGTTTCATGATGTCACCTCGAAGGCCCGGGCGAGGCTGGCTGGGCTGACGTGGGAGGGTTGGTCGGACTGCCAGGTCGGGCGCCTGGCGCGGTACAGGATGCCGGTGCCGAAGCCGTCGTCGTCGAGCAGGGTGAGCATGGCCTGGCGGCGGTCGTCCGTTGGCTCCAGGTCGGCGTGAATGCGCTTTTTCCAGGCCAGCTGCTCAGGCCGGTAGGTGATGCACGGCGAGAGAATCTGAACGAAGGCAAAGCCCGGAAACTCGATCGCATCGGTGATGATCCGGGCCAATTCGTTGGGGGCGTTGGAAAAAGCACGGGCGATGAACGGGGCGCCGGCGGTCAGGGCCAGCTCCAGCGGCTTCAGGGCCGGCTGACGGGTGCCGGTGGGCGAAAGCTTGCTGCCGGTCCAGTCGCATTCAGTCGTCGGCGAGGCCTGGCCCTTGGTCATGCCGTAGACGCTGTTGTCCATGACCAGGTAGGTGAAATCGACATTGCGCCGGCAGGCATGCAGAAAGTGATTGCCGCCGATGGAAAATCCGTCGCCGTCGCCGCCAGCGGCGATCACGGTCAGATCGGGTCGAGCCACTTTCAGGCCGGTAGCCACGGGCAGGGCGCGACCGTGGACACCGTGCAGGCCGTAGGCGTTGACGTAGGCGGCCAGTCGAGATGAGCAACCGATGCCGGCGACCATGGCGGTGTTCTCGGGCTTCAGCTCCAGTGCGGCCAGGGCTTTGGCCAGCGCATTGAGCACGCCGAAATCGCCGCAGCCCGGGCACCAGACCGGGCTGTAGTCGGACTTGTAGTCCTTGGCTGAGAGCACGGACAGCTCGATGGATGCGGCACTGCTCATGCGGCCTGCTCCTGCTTTAAGTTGATAACGGCCCCGGCGATCTCGCCGGGCCGAAAATTCAGTGGACCGGGTCGGGACAGGCCGTGCAGGCGTGCTGGATTGTCGACCCGGCTTTTCAAATAGTGCAAAAGCTGGCCCGAATGGTTCTGTTCGATGACCAGGGCCTGATCGATGCCGTTCAGGGCGGCGTTCAGTGCCTCGGCCCGCAGCGGTGACAGCAGGCGCAGCGCAACCAGGCGCACCGGCTGACCGGCGTCAGCGAGCCTGGTCATCGCCTCGCGACAAGCGCCGGTGACCGAGCCGAAGCAGACCAGGGCGATCGTGCCTTCGCCTTCCATATCAGCCCAGCGCGGGCCGTAGTCGAAGGCATCGAGTTTGTGTTGTCGCCTGGCCAGCTGTGCCATGTGATCGGCGGCCAGGGTCGACGGGCGGCCGCTGGCACTGTGGCTTAAACCGGTGGCCGTGTAGCCGCCGCCGGCGGTGCCGGGAATGGCCATCTCGGCAATGCCATCGGCGCTGGCAGCAAAGCGCTGGTAGTTGGTGCGCTGTTCGCCTGCCCGTCGGCGCCCGGCCGCGGCGGTTGGCAGCTTCGGGGAGTCGATGATCCCGCGGGCCTGGCCGAGGAATTGATCGGTGAGCAGGATGGCCGGGCATTGCAGTTGCTCGGCCAGCGATACCGCCCAGTGGGCAGCTGGCGCGCAGTCGCTTAAATCCGTTGGTGCAATGACCAGGCGCGGGGCATCGCCATGGGCCCCGTGCAGGGCCAGGTTCAGGTCGGATTGCTCCGACTTGGTGGGAATGCCGGTCGATGGCCCGCCGCGCATGACGTTGGCGACCAGCAGCGGAATCTCGGCGGCCGTGGCCAGGCCCAGCGCTTCGACCATCAGCGACAGACCCGGACCGGAGGTGGCGGTCATCGCCGGCACCCCACCGAAAGAGGCGCCGATGCACATGTTGATCGAGGCCAGTTCATCCTCGGCCTGGACCAGCGTGCCGCCGACCGGGGGCAGGGCGCCAGCCAGCCACTCCTGGATCTCGGTCGATGGCGTGATCGGGTAGGCAGCACAGAACCGCACGCCGCCGGCCAGCGCACCATAGCCGGTGGCCTCGTTGCCGGTGACTAGCCAGCGCTTTCCAGTTGAGGCGCTGTCCAGCATTAGCCCTTCAAGCGCTAGTCCTTCTGCCGCCGCCTGGCCCAGGTCCAGACCCGTGCCGGCCGCCTCGACCAGGCGCGAGCCCTTGGCCTCGAACAGGCCTGCGAGCACGCGCCGGGTTTCCTGCCGGGGCAGTCCAAGCAAGTCGCTGACCAGGCCGATTGCGATGGTGTTGACGCGCACGCCGCGCTCGCTTCTGGCCATCTCGGCCAGCGCCACCTCGACGAGCCGGGCACCGCTGGTTGAGATCCATGCCGGAGGCTCGCCTGCGGCGGAGTCGAGGATGACTGTGCTGTCCTCGCCCAGGATGAGTTCGCTGGCAAAGCGCTCGGCCTGGTTGAAGTCCAGTGCCACCAGCAAGTCCAGGGTATCGGCCTGGCAGGCCACCGGATGGGTGGCCAGGCGCAGAATGGCAGCGGCCTCGCCGCCGCGAATCTGCGGCCCGGTCGAGCGGGTCATCAATCCATACAGCCCACAGCGCGCCGCCGCATCGAGCAGCACCTGCCCTGCGGTCATCACGCCGGCACCACCGCTGCCGATCAGGGCGAGGGAAAGGGATTTTCTGGGAGTAGTCATGGTTATGCAGTGTGCATGATGCGAGGGCCCGGATGATTGATCGGGGTCAAAAGGGCGTGGAAAGTGATTGGGCGAAAGGGCGAAAGGGCGAAAGGGCAAAAGGGCAAAAGGGCAACCGGAAACCGGAACCCCGAGGCATAGATTCCCCAATCCATCGCCCGATCAACACCGCTTGCCGGCAAATGCGCCGGTATCCCCTGCACGTCGGTAGCTGTTCCTCTAGGATGAAAACATGATCGAGCTGGGGACAAGCCGTGGAAGTTGAACAACTCGAAATCCGCGAACAGTTGCGGCGGCATCCGCCGTTCAGCTTTCTGCCTGAAGGCTTGCTGGACGCAGCCGCCGGCGAAGTCGAGATTGCCTACTACCGGGCCGGCACTGACATTGTGACGGCCGGCCAGGAGATCGATGCGCTCGGCTTTGTCCGCAAGGGCGCCGTCGAGCTGTTCCGGCGCAGTGGTGCGTTCTATAACCGGCTCGATGAAGGTGAAATCTTCGGCCAGTTCAGCCTGCTGACGTCCCGGCCGGCGCGCTTCCCGGCGCGCGCTGCCGAAGATACGCTGATCTATTTCATCTCGGCGAAGATGTTCAAGCGCCTGTACGATGAGGTCGAGGCGTTCGCGGAGTTCGTTGAAGTCGAGGACCG
>SLQY01000266.1 GCA_007131235.1 Wenzhouxiangella sp.
GCGGCGCTGGAAATAGCGCTGGAAACGCAGGGGCCAGTGCCGGCCGAGGGACGTATACGCCTGCGCGGACTGCCCGGGGACTTTGACGCCAACGTGCAGTTGGAGGGGGAGTTCGGCGGATGGCCCGAGCTTGACTACCAGGTGCGCGATATTGTTCTCAATGCCGACGGCGGTCTGTCGGCCTGGACCGCGCGTGTCGGCGCGCGCGTCGAGGGGCCGGATGTTCCGTCCAATCGCATTGTGGCCGAGCTCAGTGGCGATACCCGTGAACTGCGCATTGATGCGCTTCGCATTGAAGCCCTCCGCGGCGTGCTCGAGGCGCGCGGGCGCATGTTGATCAGCAGCGAGCTGGATGCAGCCCTGAACGTGCGCCTCGACGGTCTGGACCTCACCGAAGTCTTTCCGGAATGGCCGCAAAGTGCCCGCCTTGGCGGTCGGCTCGAGCTGGTGGCCGCTGGCGATACCTTCCGCCTGGAGGCGCTGGAGTTGAGCGCGCCGCCGACCGCGCTGACCCTGACCGGCTCCGGTTACTTCGAGCCCGAAAATGACCGGCTTGACCTGGCGCTGGACTGGCGCGACCTGTACTGGCCGCCGGTGGCCGAAGCGGCCGAGCGGCTGTTTTCCAGCGAGTCGGGCCGGGTACGCCTGACCGGCGCGATCAGTGACTGGCAGCTGGAGCTGGATGCCCTGCTGCGTGCCCTGGGTCAGCCGCCGGTGCGGGTGCGCGCCGAGGCCCGTGGCGACGAAAGCCAGGCCAGCGTTCAGCGCCTCCACCTGGACGCGGATCGATACGGCAGCATCGAGGTCAGCGGCGAAGTCGGCTGGGCGCCGGAGCCGCGCGGCGCGCTGAGCGTTGCCGTGATCGATGCCGACCCCGGTCAGTTCGTGCCTGAACTGCCCGGCAGGCTCAGCAGCCAGCTGGAAGTGCGTTTTGACTCACCCACCGATCTTGAAGTTGATCTGATCAACCTCGACGGCAATTTGCGCGGTCAGCCGGTCAGTGGACAGGGTGCGATCGCCATTCACCAAGAGCGTCCCGAGGCCGGCGACCTGGCCCTGGATTTTGGAGACAATCGCCTGACCATCGACAGCCGTGATGGGCGCGAGTGGCAGTGGCGCCTGGACGGGGCGATGCTCAACCAGGTCTGGCCCGAGCTGTCGGGTGCCCTGGCGCTGGAAGGCCGTTTCGATCCCTTCGCCCGACGCCTGCAAGCCGACGGTCTTCTCGAGGCCGGCGCGGTGGGCGACATCACCCTGAGCGAAGCCGTTCTCAGCGCCAGCATCGACTGGAACGAGCCGCCCCAGGTGGCGGTAAGCCTGACCGTTGATGACCTCGACCTCAATCCCTGGGAGCGACTGGATCGCATCGAGTTCGAGCTTAATGGCAGCTGTCGTTCGCATCGCTTTGGTCTCAATATCGGTGCCCAGCGGGCCAGCCTGGACCTGGCCGGCGGCGGTGCCCTGCCGGACTGCCTGGTCGGCGGACGTGCCTGGGAAGGAACGCTCGAGCGTCTTTACCTGGCCGAGACCCTGGCCGGGGACTGGGCGCTGAGCCAGCCGCTGGCCATGAGCGCCAGTCCAGGACTGATCAGCGCAGGCCCCGGCTGCCTGGTCGACTCGGCTACGCGCAGCGGTCGGATCTGCCTGCGTCGCCTGGAAATTGACGACGACAGCCGTCTGGACCTGGGGATCGAGCAAGTACCCATGGACCTCATGCTGCTGGCGCTGGACCCCACCTTCCACCTCAGCAACCGTCTGTCGGCCGAGTTGCAGGCTGCCTGGAACAAGGACGATGGGCTGTCCCATCTCAGTGGTTTCCTGGCGCTTGATGCCGGTGCCCTTAAGCCGCTGGATTCTGACCAGGTACTGCTGGCCATTGAAGGCATGCGGCTTGATATCAGCCCGGATAACGGAGAATTCCTGATTGATCTGGATGCCATGCTCGAGGGCGACAGTCACCTGCGCGGCCAGGCTCGCCTGGTCGATTTGAACGACCTTTCCGAGGCCAGCGTGGCAGCCGAAGCACGCATTGATCTGCCGGATATCGGCGTGTTCAACCGCCTGGTTGCCGAGCTTGACCAGCTTGGCGGCCGCTTGAGCGGTGATTTGCGCCTGGATGGCCCGCTGCTGGCGCCGTCGATCCAGGGCCAGGCGCGCGTGCGCGATGGCCTGGTCGTCCACGCGCCGCTGGGGTTGCGCGTCAGTGACATCGAAATCGACCTCGACGGCGCCAACGATCGTGGTCGTGTGAGCGGGCGCATGCTGTCCGGGCCAGGTCACCTGAGTGTCAACGGTGAACTCGGCCAGGAGGATGGGCAGATGGTCTTTGAATTGGCCATTGACGGCGAGCGTTTCGCCTTTGCCGATGCCGGCTGGTTGACCTTGCAGGCCAGTCCCCGGCTGCGCCTGGCCAGCCGCGCCGATGTGCTTGACCTGGATGGCGACATTCACATCGATCACCTGCGTGCTGGCCTGCCGCCGGGCAGCGAAGATCGGGTTTCGGCCTCCGACGATGTGCGCGTGCTCGGTGAGACCGTTGATGATGATGACGAGCCGGAGGTGCGCCTGCAAGGCAGGCTGGGCATACACTTGGGAGAAGATGCTCGCCTGGCCGCCATCGGCATGCAGACCCAGCTGGCCGGTGGTATCGAGCTGTTATGGGAGCCCAACAGCGCCCTGCCGCGCGGCCGCGGGTTGATTCGGCTTCCGCAAGGGTCTTACCGCGCCTATGGCCAGAACCTGGAGATTCGCGATGGCGAGATCCTGTTTACCGGCCATCCGCTGGATAACCCGCGGCTGGACATTCGCGCCATCCGCGATATTTTCGGCGACCCGCAGGTAGACGAGGCTGGCGTGCATATCCGCGGCCCGGCTCGCAATCCGACCATCAGCCTGTTTACCGAGCCGCCGACCAGCGAAGAAAAAGCGCTGGCCTACGTTGTCACCGGTGCCGATTTCGACCACGCCGGCGGCCAGGGCGCGGTCAACGTCGGTTTCTATCTGCTGCCACGCCTTTTCGTCAGCTACGGTATCGGTTTGTTCGAGGCCGGCAATGTGCTATCCGGCCGTTACGAGCTGTCGCGCCGTTGGGGTGTGCGAGTGGTCTCGGGTGAACGCGACACCGGGGTGGATTTGAGTTTTGCGTTGGACAGATAGACCCCGGTTTCCGGTTTACGGCAGTCCACAACATGCCACGCGACAGGCACCTGCGTGCGGCCCGGGACCATGTTGAATCCATCTTCACCAGCCTGGCTTTCGCTCATGTCCGGCCGACTTCGCTTCTCCCCATCTCTCCCTCTCCCCACCCCGCGTTAAAATGCCCGGATTGCCGCAACGGAACCACTCCATGACCCGCACCGACAAATGCCTGCAGGAAACCTGGGCCCCTGACAACGCCTGTTTCGGTTGTGGGCCGGCCAACGAAAAAGGGCTGCGTATTCGCTCTTTCGTCGACGGCGACAAGGTCGTGGCCGACTGGACGCCCGAGCCGCACCATGAAGCCTTTCCGGGCGTGCTCAACGGCGGCATTA
>SLQY01000297.1 GCA_007131235.1 Wenzhouxiangella sp.
CCAGCGCGTCGGCCTTCACTCCCAGCGCCTGGTCCAGGGTGGTCACGCTCCATCGAGGCTCGGGAGCGATGGCGTCCAGGCGCAGCCGGCTGCCGGCCATGATGATGATTGCGTCGGTGTGCAGGCGGGTTCGACGGATGCGACGTCCCTCCATCCAGGTGCCGTTGCGGCTGCCGCTGTCTTCCAGTACCAGGTCCTGGCCGTGGCGACTGAGCGTGGCGTGATGCTGGCTGACGCCGGGATCGGCCGGGAGACTGAGCTCGCAGTCCAGGTCACGACCCAGACGCCACGGCCCTGGCCCGCCCAGTACCACTTGGCGTTGATGACCGTTGATGCTGACGGACAGGTCGGCCAGCCGGGACCGTCCCAGACCGATGACATCGCCGGCTGCCAGGATCTGCTCGCCGTCGATGCATTGACCGTTGACGTAAACCCCGTTGCGCGAGCCCAGATCGCGCACCGCCCAGTGGCCGTCAGGCATGCGCCCGACCCAGCAGTGCTGGCGCGAAACCCCGTCGCGACGGATGACCAGGCCGGAGCAGCGTGCATCGCGCCCGATAACAAGGCCCGGGCCGGGCACTTCGACCTCGGCGGGCAGGGCGCCTGGATGAAGCGCGCGCAGGGTGGCAATGGGTTGTTCGATGCGGGTCACGGTGGCTGACGGTTTCAGGGTGCAGCCATCATTACGCAAGTCGCGCCGAAATTGTGGCCGTGGCTGAAACCGTTTGCACTCTTCGTAATAAGGGTGGACACTCGAATAGCGGTCGACGGTCATTAACCCGGCAAGCAACCAGGTTGCCAGGTCTATGGTCCGACCTACAGCCTGTTGCAGGTTTTTTTATTTTGGAGGTTTTCATGGCCAAGGTTCTCGGTCGTTATCACATCATCAGCGAGCTCGGCCGCGGTGGCATGGGCGTGGTCTACAAGGCCGTCGATCCCAAGCTTGAGCGCTTTATTGCCATCAAGTGCCTGAGTGACGAGCTCAGCGAGGACGAGATTACGGTGACACGCTTCTTGCGCGAGGCGCGCAACGTGGCCGCCCTCAACCATCCGCATATCGCCCAGATTTTCCTGGCCGACGAGGACGAGGGGCGCCCTTACTTCGTCATGGAGTTCATCGACGGCGAATCGCTGGCCGAACGCCTGGCTCGCGACAAGCGCCTGATGCCCGAGCAGGCGCTTCGAATCGTCATCGAGTCGGCCGAGGCGCTCAAGGCTGCCCACGAGGAAAACATCGTTCATCGCGACATCAAGCCCGGCAACATCATGATTGACCGCCGTGGTCGCGCCATCCTGACCGACTTTGGCATCGCCAGCATTGTCCATCCGGATCAGCAGCCCAAGATCAGCAAGTACATCATGGGTACGCCCGGCTACCTGCCGCCGGAAGTCATGACCGGTCAGCCGGCCGATCACCGCGGCGACATCTTTGCGCTCGGCGCGGTTTACTACGAAATGCTGGCCGGCAAGCGCCTGGTACCTGGTCGCGATATCGAGGATACCGCCCGCACCCTGCTGGCCTCGGACTTCCCGGTGCTGGCCGATCTGGATGAAAAAATCGACCAGAGTACCTTCGGTGTGCTCGGCCGCATGCTGGCCCAGGATCCGAACAAGCGCTACCAGGACTACGACGCCCTGCTGGCGGATCTGGCCCGGGAACCGGTTGCCGCGGTCGCTTCGGCCGCCGCGCCTGCTGCCGTCACCGGTGACGAGCCGACACGCCTGGCCGCTTCGGGATCCATTGCCGCGGCCGCGGTCGACGCTGGAACCGAGCCGCCCCCGACCGAGGCGGTCAATCCGGCGGCAACGCCGCCGCCAACCACGGCCAGCTCGGGACCGCCGTCGGCTGGCAGCAAGGGTGGTGGCCTGGGCTTGTTCCTCGGCCTGGCTGCCGGGCTTTTCCTCCTTGTTGGTGGTGCCGTAGCCAGCCTGATTTTCCTGATGCCTGAGCAATGGGGACAGGTCACGGCCATGGTTGCCTCGCCATTTTCCGGTCAGGCCGACGATGACGCCCCGACTCCGGCCGAGCCGCCGCGGTCGGCAGAGAGCGGCCTGGCCGCTGACCTACCGTTGGCCGAGCGCGATGACTGGACGGAAACGGCGGCCACGTCGGAACATGATGAATCCGGCAGCGCTGCAGACATAGACCGGGCCGACTCGACCCTGAGCGGTCTGGGTGCCGTGGAGCAAGACAGTCGCGATACCGACCGGGTGGTCGCGGCGGACGCGACCCAGGTCGAGGAAGCGCCTGCCGTCGAGACAATCAGCGCTGCTGCCGCGCGCCTCGTCGACACCCCGACCGAGATGGAGCGGGCAGAGGCGGATGCGCCCACGACCAGCCAGGAGCCGTCGGCAGCCGTTGCCGCAGCGACGCCGTCGCAGTCAGAAGCACCCGCCCCGTCGACCCGATCGGGGCGGGCTTTTGATGGGCAGGCAGATGAGTCGGCCGATGACCGGCCCCTGGTGGTGGCTGCTGTGCCGCGCGCGGCCGAGCCAGCCGCTGCGGCCGAAACCACCATGCCAGCGCCGCGGCCGGCGGCACCGGCAGTCGCCCCGCCTGCGGGCGTGCTCGTCGTTGGTGTTGGCGATCCGGTCTTTGTCGATCCCATGGTTCGGGAAATCGAACAAGCGCTGCGCGCTGACGGGCACGACATTGTCGAGCGTGGCTTCGTCTCCGGCCTGTCTGGCCTGGTCGGTGGCAGTGACGTTGACCTGGCCGGCCTGTCGCGTGCAGCGACCCAGGCAGGCGCGCGATTTGCCGTGGTCGCCCGCGCCATGCCGGCTGGCCAAAGACAGTTGGAATACTATGGTCGTACCGATACCGCCTACACCGTCCAGGTAGAAACCATCACCTACGACCTGACCGCACGCCGGCGCATCGACGCATCCGACCTTGAACAGATCGAATACACCGTCTTGAACGCCACCCGCCAGGCCCGCGACTCGGTCGCTCCCCAACTCACCCGGATCAGTGCCCGTCTGCAAGATTGACGTTGATAAAAACCCCGAGTTGTTCGGGCTAGCAAGTAATCAGATAGCCCTAAAAAAGAAACGCCGCCCAACCGGGCGGCGCTCTTCACTACACAATGTCTGCTGGTTTTAAAACCTCAATCGACCCCGCGTGCGCTCGCGACGGGTATCTTCGCGCTGCTGGTACGTGGACCGGCAAGCCGAGGTCTGCAACACCATTTCGCACTCCAGGTAGTCGGTGATCTCGATGAGTGCTGCGCGAATGGCTTCACCGGCCGGGGTGTTTTCCTCATGGGCCAGGTTGCCACCGATCCAGCCGCGGCTGGCGCGCAGATTCACGCCGGTATCCGAGGTGCGGCCTTCAATGGTGCGCACGTGGGCCAGCTCGCCGGTATTGGCATCGACCACGCGCAGATCCACGGCGACGTAAGCCTGAGTCCGGCTGCCACCAACACCGATGTTGGTGCTGCGTCCGCCAATGTTGACCCCGCGCAGGTTGACACCGCCACCGGTGCGCGCGGTTTCCTCGGAGTAGGAAGTCACCGTTCC